>JAIRVY010000141.1 GCA_031253655.1 Bacteroidales bacterium
TCCTCGCTGCGCTCGGAATGACAGCACAATTTTGCTATATGGGAGGGGCGGAAAATGCGGCGGCGGCATTTCGACAGGCTCAATGACCAGCCGCCGCGTTGTCATTCCGAGCGTAGCGAGAAATCCCTTCCCTACCGGTGGCGTCGTTGTCATTCCGAGCGTAACGAGGAATCCCTTCCCTACCGGTGGCGTCGTTGTCATTCCGAGCGCAGCGAGGAATCCCATTCATAACTCCTCAAACTAATTTTTAACCAAAAAAACTTTTTTTTGTTTTTCGGCTTAGGCGACTTTGAAAATAATACCCAATTACAAACGTTTTAGAGTAATGAAAAAAACTGCAATACTTTCGCTTTTGATATTTATGTTACTTTTTTGTTTTATTGAAAAACTTGAATGTCAAACTATTACTACCTACAATAACTCAAGTTGGGCGAATCAACAGTTGAAAAAAATGACCTTGGAGGAGAAGATTGCGCAACTCATTATTATTCGCATTCATTCTAATAAAGATGCACAATACAGCAATCAAAAAATTCAAGAGATTGCTAAATATCAGCCTGGGGGTGTATGTTTCTTTCAAGGAGGCCCGGTTCGCGAGATTAATCTGACCAACAAAATTCAGTCCGTTAGCAAAATTCCGCTATTGGTTTCTATGGATGCCGAATGGGGCGTAGCAATGCGCTTAGATAGTATTCCTGCTTTTCCTCGGCAAATGACATTAGGTGCGCTGGCGCCTGAAAACAACAACTTGATTTACCAGATGGGAAAAGAGATTGCTAATCAATGCAAACACTTAGGTATTCACGTAAATTTTGCCCCCTGTGTTGATGTGAATAATAATGCCAAAAATCCAGTGATTAACAGTCGCTCGTTTGGGGAAAACAAAGAACTTGTGGTAGATAAGGCATTGCAATATATGCGCGGAATGCAAGATAACGAATTGATTGCCTGCATTAAACATTTCCCTGGTCACGGCGATACGGAAACCGATTCGCACGCAGATTTGCCCATCATTACGAAATCAAAACAACAATTATGGAAAACGGAACTTTATCCTTTTCAACAAATAATAGAAAACGGCTGCGAAATGATTATGGTTTCTCATCTGAATATTCCCGCACTTGACGCTACCCACGGCTCCATCGCTACAACTTCCTATAAAATTGTTACTGATTTGTTGCGCAATGAAATGAAATTCAATGGGTTAATCATTACAGACGGAATGGAGATGGGCGGACTACGCAAAACTTACCCTAAGGGCGCAGATGCCGAAATAAAATCGCTGCAAGCAGGTGTGGATATTCTACTCCTTCCCAACGAACTGAGTGTTATTATTCCACTTCTTAAAAAAGCAGTAGAAAGCGGCGAAATATCTGAAAAAAGCATAGATGAAAAGTGTTTGAAAGTACTTCAACTGAAAGAAAAATGGGGAATAACTACTTTTCAACCCTTGAAAAACAAAAATGTGATAAATGAATTGAATAACGAGAAAGTAAATCAGCTAATTAAACAGATAGAAAAAAAAACTTTAACTTTAGTAAAAAGTGACCGGAATATTTTACCTCTGCCGGATAAAGAGAATACCTGTTTATTATTTATCGTAGATGCTGAAAACGAGAATTATGCAAAAAAGATAAGCATCGAATTTGATTTACCGTTTATTATTATAGATAAAACCATTAAAAAAGAGGACGTTCCGGTATCATTGGCAAAGTTCTCAAAATATGAGCGAATAATAGTTGTCTATCTCAGCACTAATCAGTCTCCTGCAAAAAACTACGGCATAACACCGGAGTCGGTGGCTTTTCTCAACGAGTTAGGAAAAACAAAAAAAACACTTCTGGCTCTGTTTGGAAATCCCTACGCTTTAGCGCAGTTCAAATCTCTAAACAGTTTCCACGCTGTCATAGTAGGTTACCAACGCACCAAAAACAGCGTTAGCGCCGCAATGCAAGGCATTTATGGTAAAATTGAGTTTGAAGGAATTTTGCCGGTTTCGGTATTGGGATATAATGTTGATAATAATAATACCGTACAATCTCATTTCCAAAATGTAGCCTCAGAAGCCGAAATTGATAAAATTGTGAAAAAAGGAATCAATGATAAAATATTCCCGGGATGTCAGGTTTGGGTTTCAAAAAATGGGAAGCCTCTGCTGATGAAGAATTACGGTACAACCGATTATAATATTGACAATCCGGTTACAGACAACACTTTGTATGATGTGGCATCTATTACAAAGCCCCTTGCCACAACTTTAGCGTTAATGAAACTGTATGATGAAGGGAAGTTTTCGTTGAAAGACAGTATTGGAAAATATGTTTCGTGGTTGGCAGGCAGTAATAAAAGCCGACTGCTTATTGAAGAATTATTAACTCATACATCAGGATTACAAGCCTTTATTCCCTTTTATAAAGAACTGCTTCCCGATTCTGTTAGAAATCTCTATCTAAATGAATTTCAAACTGATATATTTTCAGTTCCCGTGGCTGACCAACTTTTTCTTAACCCGGAATTTCATGATACGATTCGAAAAATAATCTATGAAAGCGATTTAAGACCAAAAAAATACCTTTACAGTGATTTGGGATTTCTTTTATTAAAAGAGATGATTGAAAAGATTACTCAAAAATCGTGTGAGGAATATCTATTTTACGAATTTTACGACCCTCTGCGATTGGTGGATACATATTTCAACCTGCATCTTATGGGTGTTCCAAGGCGAACAGTTGCCCCCACCGAAAACGATACATTATTTCGAAAGCAGGTGGTTAGAGGATATGTACACGACCAGTTTTCTGCACTGTTTGGCGGGTTTGCAGGAAATGCGGGTCTCTTTTCAACTGCGAAAAACATTGCCGTTATTTTAGAGATGATAATGAATAAAGGGATTTATAACGGTAAGCGTTATCTAAGCGAAAAGACGGTGCTATTATTCACTTCGCCCTATCTTTGTAACGGAAGCAAACGGCGCGCTTTGGGCTTTGATACCCCCAATGCGGAAAAACCCTCTGAAATTTTGCCAAAAAAAACGAGCCCAAACACTTTCGGGCACACAGGCTTTACCGGTACCGTTTTTTATTGCGACCCCAAAGAAAAATTAATTTATATCTTTTTGTCTAACCGTGTATATCCTGATGCAGAGCCAAACTTACTCTCTAAAAGCAAGATACGACTGCTAGTACACGAACAAATTTATGAGAACTTTTAACTCTTAATTTTTATTATTAATCTTTAATTGGTTAAATGCCTCCCAAAGCACAATTCCTGCAGCGATGGTAACATTGAGCGAGTGTTTGGTACCCAGTTGCGGAATTTCAATCGCGCCATCACATAAAGGTAGCAACGCTTCTGTTATCCCAAACACTTCATTTCCCAAAACAATTGCCATCTTTTCTTCAGGAAATGGAAATTGATTAAGAAAAACAGAACTATCTGTTTGTTCCACAAGAAAAACTTTGATATTCTCTTGTTTTAAACGATGCACTAAATTCGCAACATTTTCAACGTACTCCCATTCCACCGATTCTGTAGCACCCAGCGCAGTTTTGGTTATCTCTTTATGGGGGGGGGTGGCAGTAATGCCGCACAGATACAATTTCTCCACAACAAACGCATCGCAGGTTCTGAAAATGCCCCCCACATTGTTCATACTTCGAATGTTGTCTAAAATTACAATCACGGGAGTTTTCTCCTGTTTTATAAACTCCTCAGGGGTAATGCGATTGAGTTCGGATAGGGAGAGTTTTTTCATGCTGCTTCCCTCCTCTCTTCAATAATCTTCATCTTTTCCACGCTTACTGTACAAATCCTTTTCAGCAAGTCTATTATCAATTTGCTAATAGCAGTTTCTGCTTTATTGTCGCCATATTGTATGACTTTTTCAACATGGTTGCAGTCTTCGTAAATGGCTGGGAGCATAGATTTATGATTTTAACTCTGCAAAAATACAAATTAATTGTTACCGGAAAAATACTATCTTCGCCATTCCATAAAACTTAAAAAAAATATTATTGTGAATTGTTGTGATATTTCAATTTCGTGGCTTTTGTATATCTAGGTTGGATGACTGCAAGTTTGCAGTTCAAAACCTCAAGTCGCAAGCGGTGTATGACAAGCTTTTCATTGATGGCGCGTACTATACTATTGCGTAGTTGGTGTTAATTCTATTGGGGTTGATATAGTTTCTCTGTTTACAAAAAGGGTAATATTAAGAAGATTAAAAACATTGTGATGAAGAAAAAAATAGTTGTTCTTTCAGGCGCAGGTGTAAGCGCGGAAAGTGGGATCAGCACATTTAGAGACAACGATGGTTTGTGGGAAAACTACGATGTAATGGAAGTAGCAAGTCTTGAGGGGTGGTACAAGAATCCGGAATTGGTGATAGAGTTCTATAACCAACGCCGAACCCAATTAGCAACGGTAGTACCAAATGATGCCCACAAAATCATCGCCGAGTTGGAGAACGACTATGAGGTTACTGTGATCACTCAAAATGTAGATGATTTGCATGAGCGTGCAGGTTCTACCCAAATTATCCATTTGCATGGAGAACTCACCAAAGTGTGTAGTGATGACCAGAAGAAGCATATAAACGATATTGGATATAAAACAATTAAGTTTGGCGATTTGGCTCCGGATGAACAATTGTTACGCCCTTTCATTGTGTGGTTCGGAGAGGCAGTGCCCTTAATTCAAAAGGCATCCGAAATAGTTGCTAATGCCGATATTATCATCATTATTGGCACTTCATTAAATGTATATCCTGCGGCAGGTTTACATTATTTTGCCAAACATGATGCAATAACCTATGTGATTGACCCCAAAGAAGTACCATCCATTTCAAAAAAAGTGGTTTTTATTAAGGAAAAAGCAACCACAGGAATGAAAAAACTACATACAATGCTTAAAGAATTGTGAATAGGAGTTGTTGCCGGAAATTATCTTTTCCTTCCTTTCAAAACCACCTGCTCCACTTTATTGCTTCCAAAAGCGTAAGGCATATATTCAATAGAAGGAATTGGCTTGGTGATGTAGAAGTTGGCGATTTTTCCTTTGGCAATAGAACCGGCTATATCGCTGATTCCCATTGCGTAGGCAGAGTTGATGGTAGTCGCGTTCAATGCTTCTTCCGGCAACATTTTGTATTTTATGCAGCCCATAGAGAGAATGAGTTGCATATTTCCTGAGGGAGAAGAGCCGGGGTTGTAGTCAGAGGCTAAGGCGATGGGCAGTCCGTTATCTATCATTTTACGCACAGGTCCGTATATCATACCGAGGAAAAAGGCGGCGCCCGGCAAAAAGGTGGGCATCGTTTCCGAATTGAGCAAATATGAAATCTCTGCATCGCCGGTGTACTCCAAATGGTCAACAGATAGTGCGTTGTATTTTACGCCTATCTGAATTCCGCCTGAAAAATCTAATTCATTGGCGTGTATTTTGGGGCGCATTCCATATTTAATTCCTTGCATCAGAATACGCTCTGTTTCTTCAACTGTAAAAAAACCTTTGTCGCAAAACACATCAATAAAATCGGCAAGTTCTTCGGCAGCCACCATCGGAATCATTTCGTTGATAATGAGGTCAACATATTCTTGTTGTTTGTCTTTGTAGGCTAACGGTACGGCATGTGCTCCCAAAAAATTGGAGCGGATAATCATAGGGGAGTTTTTTTGCAACTCTTTAATTACGCGCAGCATTTTTAATTCTGTTTCGGTGGTAAGTCCATAGCCGCTTTTTATTTCCACGGCACCCGTTCCGTAAGTAGCCATCTCTTGCAGTCGTGCATTTGCGGCTTCGTAAAGTTCTTCTTCGCTTGCCTGAGCCATTCGCTCTGCAGAATTTAGAATGCCACCACCCCGCTTGGCAATCTCTTGGTAATTCAATCCTTTTATTTTATCAATATACTCAATTTCACGGCTTCCTGCATAAACAATATGAGTATGTGAATCGCAGAAAGAGGGAAACACCATTCTTCCGGTGGCATCAATCTCATCTATTTTTTCTTTTATTTTCGAGAGTTTTTCGGGAGTGAAATCGCACATTTTTCCAAAATCAAAAATCATTTCGCCTTCGGTTAGAAGGTACGCATTTTCAATAGTATGCAGGGTTTGCATCTCTTTTCCTGCCCGCCAAATCGCGGGGGTTTCCTCTACCTGCACTAATTTTTTGATGTTTTTTACGAGTATTGCCATTAAATTGATTTAAGGTTAAAAGTTCAAGGTTTAATAGTTCAAATAGTCTTACAGTCTTATGCTCTAATACTCTTACCGCCCTATGTGCTTACAGTCTTCAAAATTTCATCCCTCATTCTAATCGTTTCGTTTCTTGCGTGCTCGGCAAAATTTGTTCCGCTATTATCTATTTTTTTATATGCTAACAAAATGGATCGAGAGGCATTGACCACACCGCCGTTTCCATTTTTCAGATAAAGTGCAATATCCTCTGCCTTTCCTCCCTGCGCACCGTAGCCGGGAATCAGGAAAAAAGTGCTATCTAATTGTTGACGCACCTCTTGCGCCTCATCGGCGTGTGTGCATCCCATTACGCCGCCAATAGAGGAAAACCCACAATTGCCAAGATGTTTTTTTCCAAGTGTGTTAATCTTTTCTCCCACAATATGATAAACCCGTTTATTAACCTCAGTTAGCAAATACTCAATATCTTTTGCACCTTCGTTTGAAGTTCTGATTAACACGAAAACGCCTTTTTCGTTGTTTTTGATAAATGGTAGAAATGGGGAAATCGTATCCATACCCATATAGGGATTCAGAGTCATAAAGTCGGCTTCAAAATCGCCGGAGAAGTGCGCTTTGGCATACATTTCGGCAGTTTTGGCAATGTCGCCGCGTTTAACATCGGCAACAATTATCGCTTTTTGCTCGCGCAGATAGGATAATGTTCTTCGGTATGCTTCCAACCCTTGCATTCCAAATGCTTCATAATAAGCAATTTGCACTTTGTAACACGCGGAAACATCTAACGTGGCATCGATAATCTGTTTGTTAAATGTAAAAAGCGCATCGCTAATATGCGAAAATGTTTTTGAAAAATCTATAGGAAGGTATTCATAATCTGTGTCTAATCCAACACATACGTGCCCTTTTTGTGCAACGGAAGAAAAAAGTTTGTCAATAATCATTATTTATTAATATTTAAAGAATTAATGATTTAATAATTCAATAGTTCAATAGTTTACTGGTCCAGAATCATTATTACTTAATAATTAATATTTGTTTCAATCCTCGTTCATTACCTCCTCCAGCATTTTCCCCACTTCTTCCCAGTCGTAATTTTCTTTTACAAAATCGTAACTATTTTCGGCAGTAGTTTTGTAGAAAATCTTATCACATAATAGTTTTGATATGGCATCTATGTAATCATCAACTGTTTCGCATATTAGTAGGTTATTGGCTTTGCGACGAGTGACTAGCGGCAAGTGACAGTTATTCTCGTGTTCAATAAACGGTTTTCCGGCAAGGGGAGAGGTTACACAGGGTAGCTTCATAGCCATCGCTTCTAAGAGTTTGTTTTGTAATCCTGTACCTAATTTCATCGGGGCAACAAAGATTTTAGACTTGGCATAATAAGCGGAAATATTATCAACCCAACCAGTAACGGTAATATTATCCGACTCTAAGGCTTTTACAGAAGGAGCAGGACTTGTTCCACAGATACAGAGTTTCAGTTTGGGAAATTTCTGTAACAATGTCGGAAAAATAACTTTTCCAAGAAATAAAGCAGCATCTACATTTGGAGAGTAAGCCATATTTCCTGTAAAAATGATATCGAATTCTTTCTTAACTTTCACATACTTAAACCTCTTAAAATCTATTCCATTTGGGATAACCTGAATATACTGTCTTTGCGGATGTGATATCAAATCTCGGTCAGTATGGGTAATAATTGTTTTATTAGTAAAACAGGAGAAAATGTTTTTTTCGTATCTTTTCAAAGCTTGATATTCGTACAGGAAAAACGATTTTTTCCAAAACGATGCTTTTTCGGCTCTGCGCTTCATGCCAACTGATAAAGCATCTTGGTAGTCAAGCGTTTTATGACAATCCTTATACTTTCTTACATATTCGGCCATACGAATCATAAAACAGTAAATATGGTCGGGATAAATAGTAAGGATGAGTTTATGAATTTTACGCTTGGCTTTACTACTAAAAAAATACCCGCACTGCATAGGCAAACCCTTAATAAAAGCCCTAATAATTCCTGTACATTTACTCAATAATGACAATTTATGCAGATGAATCTCTTTACAGTAGGGTTCAAGAATTTCTAAGGCATCTGGATGGAGCGTACCATCTTGTAAAGCAAACAGGTAAACATCGTGGTATTTCGACAACTCATTAATTTGATGGAAAGCACGAAGTTTGTCGCCTTTTTCAAGCGGATAGGGAACACGGGGAAGAAGCACCAACAGTTTCATTATTTCTCTACTCTGATGCGGGCATCAACCGCAGTAATACTTTTTGAAGTTCCTAATAAGGGGTTTAAATCCATCTCTGCAATTTCTGGCGCTACCTCAACTAACGCTGAAACACGCGAAATAGTATCTGCAAATAATTCTTCGTTCACAGGTTCCTGTTTGCGAAAGCCTTTCAATATTCTATAACCTCGCAACAGTTTCATCAATTCTAATGCTTCCTGTTTACCAACGGGAACCAATGCAGCTTTCACATCTTTCAACACCTCGATAAAAATACCTCCCAACCCAAACAAAATTTGATGTCCAAATTTTTCCTCTTTCGAGGCGCCCACAAAAATTTCCGTACCGAAATACATCGAGCAAATTTCAACAGCGTAAGTATCTGGTATTTTACTAAGTCTCTCAAATTCTTTAATCACCGTTTCTTCATCTTTCACATTTAACACTACACCGCCTACATCTGATTTATGGATAGGACCTACCACTTTCATTACCAATGGGAAACCTAATTGTTGAGCAGCCTCGAGAGCAGCTCCTACGGTGGTTACTTCTATTTCCTGCTTGCGTGTAATACCTGCGGCATCCAACAACGCACTGATTTCATCCAAACGCAAATATCCGTTTTCACAATTATTAATCACTTGTCGGATAGCAACTTCATTTACTTTCGGTTTTTCCGGATGCAATGGTTGCGGTTTAGGGGTGTTTACAACTTTTGCCAATGCGTTTCCAAACACACACTCTTCAGGAAAATTGATACGGTGTTTATTTTCAATAAAATCGGCAATTTCCTCTTTTACATTTTGTATGGAAGGAAGAATGGGGAATATCGGCTTTTTGCAGGTTTTCATTTTGTGGTGCAATAGTTCATATACATCCCAGTTGGGGAAAAGTCCGGGACTACCGAAAATTACTGCCATAGCATCAATATTGTAGAAATCGTTTTCGCAGGCATCAATAATAAACCCAAGTTGTTCGGCAGTACCTGTTGCCAAAAAGTCTATTGGGTTGGCAACGGAGGAACCCGCGTATAACTTTGCGAGTAGTACTTCCGCTTTTTCACCCTCAAGATGAGGCACTTCCAGACCGTTGTTGGAGAGTGTATCGGTGAGCATAACCGCCGGGCCTCCGGCGTGCGTAATGATAGCGATATTTTTCCCTTTTACTTCGGGGTGCATAAAGATTGAGCACACGGTGGTAAGTTCTTCACGGTTGTGGCAACGCACAATTCCCGCTTTTCTAAAAAGCGCATCAACCGCTACATCGTTGGTTGCCAATGCGCCTGTGTGTGAAGAAGCGGCACGGCTGCCCGCAGCGGAGCCACCTGATTTAATAGCGGCAAGCCGAGCACCTTTGTAATAAAGCGACACAGCATGTTTTAGCAGTTTTTGCGGTTTGCGCACATTTTCCATGTAAAGCATTATGACACGGGAACTGGTTTTGGGATCAAAAGTATCATCTAAATGTTCCAGCACATCCTCAATGCCGGTTTGCGCAGAATTTCCCACCGTCCAAATACTATTGAATGTTAAGCCGTTGTTCATTCCGTATTCGGTTATGAACACAGCTGTTGCGCCGGAGCCGGAAACAAAGTCAATGCCGGTGGGTTGTAGCGGTGGTACCGGGGTTGCAAAATTTCCCGTATAGTTTCTATTTAAGAACCCTGTGCAGTTTGGGCCAATCAATGTTCCGCCTACACTGTTGATAGTTTCCACAATCTGTTTCTCCAATTGTGCGCCCTCTTCGTTTTCTTCTGAAAAACCTGCTGAGAGTATGATGAAGCCGCCGGTACTTTTTTGGTGTGACAGTACTTTAACTGTGGACAGGCAAAACTTTGCGGCGATGGCTAAAATAGCGCAATCCACCTGCGGCAAATCTTCAACTTTAGCGTGGCAAACAACGCCTTGAACGTTTGTTTCCTTAGGATTAACAGCATATACATTTCCTGTAAAAGAACTGTCTAACAAGTTCTTTAAAACTTTTCCACCGGGTTTATGCACATCGTTAGACGCACCGATAACTACCACACTTTTAGGGTTTAACAGTTTGGAATTTATCATGATTTGTATGATTTTTTATAAGGTTGCAAATTAACATGATTTTTTATTATTGAATATTCATAGATATAAAAAAGGTTAAAAATTAGTTTGAGGCGTTATTTTTTATTTTGGTGTTTTACAAAAATGTTTATTTGTCGCAAAATTAATTCAAGATGACTAAAGGAGGTTATGTTTACATTCTCACAAACAAAAATAAAACAACTCTTTATATTGGAGTAACTAACGAATTATGTAGAAGGATTTATCAACAAAAAAATCATTTAATAAAGAATTCGTTTACATCTCGATATAATCTTGAATACTGTATTTATTATGAGTATTTTGGACATTTTGACTTGACAATACATCGTGAGAAAGAGTTAAAGAGGTGGAACAGAAACAAGAAAGAATTGTTAATTAACTCCATGAATCCGAAATGGAAGGAGTTAGTTAATGAGTTTGGATTTGTTCGAGATTCCTCGCT
>JAIRVY010000043.1 GCA_031253655.1 Bacteroidales bacterium
ATTTTAAGAACGGCGCCGTGCGGGTTTGTAGCTTCATCTACAATAAATTCAAACCATATATCTTCGTTGGTTTCCGATTCGTTTTCTAAGGCAAGTAAAAAAGTTGCGGTTTTATTGGCTGGCACATTCAACACTATGGGAGCGCTTTCCACTCTAATTTTGGGTACTTCAATCTGCATGGTACCTTCGCTCAAGATGTGCATTCCGGGTTCAAAGTATTTAGTAAGCACTTGCGCTTCGTAGGGGCATGAGGTTCGTCCGCCGCGCGTTTTGAATGCAAATGTTCCGGAAGCGGTTATGCCGTAGTCAACGGTAAGTTGATCGGTAGTTCCCTCTTCTTTAAGTGTAAAACCGGTTGAGATTACAGTTTCTTCCAATCTTTCATCATTTACACTATTTTCACCGACAACTTCTCCATTAAGGATTATTTCAAATCCGCAATCATTAATTTTTACACCTGTTTGAATACCTTCATAAATGCTAATTTTTGTATAGAAAGATTGTGAAAACGTTTCCGAAGCCGTTCCAGTAAATGAATAACTCGTTGTAGAGCCTCCACCAAAGCTGTAATTTCCAAGCTTTTTCATTTTCACTTTTTCTTTTTCATTTTGCGTAAGAACGTTAATCCAAACATTAATCTGATTATTGTAATAGATTACAGAATCTTGCACAAACAGCTTATAATCATAATTCTGTGGAAAAACAATGATATAACTGGGTCCATCATGATAGTGATAATTGTCGGAAGCCTTATCTCCGAATACAGTATCCATATTCACTTTTCCAAAATTAATATCTGTAGGAAGCAATCTGGATACATACGTCGGCTTTGTAATCGCTGTTGTATCCACAAAATCATACACATTCTCTTCTATAGGAACATAAGCGCTAAATATCATTGAACGATTTTTTTCCCATTTCGGAATCATAATATCTTCGATATCCAAAGTGGTAAATACAAACCTTGTATCGAAATCTTGCCCGAATGCCAGAGCCTGTGAAGGAACTATTGAGTAGGAAAGATTTGAGTTTATGTCAACCGTTTCAAAAGCATTCGTAATATTTGTAGAATTCTTTTCAATAGAAATACCATTGGTTAATCCATAAAGAATATTCGTAGAATTACCAATAAAAATATCTCCTTTGTATCCAACATAATCCGGACTGTCTGATGTTTCAATACGTTCTAAGAAACTTGCTGTTTGCGCTGTTTTCCAGTCTGCAGTATATTTGAATTCGGTTTTTATTCCTGCTGAAAAATCTAACTTGGCTTTTCCTTTCGTAATCACTCCTGCACCAAGTCCTACAAATGAAGTTATTGACGTTCCCAAAGAAAGATTTAATTGTGCCATTAAATTTACTCCCCCTGCATAAGAATAGCTATGAGTTGTAGAGACAGTGGTTCCTTTCTCTATAAAAGATGAACTGCTTGTGCCGGGAGGGTCTCTGAGAATTAAAGTAATTTGGTCAGGACCACAAGTAACAAAGTCAGTACCGGTACTTTTGTCTCCGAGATGCCATACCTCAATTGGCGAAGTGTTATTGCTCACCAGATCAGCGGGCATATTCCAGTAATAACTTACGGTTCCGAGTCTGAGCGTAGCAAAAAACGTATTGCTTCCGGTAGTAAGATTGGGAGTGCCTGCCGTAAAAATATAATCAAGTTCTCCGTTATCATCCATTTTAATAAGTTCAGGCTCAGGAGTAAGTTGTATTTCGTTCATGAGGTTAATGGAGCCGTCTTTTACCGGATATCTCATGCTATCGTTGAGAACATAATTGATATATTCTTCGTAAGCTTTGAAATGGAAAGTATAGTCTTTTCCCTGTTTAAAAACAGGCTTTCCAAATAAATAACCTGCACCGGAATTGTACAGTGTTAACGTATCTGTATCGCCGGTCAGTTCGTTATTAAGGATATATTCCAATTCTCCAAAATAGTTTACAGGCTCGTTGTTCACGGTTTGTAATGCAGTGAATGTGGGTGTTGCCTGATAAAAGTAAGTCCACTGTTCGTTGTACCAAACCGTATCTGAGTTTTCAAAATACTCCCAATGGTCAACCACTCCGGGTTTTCCTGCAATAAAAACAGAGTCTGCCCACGTTCTTGCACTTGTTTTCAGATATGATATGTCGGGAGCAACTGCATTTTTAAGGTCTAATAACTCTCGGTTATCGTAAACCGCCATGGTGCCGTATTCTGTGGGCACTCTTATTTCGGCAATATTATATGGTTCGGGATATACCCACGCCACAAATTCGCCGGTTTGAGGACTTACATGAATCGTAATGTCGTTGGGATTATAATACACGGTGGTTTGGTCGCTGCCAATTCCTCCCGGCTTTTTCCATTCGCCGTTGTTGTGGTTATAGGTTTTTTGATACGTATTTTCCACAAATTTAAGATTTACATTGCGCGTGCTTTCTAATTTTATGGTTTGCGTGCCGATATTATTTTTCGACTCTCCGAAACCGAGCGGCTTGTCGTTTTCAATCATTCCACCCACTACGCGACCTACAAGTTTTACAAGGGTTTGGTCTTCAAGCAAGAGATTGTTTATTGGGGCATTGTAGTTCAAATCCACATAAATAGTATCAAGCGTTTGGGGGTCCACTTTCTTTTGTTTGATGAAACCATCGTCTGTAAATGTGTGCCCCAGTTTTACTACACGAACCGCGTGAATGCCAATCGGCACGTTAATGGTGAAATTGCCGCTGAAATCGCTTGTAACGGGCTGTCCGTTGGGTCGTACCACTATTTTTCCGTCCACTTCAAAATTACAGCCCTCTACGGGATAACTGCCGTTTTCGTAAACTACGGTACCTTTCACTTCAAAAGCCGAAATATCGGTAAAATCGGTATTGTTATGTACCATAGAAGCAGGGCTGATATATCGCAACTGTTCGGTTGGGTTAAACTGATGTACGCCCAACAACGGCACGATGGAATAACTTGTACCCTCGCCAATGTAAGGAATACCGCTGATTTGATAGTTTCCGTTGGCGTCTGTAATGGCTTTTAATGCCAATTGATACTCATCGTTTGGAATACTATTATCGAAAACAAGTGTATTAGTAGTGGCGTGATTTCCGTTATACACCGTTCCCACGCGGCTCATATCGAAGGCGTAGCCTGCCAATCCCTCGTCAAAGGTCCAGTATGCCGTCAATCCGTTTTCATTTCCTACCAAGCGGCGGCTGTAATCGCGTTTTATTTCCGGTTCGCCCAAACAGCGTTTCCAAAAGCGCACGTCGTCAATATTACCGTAAAGCGAATGTCCGAAACTAATGTTGCATTCGGTTTGCAACAGCGCAGTCAGCTCCGGAGTAGCCGCTGAGGTTATATCATAGTAAATGTTGTTAAAATCATAGTCGCACACTACATAAAGTTTTATTTCATTTGCATTGCAAGCAATGGTAACGTGCGAAAAATGGTTGGTGGGAATTTCATAGCCCGTATATTGCCATTGACCGTTCAACTGAAAGCCAACTCTGTAATAATTATCCTGTTTGTCAATGGTTATTGGGTTGTTTCCGAAATAACCGATAACGCCGGAACTGTTTTGGGAACTCAACTTTAGCCAAAATTGCAACGTCCATTGTTTAGAGAGGTATATATCGTTAAAGTAGGATGCTTCTGCGGCGTTCCATTCTATTTTTTGTCCGCCGCCGTCTGCTTTCAGCGAGAGAAACTGGGTTTCATCCTGATTGAGTTCGTTTTTGCGAACCAGCATATTCACCCCTTGCACAGACGAGCCTGTACCATACGTTACGCGCCCCGACACCGTGCCGAATGCCTGCGTAAACCCTATGTCGTAAAAACTTGCCGATTCGGTTTCTTCTGAGCCGCATATTTGATAGTGTGTAATTTTGTATTCGTAGTAAATGCCGGTAAGCGCATTGTAGTCGCTCCAATACACGGTTGCCGCATTGCTGGTTACGGTTTCAAGTTCTACAAACGGTTGGTTGGTGTTGGCAACGCGCCTGAAAACGCGATATACTTCATTGCCCGGTCCCCCCTTATCCATTTTCCATTGCAAACGAACATAGTTGGCGTATTCCCCTTTTGAGGCTTTTGCGGGTTTATCTCCCAAAAACTTGGTGCTTCCGGTAATACGCACTTCTCCGGTTTCTTTTGAAAATACGGTGCCAAAGGCATTTATTTTTACAGTATATTTGTAAGCATCACAAGGCGATTGGGGCCAATTATCTGCACGAGTATAAGTACTAGCGCCGCTAAAACTTTCTGAGGTAATAAAGTTGGCAACCGGTATTTCGTTTTCCAAACGTTCTATGGTGAAAGTATATTTGTTGTCCAATCTGTTGTCGGCAGTAAAAGAAACCGTGATATTCGAGGGGTTACCTATAGCCGTAGCCGTCCAGTTGTTGAGAACCGGAGTGGTATTTACGATACGTTCTATTCTATCGGCTGCTCTTACGGAAGTAATAGGGTTTGTTGGCGCCGTACCCGTTCCTTCTATAAAGGCAATGCAATATTCAAAATTCTTATTAAAATCGGTTGTAGTAAGTGTGTTTTCATATTTCATTGGTTTATTACTTCCATTTTCTACTGCTATACCTGAAGCAGTTAAATTAGTCCAACTTGCATCTGGAGGCGTGGTTTCACGTCTGTAAACATAAAATTTACCTGTTAAACTATTTGGATTGTCCGATTTCCAGTCAAAAACTACTTTACTTTCCCACTGATTAAAATTCACTACATGCTCTTTGGGATAGGGCACATCTAAAATATTTACTTTTACATTTCCGTTTACACGCGCATATAGTATCCAGTCTTTTCCGTTCGAGTGCATCGAAGCAGTGTAATTATTGTTGCTTATAATGTTTCCGCTTCCGGTAGTAGTTCCCTCGCCTTTACTGTGATTATAGGCTTTAGTAAATGTATATGCCGGACGTTGATGTTCTGTTATTGTTGAACTGGGAGATATTAATAGAGACTCGTCTGCATTTGTATAATAGGTACTTGCGCTACTGTGTCGAAAATTAGCAATATTTACACTCCCATCCTTAGTTACTACAACGGCATATTTTGTTTTAGATACGCATGGACGGCTGGATATATCGTATCCCCAACTTTCATTGCCGCGAACATCCGTACTGTAATTACCATTAAAATCGTTGCAAGTTTCCAAATAATACCAAACTAGGTTATTGCCTGTCCA
>JAIRVY010000129.1 GCA_031253655.1 Bacteroidales bacterium
GAAGTGGAACAGAAACAAGAAAGAATTGTTAATTAACTCCATGAATCCGAAATGGAAGGAGTTAGTTAATGAGTTTGGATTTGTTCGAGATTCCTCGCTGCGCTCGGAATGACAACGCGGCGGCTGGTCATTGAGCCTGTCGAAATTCCGCCGCCGCTTTTCCGCCCCTCCCATATAGCAAAATTGTGCTGTCATTCCGAGCGCAGCGAGGAATCCCATTCATAACGGCTCAAACTAATTTTTAACCTAAAATAATTGCATATTTTTTAGTTTGAAAAAAAATCTATATTCGCCGCCCAAAAAACCGATTATTATCCTTGTGCTTAGAAAAGGAGTTATTAATTGAAAATCAGTCTTTTGTAGGTGAAGGCAGGAGGCAAAAAACAAAAACAAAAACGCAAAATGAACACATTAAGTTACAAAACCATCGCTGCAAACGAGAAAATCGTAAAGAAAGAATGGATTGTTATTGATGCTCAAAATGAAATTGTAGGTCGTTTATCGACAGTAGCGGCAAGAATTTTAAGAGGAAAAACCAAAACTTATTTTTCTCCTCATTTTGACTGTGGTGACAACGTGATTATTATTAATGCCGATAAAGTTAGATTTACCGGAAATAAAATGGAGGAAAAAGAGTATGTTCGACATACGGGTTATCCTGGTGGTCAACGCTTTACTACACCAAAACAATTGTTAAAGAAAAAACCAGTTGAGATTTTGGAGCACGCCATTAAGGGAATGTTACCCAAAAACAAATTAGGTGCCCAACTGTACCGCAATTTGTACGTATATGCCGGGCCGGAACATCCGCACGAAGGCCAAACGCCAAAAATTATTAACATTAACGAAATCAAGTAAGCATCATGGAAATAACGAATACATTAGGAAGAAGAAAAACCGCGGTAGCCCGTCTTTATATGAAAAAAGGGAGCGGCACAATTACAGTTAACGGCCGTGATTATAAAGAGTATTTTCCGTTGGCAACTTTACAGTATGTAATTACTCAACCCTTAGTTCTGGCAGAGGTGGAAGGACAATATGATATTAAAGTGAATCTGGATGGTGGCGGAACTGCAGGTCAGGCACAAGCACTCCGTTTGGCAATCTCAAGAGCATTAGTAGAAATTAATCCTGAATACCGCCCCGCGTTGAAAGGAAAAGGACTACTTCGCCGTGACCCCCGAATGGTAGAGCGTAAGAAACCCGGTCAACCCAAAGCACGCAAACGCTTCCAATTCTCAAAACGTTAGAAAATTCCGGTAGAGATGCTACGCACCACATCTCGAGACGTAACGCGCCACATCTCTACGCAAATATTAACCCTGTTTAGTATCGAAATTATTAAGACCTGTAAAAACGCTACTTAGTAATTGCTTTAATGAACGTAAACAAAAAAAAACATGTCAAAAGTAACCTTTGAAGAATTATTAGATGCCGGCTGTCATTTTGGGCATCTTAGAAGAAAATGGAATCCTGCTATGGCGCAGTACATTTTCATGGAAAAGAATGGAATTCACATCCTTGACCTAAACAAAACATTAGCTAAATTGGATGAGGCTTGTGCTGTTGCCAAGCAAATCTCAAAATCAGGGCGCAAAATTCTGTTTGTTGCAACAAAAAAACAAGCGAAAGAAACTATTGCAGAACTGGCTAAATCAGTTAATATGCCTTACGTTACAGAGCGTTGGCCAGGGGGAATGCTCACCAACTTCTTTACCATTCGTAAAGCGGTTAAAAAAATGAGCGACATCGACAAATTGATGGATAGCACGCAGTTTATTAATTTGGCTAAAAGAGAAAAACTGCAAATTCAACGTGAACGCGCCAAATTGGAGAAAAATTTAGGTTCTATCTCCGACTTGTCTCGTCTCCCGGCCGCCATATTCATTGTAGATATTTTGAAAGAACATATTGCAGTTGCAGAAGCAAGAAGACTGAATATCACAACTCTTGCGATTGTAGATACCAACTCAAACCCGAATTTAATAGATTTTCCTGTGCCGGCAAACGACGATGCTTCCAAATCTATTACAGTGATTGTAAAGGCTATCTGTGATGCTATTGCAGAGGGTGCTGCAGAACGAAAACTTGATAAAGAAATGAAGGATGATGAAATGGGCAACGATACGTCGGATATGAATATTGACATTGATGTTGACGATGAACAACCCGCAAAAGTAATAGTTGCAGATGTAAAAGGGGTGAAAAAAGTGAAGGATGTAGCTTCTGATGAGGAAAATAAATTAAAAAGAAAAAGAATCCCAACTAAAAAAGCTCCTGTTAAAACTACCGGTAAAACACCTGCTAAGAAATAATTAACCCAACGTTTAACCATTAATAAATAACAATATGGCAATTACTGCTGCTGACGTAAACAAATTAAGACAAATGACCGGTTCGGGCATGATGGATTGTAAAAATGCTCTTGTAGAAGCCGATGGCGATTTCGACCTCGCTATAGATATCCTCCGTAAAAAAGGACAAAAAGTGGCGGCAAAACGCGCTGATCGCGCCTCCAATCAAGGTCGTGTGGTGGCTAAAAAGAACGCTGACCAAACTTTCGCCGCTATCGTAGTGGTTAGCTGTGAAACCGATTTCGTGGCTAAAAATACCGACTTCGTTGCTTTCGCAGATTTAATTATCGATATAGCAATGGCAAACAAAATAAAAACTCGCGAGGAATTGTTAGCCCACAAAATTGATGGCATTACTGTTGAAGATATGCTTATTGATATGACCGGTAAAACTGGAGAAAAAACAGAACTTTCTGCGTATGAAGTAATTGAAGCACCTTGCGTGGCGGCATACAACCACACCGGAAATCTGTTGGCTACCATTTCCGGATTCACGATAGGTGGCGAAAAAGTGTTTGAAGTCGCGCACAACGTTGCCATGCAAATTGCGGCCATGAATCCTCTTGCAGTTAGTCCCGAGCAAATTCCGCAAGCTACTATCGCCCATGAATTAGAACTGGCTCGCGAAATAACTCGCCAAGAAGGAAAACCTGAAAATATGGTTGAAAAAATTGCCGAAGGTAAATTAAACAAATTCTTCAAAGAGAATACTTTGTTGAGCCAAGAATTTATCCGTGACAATAAACTCACGGTTGCCGACTATTTAAAGCAAACAGATGCCAATTTAACTTGCTGTTGTTTTTATAGGTTGCAAATAGGAGCGTAAGATTTTTCTGAAAAGATGAAGCTTTTGTAAATTTTGTTATCGAAAACTTCGATTGCAGAGTAAAAATTTTTTATACTTTTGCAACCCATTAGTAAAAGGTGTAACAAATTATTATTATGAACGAAATTATTGGAGGTGAAGTCAATTTTATTCCCCTCTTCTCTTTGGAAGATGAAGCAAAACTGCAAAGGGAAAAGGTAAATGACCTCATTCCAATTCTTCCTTTGATGAATACTGTCCTTTTTCCCGGAATGGTTATCCCCATAACTGTAGGAAGAAATAAATCCATCAAGTTAACACAGGAATATTCCAGAACAAGCCAGGCAATTGGGGTTATTACTCACAAGGACAACGAATTGGAAGAACCTTCCAAAGAGGATTTATATTCGGTGGGTACTATTGCGCGGATTCTCAGGTTTATGTCTATGCCCGATGGTAGCGTTACAATTATTGTTCAAGGTTTGAAACGCTTTGAATTACTGGAAATTGTGGAGACTGAACCTTACTACAAAGCTCGCGTTTGTGAATACATTACGAAAGAATTTATCCCCGAACTTAAAGACAACAAGGATTTTCAAGCGTTGATCGGCTCAATTCGCGACACGGCAATCTCAATGCTTAGAATATCGCCTAACGTGCCTCGCGAAGCAACCTATATGCTCCAAAATATCGAAAGTCCTTCATTTTTAATGAATTTCATCGCATCCAATTTATCGGCAACAGTAGAAGAAAAACAGTCGATTCTGGAAATTAAGGATATTGAAGAAAGAGGAAAAGTAGTTTTGAAATTTCTGAACAAAGATTTGCAGATGTCGGAGTTGAAAAACCAGATTCAGCATAAATCTCACGAGGAAATGGAAAAACAAACGCGGGAATATATGCTGCATCAGCAAATGAAAACTATACAGCAGGAGTTGGGTGGTTCACCCGCAGAAAAAGATACCAAACAGCTGGAAGAACGCGCGAAAGAAAAAAAATGGAACGAGGATACCAAAGCACTTTTTGAACGTGAACTTAAAAAACTGAAACGCACAAACCCGATGTCACCCGACTACTCCGTACAACTCAACTATCTGGAACTGATGGTAGATTTGCCCTGGAATGAGATTGGAAATGACAATTTTGATTTACAAACCGCCTCCGAAGTATTGGATAAAGACCACTTTGGGTTGGAAAAAGTGAAAGAGCGTATTATTGAATATTTGGCAGTTTTAAAGTTGAAAGGAGATATGAAATCGCCGATTTTGTGTCTGGCCGGTCCTCCCGGGGTGGGCAAAACTTCGCTCGGAAAGTCGATTGCTGAATCCAT
Source organism: Bacteroidales bacterium (assembly GCA_031253655.1). GTDB lineage: Bacteria > Bacteroidota > Bacteroidia > Bacteroidales > WCHB1-69 > WRNX01. The sequence continues at coordinate 4,490 of JAIRVY010000129.1, forward strand.
TGGTAGAAAATATATCCGTATGTCGTTGGGGGGATTGCGCGATGAATCTGAAATTCGTGGACATAGAAAAACCTACATCGGAGCCATGCCCGGACGAATTATCCAGAGTATGCGTAAAGCAGGTCAGGCTAATCCCGTGTTTGTTCTGGATGAGATAGACAAGATATTAGGGATGAATGTACAGGGAGACCCCTCTGCGGCGTTGCTCGAAGTACTTGACCCTGAGCAAAATTCAACATTTTACGATAACTATATTGAAACCTCTTTCGATTTGTCGAAAGTGCTTTTTATTGCTACTGCAAACCATTTGGGAAATATTCATCCTGCACTGCTAGACAGAATGGAAGTGATTGATATTGCGGGATATTTGATAGAAGAAAAGTTGAAAATTGCCCATAAACATCTTATCCCACGTCAATTAACAGAACACGGAATGGAGGAAAAAAACCTGCAATTTTCTGATGAAATTTTGGAGAGAATTGTCACTGATTATACCCGCGAAGCCGGCGTGAGAAATTTGGAAAAACTGATTGCCAAAATGATACGCAAACGCGCTTCCGAGTTTGTGAAAAATGGAGTATTAGAGGAACAAATTGGAATTGACGACTTGTCGAAGGCTTTCGGCGCTCCCATTTTCCAAAAAGAACGCTCGTTAGACAATACCGTGCCCGGCGTGGCTACCGGTTTAGCCTGGACGCAAGTGGGCGGCGAAATTCTTTTCGTGGAATCGGTTATCAATGCAGGAAAAAACGGAGGATTGACGATGACCGGAAGCCTGGGCGATGTGATGAAAGAATCAGCTACAATTGCCTTCGAGTATCTGAAAACTTTCGCCAAAGATTTCGGCATTAAGGAAAATGTTTTTGAAAACACCCATATCCATCTGCACGTTCCCGAAGGAGCAACGCCCAAAGATGGTCCCTCTGCCGGCATTACCATCTTAACCTCTATGATTTCGGCTTTTACGAAAAAGACAGTGCGCCCAAAAATTGCTATGACGGCAGAAATAACTCTGAGAGGTAAACTCTTGCCCGTAGGGGGAATCAAAGAAAAAATACTCGCTGCCAAACGCTCAAATATTTACGACATCGTTTTATCTTCCGAAAATAAAAAAGATGTGGAAGATATTAAAGAACATTTTATTGAAGGAATGCGGTTTCATTATTTCAGCGAAATGAAAGAAGCAGTCAAGTTTGTTGGAGTTGTATAATCATATTAGTTAATGCTATCGTATGTTAAGAAGCAAATTTTTTTTCGTTTTTCTGCTTATTTTGTTGGTATTCAAAACACAAACATATTCTCAAACCCATACGTCCTATACTGAATTGATTTCAAAAAACAGAGAAAAATATCAACCATTTCAAAAAAACTTTAACCCGCTTAAGTTTGACCAGACCGTTTTAAAGAATTGTTTTATGGAGATGTTGAACGACCTGCGAAAACAGATTTATTACTGTACCCCACTCATCAATCTTCAAATGTTGGATTCGGCAGCACTAATGCAGGCAGATTATCAAGCATTTAAAGATAACCTTACGTTTAATAATGAAGCGCCCTACCAAAATAGTTCTCAAAGACTGAAAAAGTACGGATTTACCGAACAAGGCAGGGAGTTTGTTGCCAAAGCAAAAGCCCATCAAGGAGATAAAGACTATTCCTATTACGATTTGAGTTTTGAGTTATTAACCTCTTTATTAAAAACATCCTCCGGAGTTTCTTCGGTCTTGTCTCCTAAATACACGATTTATGGCTTTTCCGGTGCAATTGACCGAAATATTCGATCGGTATATATCTCATTGGTTATGGGGAACGACTTCACTATTCAGGTGTTTAATTCGGTGGGTTCGAAACAGAAAGATTTACCCATTACAAAAGGACTTGCCGGACTTAAGTTTTACAACGAAACAGTTTGTAAAAAATGTGTAGAAGATAACAGTTTGGAGCAGATTTACGATTTTCTCTATTGGGATGAAGATGGAGATGTGTATTTGCATGCCGAAGATGCCAACCAGTTTAAGAAACTGTTCCGTAAAGCAGGTACATTTATCGTATTGGATTTTATTCAAAAAGAACAATATAACTGCCGGGTGCCGCAGGTTGACTACAACAAACCTTTCAGAGGAATTGTTTCCAAACCGATTTCCATTGAGAAGATTATCTCTTCAAACGACTCATCCGCAAAATCAAATGTTTTTCATGCAAAAATAGGGTCAATTCCACCGCAAATAGAATTAAACAAGCCTATAGACATTAATTTATTGCTACTCACTGATAAAAAAGTGGTTTGCAGAACTTTAATCAAAAAGAATCTTGATAATATCATTATTGCTGACACACAGGTAGATTCGTTAATAAAATTACAGAGTTACGAACGGGCATTAGCCTTACTCGCTCTACATCTTTCAGATACAACTATTTCAGAATCATTGCTTTTTTCCATTATTCAATTAGCGGCACACAAAGAAATAACGTATATCAGCTCTATATTTACTCAGGCTGTTCAATTGGCTCTGCACAAAAACCCCCAAGGGTTATGTAAACTATTAGACCAATTTTCAGTCTCAGTTTTCGACAACAAAGAAGTGAAGAAACGATACTGCAACATTTGCCATTGACAATTGACACGATAATAGGGAAAAATCACAAAGGGGCAATACTCACAATAACAGATAGGGTAAGCCTTATGGAATGGTTGGTAAAATTGTCAAGTAAAAATACCGAAGAGGTTGCTATGAAAACTGCCGGTGTATTAAGTCCTTATAAAAATCATTTACACACAATTACCGCTGATAATGGAAAAGAATTTGCGCTTCACAGACGAATCAGTAGATTGTTAAAAATAGACTTTTACTTCGCACACCCTTATAAATC
>JAIRVY010000087.1 GCA_031253655.1 Bacteroidales bacterium
ATTATGATAAAAATAGAATATTACCTCATCATCAGCACAATTATGTTTTTTGTGGGAATATACGGTTTCATTGCCCGTAAAAATTTACTGGCAATTCTTATTTCCATAGAACTTGTACTTAACGCGGTAGAAATCAATTTCAGCGTATTTAACCGCTATTTGTATCCGGGGCAATTGGAAGGAATGTTTTTCAGTTTGTTCGGTATTGCCATTTCGGCCGCCGAAACGGCTATCGCCATTGCCATCATTATAAATATCTACAGAAATATTCAAAATATCGATGTACGACAAATTGATAAATTGAAAGGTTAAAGATTACAAATTGCAACGAAGACATCTGTAAATAATACGGCAAGAATGAATAGATTATTGAACTATTTTAAGGAAGAAAAACAAGGAAAACGAAAGGGCGGCTTATATCATAAAGCGCAGGTAAATCTTGCCTATAACTCAAACCGTATTGAGGGCAGTAAATTGACAGAAGAACAAACACGTTACATTTTTGAAACCCGCACCATAGGTTTTAAAGACCAGGAGGCAGTACCGGTAGATGACATTATTGAAACTTCAAATCACTTTGTTGCTTTCGATTATCTGCTTGATACAGTTGATGAAACACTTTCAAATGAAATAAGCAAATCCTTTCACCGCATTTTAAAAACAGGTACTTCCGATGCCTCAAAATCGTGGTTTAATCTTGGCGAATGGAAAAAATTACCCAATGAAGTAGGAGGAGCAGAAACCACTTTACCCCAAAATGTAGAAGACGAAATGAGCAAACTCAACAACTGGTATAATTCCTTAACAGAAGTTGTGTTTGAAAACATTGTAGAATATCATTATCGTTTTGAAAAAATACATCCGTTTCAAGATGGCAACGGCAGAGTGGGACGCTTGATTATGTTTCGAGAATGTTTGAGAAATAATATCATCCCATTCATTATTGACGACAATCATAAACAATTTTACTATCGTGGGTTGAAAGAATTTTTAAACATAAAAGGCTATTTAATAGACACCTGCCTTTCGGCGCAAGACACATTTAAAGAATGGGTTAAATATTTTTATAACGAAGATAAATAGTTCAAATAAAATGCAAATACTCATTATAATTTTACTCACTACATTGATAATCATTATAATTATCGGTTTTTTCGTATTGAAAAAAAGAACAAATGTTGCCACTGACAATTCTTCGTTAGAAAAAGATTTTTTAATCAAAGAAAAAGAGAGAGTAATTTTGGAAAAAGAAAAAATTATTGTGCTTAAAGAGGAATAATTGAAACAAATTGTTGCTCAAAAAGAAGCAGATATTAAAAATTTTTACGCGCAGAAAGAAAATGATGTTGCTTTTATCAGAAATAAAAATGAAGAAGAAAGAAAAGAATTACAACAACAAATTGCAAATGAAAAAGTTAAAAACGCTACATCAGAAGAAAATTTAAAAAACCTGAAAGAATTGCTTGATGTACAACGCAAAGAACAAAAAGAAACGGTGGAAAAACTGAAAACGGAATTTCAAAATATTTCTCATGAAATTTTGAAGAAACAATCTACCGAACTATCCGAAACCAATAAACAAAAATTGGGCGAAATTCTTAACCCATTAAAAACTGATATTGATAATTTTAAGAAAAAAGTAGAAGAATCGCAAGAAAAAAACAAAGAGCAGTTTGATGTTTTTGGCGAAAAGGTTAAAACATTACAGGATAATGCTAATAAAATCTCGCAGGAGGCAAACAATCTTACCGATGCTCTCAAAGGACAAAAAAAAATTCAAGGCAATTGGGGAGAAACAATTTTGAAACAAATTTTAGAAAATGCAGGATTAACAGAAGGATTGAATTACAAACTCCAAGAAAATGTAACAGATGAAAACAACGACAGATTTATTCCCGACTGTGTAATTTATTTGCCAAATGATACTTCTTTTGTTATTGACTCAAAAGTGTCGCTCAATGCCTATTCGCAATATTATGCTACCGAAAATGCAAAAGAACAGGGCGAATTTGCTCGCTTGCACACTGCGGCAATTCGCAAACATATTGACGACCTTGCAGCAAAAAAATATGAAACGCTCAAAGGAAATCTTGATTTTGTGTTTATGTTTATTCCTATTGAGCCGGCATATTTACTCGCCGTAAATACCGACAGCGATTTGCTTAGTTATGCCTATAAACAAAAAGTAATCGTTACAAGCACAACAACGGTTCTAACTTGCATAAAGATGGTTGATGACCTTTGGATACGGCAGGAACAAGATAAAAATGTGGCGAAAATTATTAAGGGAGCGCAAGGAATCTATGAAAAATTAGCAAATTTTGCAGAATCATTAAAAAAAGTGGGCGAAAAAATTGAGAGTAGTAAAAAAGAATATGATAAAGCAATTAGCCAGTTAAGCGAGGGTAAAGGAAACCTATTAAAGCGCGCCGATGACCTTAATAAATTAGGAGTTAAAGTTCGAAAAAAACTCCCCGAAAAGTTTTTAGAATTACCGGAGAGTGATGTTGAATATATTGATTTTGAAGAAGCATAAGAATAAAGGAATTAGTGAAATTAAAAGAAATAGAAGAAAATAATTATGACATTTATCGAATTAACAGAAAAAGTGTTGCATGAAACAAAATTGACATCACCAGTAAGAGAATTCATAAAAAAGAATACTACGTAGTGCAAGAAATTGAAAATTTAATAAGAAAAACAAATGTTTAATGAAACTGATATTATATATTTAAAACGATTGATTAATGTAGCATACCTACGGCATGCAAATTGCGGATGTGGAACGTCTTTTCTACAGGGCTTGCATCCCTAACGGGATGTAGTGATTGTAAATTTCACGGCGTGAAAATTATTGATGAAAACAACACGTAGAAATCCTATTAGAGATATTAAAATATATATAAACCTAAAGAAATTGTATGAACTAAAATTAATGATAAAATTAACCCGAAAAAGAAATCCCGTTAGAGATTTATGCCTGTAAAAACTAATAAATGAAGAAAATAACGAATTCAAATCCCGTTAGGGATTTAAGCTCTGTAAAAACTAATAAATGAAGAAAATAACGAATTCAAATCCCGTTAGGGATTTAAGCTCTGTAGAAAATGCAAACAAAAAAATACACGCATGCCGTTAGGTATGCGAAGAAATCAATAAAGAAAAAAAATAATATGGCTAACACATACACACAAATCTATATTCACACCGTTTTTTCTGTTCAAAACAGATTATCATTAATTAAATCAGATTGGCAAGAAAGATTATATCAATATATTATTGCAA
>JAIRVY010000088.1 GCA_031253655.1 Bacteroidales bacterium
ACCAACTCCATACCCCAAAATAATAATTCCATCCTGATTAGTAAAAACATAAGATGCTGTTGTATTTGTAAGTGGCATGGAATAGAACGACATACCTGCTGTAGCATTATGTTTCCAAGAATCTCCACTCAAGGATATTGAGGCAGCGCCCCCAATAGAAACCATTGTGTTATCTCTTGTTGGTGTTGGTGTAATAATCAAGGCAAAGTGTAGAATATTATTATTGTTTGCCGGTATTGTTGAAAGAAAAGGGGCAAAGGAGTGTAAAGTCGGGCGTATTCACCAACAAAATACGGATTCCAACCGGTAGACAGTTTCATGTTCAGCGCAACAATAATATTATTGATGTGCCTTCGGGCTTCCATCTTTGATGGATAACGCATAAGTAATCTTTTCAATCTTATCATTTTACGAGATAAAATTTGCGTTAGTGGATTTTCCACATAATACTCAATAATCCATCCGGATTTATTGGTTTTTAATGTTGCCGGCAAGTAATTTGCGGCAGAATAAGCAGTTGATACTGCTAAGCGGGGTGATTGTAGTGGCATTTTTTTTTAGAATTGTGAGATTTCTAAAAAAAATTATTCTGTTGCGTTACTGTTGCAGTTTAAACACAACAACCAACAACTTGCTGTTGCAAATTATTGGTTATAAGTACGTTTCGGACATAAGTCGGGATGACAAGATTCGAACTTGCGGCCTCTTCGTCCCGAACGAAGCGCGCTACCGGGCTGCGCTACATCCCGTTTTGTTAAGGAGCGCAAAAATATATTTTTTTATCTATTTCTTGAAATATCGCTATCAGGCTTCTCTCGATGGTATTAAATTCAAGCATTTCTTTTCCAATATAAATGAAAAATAGTTTCAACTGTTTGTCGTTTTGAAAAATAGGATTTTCAAGAATTTTTCTGTAATTCAACCTGTATATTTCTCTCATTCTGCGTTTTAACTTATTTCTTTCTACTGCTTTCTTGAAAGTTTTTTTAGGAACGGTAAAAGCAACGCGAATAAGGCTTTCCGGTTCTTTTCTTTCTGAAAAGGAATAGTAGCATTTCAGTGGATACGACACAATGAGCTGGTTTTCACGGTACAGCGCTTCTATTGCCAAGGGAGATTTAAGTCTGTCGTGTTTGGTAAAACGGTTTGTAGAATTATTATCTTCGGCGGGTAGCATATTCCTTCAGGAAAACTTCAAGGGCAGAAGTGATGGTGGAGTGTTCTTTGGTGGGTGCTTCCACATGTAATGTCCAGCCGGCTTCTTTTACTGCTTCACAGGCAGCTGTTCCCATGGCACCAAAAGCCATTTCACCTTGTACAAAACCGGGATAATTAGATTGAAACGCAGTTACACCAACCGGACTAAAGAAGATGACCATATCATATTTTTCCAATTCTACATTACTTTTAATATCGGCGGGTTCGGTAGTAAAGCAAACTGCTTGCGAATATTTAATGTTGTGTTTATCAAAAAAAACAGCAAATTGTGTACCCATAGAGTCGGCACCGCACGGAATAAGATAGTTGTGATTTTTATTCTTCAGTAACAGGTCAAAAACATGAGCGGGGTTGTTGTTTTTACCAAAGAAGATTTTGCGTTTACGATAGTGAATATATTTTTGAAGATAATGAGCCGCCATATCAGTCATGCAATAGTATTTCATCTCGTAGGGCATTTCAATTCGCAACTCCTTACACAGATAAAAAAATTGGTCAATAGTAGTAGTGCTTGAGAAAACGATTGCAGTGTGGTCTAAAATATTGATCTTCGTTTTTCTGAAATCTATACCGGAGATGCTGTTAATTTTAAAAAACTTAAAGAAATCCATTGAAACACAGTATTTCTTTTTCAAATCAAAGTAGGGAGATTTTTCAAAATCCGCAGGAGTAACCTGAGAGATAAGAATATTTTTAATCTTCATTGGTTAATTAACTATTTGATTTATACGATTCTAAATGTTTATAACGAGTAATTTAACGAGTAAAAGGTAGGGTAAAATTTCAAGGGTGCAAAAATATATAAAAAAATGAATCCTGCTTGCAACATTTATGTTCCTCAAGAAAAGAATCAAGTAGGCAAGAAAAATCATCAATAACAGAGGAAAATATGCGAAAAAAATTAGTTGAGGAAGACGTGCATACCAAATAACAGTAACAAGAATAATCAGAAACAGCGCATTATAGAAGCGATAAATAGCCTTAATGGTAGAGTGTAAATACCTTTGTTCTTGATAATTAAAAATTGTTGTAAAGAACCGTAAACACAGATGAGATAACAACATTATGGCAACAATTCCGCCAAAAGCCAAGAAGTAGATTAAGAGCGGCGAAAAAGCCATAAAGGAAGGAGGTGCGTAAAAAAGAAAAAAAACCAGCAAAAGTGAAGGAAACGACAGTGCAAAGAGAAGGACGGGGTACAAATATATTCTTTCATTTGAAAATTTACCTTCGCGAAACAGTTGTTGCAGGTAGCGTGTGGAAAACAATGCACGCAACATCAGCAGTGCCTTTTTTTTGTACAATACAAATGCGAGCGTTACTAAAAACAACAGAATCAATAAACTAACAGTAATAACGTGATTTGTACTCAAAAAATACTATTTTACTATCAATTTACGGGTAGCCAGAATTTGTTTGCTATTTTCTATAGAATAAAAATAAACACCAGATGAAAATGCAGTAACGTCTATTTGAATATTATTTTCAAAAGAATGCAAAGGTGTGCTGAAAATAAGTTTGCCCAAAATATTTCTGAAAACCAATTGATGATTATTGTTATGTTCCGGCAGAGAATAGGAAACGTGAAGAGTGGATTGGGAAGAGACAGGATTTGGGAAAACAGTAATCTGATAATCTGCAAGGTTGGTATCTTTAAGGCCAAGAGGTTTCATCTCTATATTTACATATATTTTGACTTTATCCGCCTGTTCGGCATCTGACCAAAACTCAAGCGTAAGTTGGGCAAGTCCGAAATAGCATAGGCAGGTATCAGGCACTAAATGAAGAGAAAATTCATCAATCTCATTGGCTTCAATTTGCCCACTAATTTCCGAAAGATCATCGTAGCAACTTCCAAAACAACACACATAGGCTTTCAGGTTTTCATTAAGTGCTAAAGCTTTAGGTAAAATATTCATCCTAAGGGTTTCTGAAGTGAGGTTGCGCACATTGAGAAAGATTTTGTATTCACCAAAGTCAAGGTCATCTTCTGTAATTACGGCAGAAATAATGTGATCGTTTGAATATGGGTTTCCATCTTTATCTGAAATTTGAAAACTTTGCGAATAGCCAAAAAAAGCAAGGCTTGCAAAAAATAGTACTAATATTTTTTTCATAATTACAAACTATTTTAATATAATAAATGACCCTGATTGAAGCTTGCCTGATTTAGTATTTATAAGCAGATGGTATAAACCTCCACCCAAATCAGTTGTGTTTATTCTGTTCATATCGCTCGTTGATGTAATATTTTTAACAATTTGTCCTATATTATTATAGATAATAACAGATGTAATTTCTTCACTTTCAATTATGAGATACTCATAAGCCGGATTTGGATAGATTTTTATTGTTTTATCATAGTCTCGAATACCTATTATAACAACCTCAACAGTGGTTTCAACCATTTCGGATATACAATTGATTCCGTTTGACTTTATTCCATAAGTATGCACGCCCTCAGGTACATTTTCATGGGTAAAAGTATTTGCCGTGTTATCCGTATCAAGGATAGTTCCATTAAAAAACAGGGAAATTTTTCCGTAATCATTTTCCCAGTTTAGTATTACCGTACTGTCATCTACTTGTCCTGAGAAATTTATGGGTTTTTGACAGAGTTCAACATCAATTTTTGCAATGTCCGATGCACAATTTTCATTTGCAGCAAAAACTTCATAAGAATGGGCACCTGCGGGAACATTTTCATGGGTATAAGTTTTTTCTGATAAATTATCAATTAGTTTTACGCCATTAAACAATAAAGTAAAATTCACAGTTTCAATATTTGTATCTTCCCAAGATAATATAACAGATTTTTCATCTACTTCTGCAGCGAAACTTACAGGCTCTGAAGGGGGGACACAACTTATTAGAAAGTTACTATTAAAAATATATTTGGAATTGTAATCTTGCAGGAAAACATGAACTTCCAAATCATCCATCTCTTCAACATTAGTAGAGGACATATCAAAGTCAAAATTGAGAGATTTTGTTTCACCGGCAGTCAAGCTTATAGTTTGACCGTTTGCATTGGGGAGCATTTTCATCATCACATGAAAGAACTCTTTTTCTCCGTTATTCCCCACGTTTCCGGTTGTCTTTTTTTCATTAACAATTACATAGGCTCTTACGGAGGGGATATCAAGGTAAGATTTGATATTGGCATTAATAATAATGTTTTTTCCATTAATTTCATAATTACCGTCAATATCTATAAAAGCAGGCACTGTCAGTGCGTTGTTAAATACAGTTTGGTTCACGCTATTTGCTTTAGCATTGAAGAAGACCATAGGTACTGCGTTCACGCCGTAATAGGTTCTTCTTGTACCACCTTCGGCAGTGTAATATGGGTCTCCCGGTGCAGGCCAACTCATTTGATACTTTGTGATACCGAATTTGCCGGCATTGGCAGGATTATCCGTAAGGCTTTTCATTTGCTGATTTACTCCTACACAAGGCGGGCAAGTAGAACTTGTAAAATGTTCAATACAAACCCTTCTGGTTCCCTCTTGTGTTGCCACGTTTATGGCTGCTGTGAAGAGGTCGTTTTCCGGATTATCATCTGCTACGCCGTTTACTGTAACAACATTAATCTTCAAAGTAGAAGTACCGGGGTTCATCTGAAGCGGTTGAGTAAATGAAACGGTTTTACTACCCAATGAGGTGAGGTTAAATGAATTAAATGTTTCACTTACAATTTGTTCATCGTTTAGTTGGTAACTTAACTCTATCGTATTTATAGTTTGTTTTCCAAGATTAGTTACGGTAACATTAACAGTATTACTCCCGGTAACAAAATGATATGCATTATTAATATTCGCTAAGGAATTCATGGAAGTTACTTCAGCATCTGTATTGTATCTGGCAAAAAGTTTAAAATTATCGAAATACCAATCATTAATATTGTAACTGTATCCTTGATAGAAAAGACAAAACTGAAAAGTAGAGGAACCCACATCAGGAGTGGAAATGATTTCGGTAATTTTACTTCCCTGTGTGCTTGAAAAAGTCTTTTGAAAAGCTAGATTCCAGGTAGTTCCTCCGTCACTAGTAGTTTCTATGCCAATGATGTGACTTCCTGAATAATTGTCTAAATACTGAAGAAATTCTATTACCAAATCTGTGATGCCTGTTAAATCAATAATCGGAGACATTACACGGGATTTAGCGTTGAAAGTTGGATTATAGTTAAGTTGAAGTTCTCGTGGCGAACCGCCTGCGTTGGCAGAATTTGAAATTTTCCAGTTACTCGGATTGTTTAATACTGTCCATCCTGCGGGTAGCGACGCACCGTCAAAATTCTGTATTAATAAAGTTTGTCCAAATAAAGTTGCTGAAAAGCAAACGACTAAAAGCGAAAAGATAATTTTTTTCATATTCATTGGGGTTTAATAATTTTATTCTGCAAATTAACAAAAAAAACTAATAACGCGGATGTTATAGATAAATAACGGTTAAAAATTAGTTTGAGGCGTTATGAATGGGATTCCTCGCTGTGCTCGGAATGACAGCACAATTTTGCTATATGGGAGGGGCGGAAAATGCGGCGGCGGCATTTCGACAGGCTCATGACCAGCCGTCGCGTTGTCATTCCGAATAGTTTATAAAAAAAAGCGTTTTTTTAAACAAAAAGTAATGACAGTGTGGCAATGCCATATTTTTGCCACAAAAAAACCCATGGTCATAGCAGTCATTCTCT
>JAIRVY010000099.1 GCA_031253655.1 Bacteroidales bacterium
ATGTTGCAAAATATATTGAAAGCCAAGAGAAACATCATAAGAAGACAACACTTATAGAAGAATACAAAAAAATATTAACCGATTTTGGAATAGAATATGATGACCGCTATATATTTAAAGCAATTTAATAAAATAAACAAAACAAATAATATATTATGAATTTCACATTGTACATTTTAATCATACCGATTGCCTTGTTTCTACTGATTGGGCTATCAGGCAACAAAATGAAGCCGCGTATGGCGGGAATTATCGGAACATTGGGAATGACCGTAAGCGCGGTACTGTCTTACCTTGCCGCGTATATCTATTTCTTTGAAACAGAAAAAATTAACGGTATTTTCCAAAAAATCGTTCCGCTTTCAATGGAATGGCTGCGCTTTACCGACAAACTGCATATAGATATGGGAATATTGCTTGACCCAATTTCTATAATGATGCTCGTGGTAATTACTACGGTTTCGCTTATGGTGCATCTGTACAGCATTGCCTATATGAAAGAGGAAGAAGGCTTTCAAAGGTATTTTGCCTTTTTGGCGCTCTTTAGTTTCTCGATGTTGGGATTAGTTGTGGCAACCAATATCTTTCAAATGTACATTTTTTGGGAACTCGTGGGTGTTTCTTCTTACTTGCTTATAGGATTTTACTATACAAAACCAACAGCAGTTGCCGCCGCCAAGAAAGCGTTTATCGTTACGCGATTTGCCGACCTCGGATTCTTGATTGGGATTTTAATACTTTCCTACTACACAGGCACATTTGATTTTGGCATTCTTACAGAAGGAAGTGCTGCTTTGGTGGTGGGTTCAACGGCAGGCGTTTCGTTTATGGGATTGTCTGTGGCTTCCTGGGCAATGGCGTTAGTATTTATCGGCGGAGCAGGAAAATCTGCGATGTTCCCGCTTCACATCTGGTTGCCCGATGCGATGGAAGGTCCAACTCCTGTTTCTGCTTTAATCCATGCTGCAACGATGGTGGTTGCCGGTGTATTTTTGGTAGCAAGAATGTTTCCTATCTATGTTTTTGCCACCCCCGATGTGTTAGCAATGATTGGGTATATTGGAGCATTTACCGCGCTTTTTGCCGCAGTGATTGCGATTACACAGAAAGATATAAAACGAGTCTTGGCGTTTTCAACCATTTCTCAAATTGCATATATGCTTACAGCACTCGGAGTTTCAGGTTTTGGCGGACACGATGGGTTAGGCTATATGGCTTCTATGTTCCACCTGTTTACGCATGCTTTCTTTAAAGCATTGTTGTTTCTTGGTGCCGGCGCCATTATCCACGCGGTTCACAATAACGATATTACACAAATGGGAGGGCTGCGAAAATATCTCCCCATTACCCATATCACTTTCTTGATTGCGTGCCTTGCCATTGCAGGGATACCGCCATTTTCAGGATTCTTTAGTAAAGATGAAATCCTTGCAGCCGCTTTCCATCACGATAAACTCATATTTATTACCCTTTGGATTGTAGCCGGATTGACTGCTTTTTACATGTTCCGGCTCTATTACATAGTTTTTTGGGGGAAAAAGAGAGAATATGAACACAAACCACACGAAGCCTCATGGGTGATGACTCTGCCCTTAATAATTCTTGCTCTGTTTACCTGCTTTTCCGGTTTTATTCCTTTCTCGAAATTTATTAGCAGTGATAATCAGTCGTTTGCTGCGCATATAGACTGGACAATCGCTACGCTCAGTATTGTAGTTGCCTTTACCGGTATTTGCCTTGCCACTTTACTATACAGAAGAGAAAGCAACCGACCCGCTGAAATTGCCCAAAGAATTGGAGGTTTTTACAAAGCAACGCTGAATAAATTTTATATGGATGAAATATGGATGTTTGTTACAAAAAATGTGATTTTTAAATATATATCCTATCCTGTGGCGTGGTTTGACAAACATATTGTGGATGGAATGATTAACCAAACGGGAAAACAAACCGAAAACGCCTCTGTTGCCATAAAAGGTATGCAGTCGGGTAAAGTGCAGTTCTACGCCATTGTATTTGTGCTGGGCGTATTGCTAATCACGGTATTATCGTTATTTATTTAACTTATATAAAAAATTTTATTATTACAAAATATTAATTTATGGTAAAGAAAGAAAAAATTATAGTGCAAGGTACGGAAATATCAATCATTTCAGGTAGTAAAAATGATTATATTTCACTTACCGATATGGCGGGTTACAAAGATGAGTTAGAGGCAAGAGTTGTGGTCTCTAATTGGATGAGTACACACTTTACACTTGATTTTTTGGGAATTTGGGAACAAATCTATAATCCGAATTTTAACCGTATGGAATTCCATACATTAAAAACCGAAGGCGGACGTTTGGTACTTACTCCAAAGCGTTGGATAGAACGCACTAATGCAATCGGAATATTTTCAAAAGCAGGACGTTATGGCGGTGGAATTTTTGCCCACAAGGATATCGCTTTTGAATTTGGATCATGGCTTTCTGCTGAATTTAAGTTTTATTTAATCAAAGAGTTTCAACGATTGAAAGAAGACGAGAATCAGCGGCTTTCACTCAACTGGAACTTGCAACGCACACTTTCAAAAGTCAATTATCAAATTCATACATCTGCAATAAACCAAAATCTTATTCCAAAAATGCTGACTAAAGCGCAAATTAGTTATGTTTACTCAAGTGAAGCTGATTTATTGAATGTGGCGTTGTTTGGAATAACAGCGAAAGAGTGGCGAGACTCAAATCCTAATTTAAAAGGAAATATGCGCGACTATGCCACATTGGAACAATTAGTAGTTTTATCGAATATGGAAAGCATAAATGCACTTTTAATTCAGCAAAAATATACACAAGCAGAACGATTGAAGCAACTTAACAATACGGCCATAACGCAAATGCAAATATTACTTAACAGTAAAACAATAAAAACGTAATTTTTAAATTCATAAAACATATTGAACATGAGTATATTATCAACATTTATCATTGTACCTGCAATCTTATTGCTTCTGCTTTTCTTAACCCGTAATGCAATTCAAGCGCGCACATTGGCAATCATTGGATTCTCCATTCAGTTGGTTGCTGCCATTTACTTGTTAATCTCTTTTTTGCAAGAGCGAGCCATTAACAATGACGCTATGTTATTTGTAACAGACATCGTTTGGTATGCCAAATTAAATATCCACTATTCTGTGGGCGTTGACGGCGTTTCGGTGCTTATGGTATTACTGTCTGCTATTGTGGCGTTCACGGGAATATTCTCTTCGTGGGATATGAAACGCGACTTTTTTATGTGGTACACCTTGTTAAGCATCGGGGTTTTCGGCTTCTTTATTTCCACCGACCTTTTTGTGATATTTATGTTTTACGAAATTGCCCTAATTCCCATGTATTTTTTGATTGGAATTTGGGGAACCGGTCGAAAAGAATATTCTGCTATGAAACTCACTTTGATGCTTATGGCGGGATCGGCATTTCTGCTTACCGGTATTTTGGGGATTTATTTTACCTCAGGGCATACCTCTATGAATCTCCTGGTAATTAAGGAAACGGTTATTCCCATTATGCACCAATATTGGATATTTCCGGTAACATTCCTTGGCTTTGGCGTGTTGGGAGCATTGTTCCCGTTCCACACTTGGTCGCCCGATGGTCATGCCTCTGCGCCTACCGCGGTTTCCATGCTCCACGCAGGAGTTTTGATGAAACTGGGAGGGTACGGCTGTTTTCGCGTAGCCATCTATTTGATGCCGGAAGCCGCCACAGAATTAGCGTGGATTTTTTTAATATTAACAGGTATCAGCGTGGTTTACGGCGCTTTTGGAGCCGTAGTGCAAACCGACCTTAAGTATATCAACGCCTACTCTTCGGTGAGTCACTGCGGATTGGTGCTTTTTGCCGTGTTGATGTTAAACCAAACTGCTCAAACAGGCGCTGTATTGCAAATGCTTTCGCACGGTTTAATGACTGCCCTCTTCTTTGCATTGATTGGGCTTTTATATGGGCGAACCCATACCCGCGACATCCGCGAAATGAGCGGATTGATGAAAGTAATCCCTTTCGCTTCGGTCTGTTATGTGATTGCCGGTTTGGCTTCACTTGGATTGCCCGGACTAAGCGGCTTTGTTGCCGAAATGACTATTTTTGTTGGCGCTTTTGCTAAACAAGGCGTATTTTACACCTTATTAACCATTGTAGCCGCGTGTTCCATCGTAATTACAGCGGTATATATTTTACGAACCATTGCATTCATTTTGCAAGGACCTGTAAAAAATGAACTGCACCTTAAACTTGACGACGCGACGTGGTATGAAAAAATCTCTGTGGTTGGGCTTATTCTCGGAATAATTGCTCTGGGTATTTTCCCGGCGTTTTTTGCGAATATTATAAATATGTAAAAAAAATGTTACTTTGATGATATGAGCGAACAGGCAGCAATAAAATTATTTGAAACAAAGAAAATTCGTACCGTTTGGAACGAAGACGAAGAAGAATGGTATTTTTCTGTAGTGGATGTGGTTGGCGTACTAACTGATAGTGTTAATCCTACGGACTATTTAAAAAAACTTCGCAAACGTGATGAACTTCTTGGAGAGTACATAGGGACAATTTGTCCCCAGATAGAAATGAAAACCGAAACGGGAAAGAATCGCAAAACATTGGCAGCAAATACAAAAGAATTATTTCGTATTATACAATCCATTCCTTCACCTAAAGCAGAGCCATTTAAACAATGGTTGGCACATGCGGGAAAAGAGCGTATTGACCAATTGCAAAATCCTGAATTGTCTATTGAACAAGCAATGACCGACTATAAGCGTCTGGGATATTCAGACAATTGGATTAACCAACGTTTGAAAAGTATTGAAATACGGAAAGATTTGACAGATGAGTGGAAAAAACATGGTTTGCAGGAAGGTGTGCAGTTTGCCACGCTTACCGATATTATTTATAAAACATGGTCGGAAAAAACTGCAAAAGAATACAAGCAATTCAAAGGGCTGAAAAAAGAAAATCTTCGCGACAACATGACTAATAAGGAATTAGTAATCAATATGCTTGCAGAACTTTCTACCAAAGAAATATCCGAAGTTTCTGATCCCGAAACGATGGAAGAACATGGAAATATTGCACAGCGTGGCGGCAATATTGCCCGTGATGCACGTTTGAAACTCGAAGCGGAAACAGGAAAAAAAGTAGTTAGCCCGCTGAATGCGAAAAGAATATTAAGTATTGATGAATAAAAATTAAAAAAACAATAATATGAATTTTACCAATTTTTTAATGATGCACCAGGAAGCAGGATTAGTAGCAATCTTCTTATTTCTCTTCTTGTATGATGCTTTCGGAAACGAAAAATCGAAGCAATATTTCCGGTTTACTGCCTGTTTTCTGTTCGGAATACACACGTTTGCCGGATTTATTCCACTTGAATTTTTGTCGCTTAAAACAGGAACGGCATTCGGTGGAATGTACGTTTGCTCAGATATGACTGTGTTAATGAAAAACATACTCAACATAGGCACATTGCTTGTGTTAATGCAATCGGGACAGTGGCTACGTTCCATAGATATAAAAATCAGAGAAGGAGAGTTTTACATTATGATGTTAGCAACTTTGTTCGGAATGTACATGATGGTGTCGGCGGCAAATTTTATGCTGCTTTACATTGGAATAGAAGCCGCCTCATTACCACTTGCTTGTCTTGTAGCATACAATAAATATCAAGATAAATCTGCCGAAGCCGGAGCAAAGTTCATCCTTATTTCTGCTTTGTCTTCAGGAATTATGTTGTTTGGGATCTCGTTTTTGTACGGCGCTGCCGGAACCATGTACTTTTCTGATATGGCAGAAGTTTTGACTTACACCCCAATGACAATTATGGGGCTTGTATTTTTCTTTGCAGGATTAGGATTTAAAATATCCTTAGTGCC
>JAIRVY010000127.1 GCA_031253655.1 Bacteroidales bacterium
CGAGAATAGTACCGGCAACGGCCTTGTTTACCTTCTTAAAAGCCTGGCGAAATACTCGGCTACCGGAAGGAATTTGAATGCGCCGAAATTGTTCGAATGCAGGGAGGTTGTCCTTCTCGATATCGATGAACCCTCGAAGTATAAGAAGAAAGGCATTATCTGGACAATTGACGGCGGCGTATCGCAGCCGGACAATTCGAATCA
The DNA here is from genome assembly GCA_031253655.1 of Bacteroidales bacterium. Lineage (GTDB taxonomy): Bacteria > Bacteroidota > Bacteroidia > Bacteroidales > WCHB1-69 > WRNX01. The sequence continues at coordinate 205 of JAIRVY010000127.1, forward strand.
ACCTCCGTCGGATATACTCGATCCGGAAGTCGGTTATTTATCCCCGATGATAAAGGAGCAATTATTGATGCTTTAACCGGTGAGTTGGATTTATATAATGCCGAACCCGGCGCATATCAAATTGTTTTCTATTTCCAAGATGAAGACGAAATTTGCTGGAACACAGATACTTTAGATATTTATGTGCACCCACTCCCAAAACTCGATTCAATAATTTTGGATATAATACCCTGCGTGGGGGAAATGGCAATGCTTACAGCTTATTATACACTCCCCGAAGGTTATGAAGACAAGACCGTTTCATTCCAATGGCACAATATTACTGATGATATTGCTTTAGGTACAGAGCAAAAACAAACTATTTTGGGTAGCGACTATGACATAGAGTACAGAGTTGTGGTAACTATAGATGAAACAGGTTGTACCGATACTTTAACAAAAATTGTTGAAGCTACTGAAAATCCGGTGTTACAAGTTAACATTGAGGATCTCTCCGGCGAATTGTGTAATTATTCTTATGTAAACTTAGACGCTTCGGTAGTTCTTAACCCCGATATTCCAAATACCACTCAAACATATAAATGGGAGATGTGTGAATATGATTTGGCATTTACTCTCCTTGGTTGCAAAGATATTCCTTTAGACCAACTCATAGGAACATACAAGATTGAAGTTGATGATAATTTTCAAGGCTATGTGCAATTTCATCTTATAGTGAATACCGACGGCTACAACTGCCCGATTGAAACTTGGTCGAATTTTATAATGATTAAACCAAGTATAAAAGTAGAATGTGTAGGTTCTTGTATAGACACAGTGTGCCACGGTGGCAGCGCGCAGATTGCCTATAAAATCTCTAACTTTAACTTAGATCTTGCCAATTATCCGGTTTACTACAGATGGTTGGAAAATGAACTGTATCTTGAAGGTGCAGACCAAATCCACATGCTGCATGCAGGTGTAAACGTAGTGAGTTTTACTTCTTATCCTGAATTACATACTAACGAAAACGGACCGGAATCTTATTGCTATCAGTTAGAAATATGGCAGGGCGATTTTGCAGCAGCTACTAATCCGTTAGATCCAAGCTATTGTCATACATTGTCGGAATGCCACATGGTAACGGTATTGAAAGACCCCGTTCTTTTGCTTACCTGCCCCACCACGATTGTGAAAAATTTAGAAGGAAATCATGTATTCACCGCTAATTTATCGGGCGGATACGGCGAACCCTACTACTATTGGTATGTTCAAACCGTATTAGTTCAGGAAGGACCGGAAAATACCTACGAATTAGACGATATATCAATACTGGGTACGTTAGGAACCTACAGAGTTGATGTGAAAGCAACCCAACCTTACTCAGGCTGCGACGCTGAAATAGTAACTTGCTGGTTTGATGTGGTTTGTCCCCCAATGACCGTTGAGATTAAAGGACCCAACCAAGCATGCGTAGGTGAAGTGGTTATGCTTATCGCTGATGTAGTTACCGATGCGGAATATACGGTGCAATGGAAAAAAGATGGAATATATTTAGTAAATGTTCCTGAATACAGTGTTGTGAATAATAATCTTATTTTTACTGTAGGCGAAGAAATTGATTTGGAAACTTACATTTTAGAAGTTTCTAACTGCGATTGCGAAATCAAAACAGCGCAACATCAACTTCAAGTGATACCCAAAACTGTTATCTGGGTTAACAACTACACTATCTGTGAAAATGGTGCTGTAGAGGTAACCGTTAACAAAGCTACTTTCGGAGGAAACGAAATTTACCGCTATCTATGGTATGATGTAGAAGGCGAGATAATAGACATTACCTACGATAATAAGAGAATTTTCAACTTTAGCGAAATGATAGACAATGTTACTTATTTCTCTGTTAAAACAGAAATGCTGAATGCTGTTTGTTCTTCCAATGTTGCAGAATTTAGTATTACTGTGATTGGAAAACTTGAAGCAGTTACGCTTCTGGCTTCTGATACAATTATTTGTGTGAATAATACGGTATTGTTTACTTTAGGAGCAGACGAGAATATTGAAGAGTTCGGAATTCCGGTATATACTTGGTGGGTTGACGGATTCGCCACAGATGCACCAAGCCTGGATTTCCTCAATCTTTCTTTCACTTCACTTGGAATGCACTATGTGAACGTACAAATCACTTACCCTGACAATATTTGTGAATTTGTTACTAACGACATTTATATTGAAGTACGTGAACTTATAGGAGTTGAGATTTCTGGGGTTAACGAAGTATGTATGCAAGAAGGCGTTCCCGAATACTTAACCGCTTTCGTTGAGCCTTATAACGCTCCAGATATTAAATATCAGTGGTATGAAAACGGCACTATGATTATTGGCGGAAACGGACAAACACAAGCCATTAACCCTGTACCCGGAACCTATACCTATATGGTAATTGCAACCGACACCTTATCCGGCTGTGAAGTACAATTACAACCTCCCTATACTGTAATTGTGGACAAATCACCCGTAATTCAAGGCATTACCGCTCTTACAAAGACTATTTGTCTGGGCGATCAGATTGAGTTCTCACATATTCCACCTATTAATAATGTTACTTATACTTGGTATATTGACGGCGTAGCACAAGAAAATGCTACCCTGAATATTTTTACCTACTTGTTCAATGAACAGGGAACGTTTGTAATAAAACTAAAAGCAACTTCCAATGTATTGGGTTGCGAATCTGATTTAGTAACACTTGGAACTATTACTGTTAAGGCTCCGCCTACGGTAGAACTTGAAGGACCCGGATTAGTATGTAATGCTGATGAACAAGCCGTATTACAAGCTGTTGTATTTCCAGAGGGTAACTACAATTACCAATGGTTCTTAAATGGCGATCCTATTGATGGTGGAACCGGTGCAACTCAACAGATTACTAACATTCCACATTCTGTACCTTATGTATATTGGGTAGTTGTGACCGATGACGATTCGGGTTGCGAAGTAAAATCAAACAACAAATCAGTACTTGTTGAACAATTGTTAACAACGGGTATTTCAGCAGACTTTACTGAAATTTGCCGCGGAGCAAGCGTTAATTTAACCGCGAATGTTTCCGGCGATAATAATTTCAACCTGCAATGGTACGCTACTTTAGGAACACAAACCTATCCTATTGATGGTGCTATCTCTCCGAATTTACAGGTTACTCCGGATCAAACTATGACTTATCATTTCGTTGCCACTCAAATTGGTTCTGAATGTACGTCAGTTTCAAATCCGATTACGATTACCGTAATCCAAAAGCCGGATGCTCCCGTGTTGACGGTAACTCCTGCATTAGTTTGCAGCGGCGACCAGATTACTATAAGCACTACCGCATCAGGAATGATTACCTGGTATAAAAACGACTTTGCACAACCTTTCTCAGGACCAACGCCGTTTAATTCCATTACCGACCAACCGGTTGCCACCCATTCGTTGACTACTTACAGCTATTATGCAACGGTTACTACAGTTGGCTCAACTGTATCCTGTGTATCCGATATTTCGGCACCGGTTACTGTTGTTGTTCACCCGGAAATGAACTGGGTAATTGATGGACCGGAAAATGTTTGTACACAGGCAGTAGGCGGAGCACATGCAATATTGAATGCCATTCCGTTTGGCGAATTTGAAACACAAGTTGGAACCCAATATGAAATGACGTGGTCTTATCTACAAGGAGGCAATCCGGAAGTGATTATACTTGGCCCACCCAACCAACTTCCGTATGTGCAAATTCCGAATAACTTGCCTGTTAATGACCCCGCTGCTCCTTATACTTTTATCTTAAAAGTAAAAGCAATAGGATATAACTGTCATTACACCGCTTACCACACTATGCATATCTTACCGCAACCCACAGTTGCCATTACCGTAGATAATCCAAATATTTGTATAGCCGGTACAGTTGTAGCTACCGCACATCCAACACCTGCAAGCACCATTTACACGTACGTTTGGAAATTAAATGGCAATGTAGTTCCCGGTAATACTGCACAAATGACATTTACAGGAGACTTTAATTACGGTATTAATGAGATTACAGTTGATATTCAACGCGAATTTGCCAATGCAGCTTGCTCTGCTACATTTACCAAAACTTTCAATGTACTTACACAACCTTTCATTGAAGTAGCACAAACTATTATGGGACTTGAACTTCCGGGTATGTGTGTGGGCGGTATAGTTGATCTCAATGCGCAAATACTTGACTTTGACGTTACCCAAATTTTACCGAATGTATTCACTTACGATTGGTATCTCTATAACAATCCGTATGCAACCCAAGGTAACGAACTGTCAAAAGTGTTCAATACCCCGGGTACATACATATTTAAAGTACAGGCCAAAACGGCAGCTAACATAGGATGTTTCACCGATTATGCTACCTCTACTGTTAATGTGGTTAAACAACCTGAGGTATCAATTTACCCAAAAGATTACAACTTGCATGAAGTTTGCCCGGGTGCAACTATTGAACTTATTGCGGTACTCGATTTAGTAGATCCTACTATTCAAAAGGGAGAAAAATACAAATGGAATATTACCGATTGGCTTCCTTTTACAAACCAAATTGACCCGCTTTCTGTAATTATTAATTATACCGGAGAAAAATCTTTCTTCTTGAAAGCAGAATTTGAAAATCCAACCTGTAACGCAGCTACATCTAATACAGTAAGCTTTACAATAGCAAATGCTCCTAAATGGGAACTCTCTATAGCACCACAACCCTATTTTGGAAGCTGTACGGGAGAACCTATTGAGCTGAAAGCAAAGATTAAAGGTGGAGTAGAAGGTGAAAATGGTGCAACTATCCAATGGTGGTACAGTTTGAACGGTGCTCCTTATCAAAAGATTCTAGGACAAGCAGGTGGAGAGATAATTTTCATACCTGTTCAGGATGGTAGCTATACTTTCAAGGCGGTTTACACACATCTTAACCCATTATCAGGATGTTCTATTCCAGAAGAAGATGGCATCTTAGGACCGATTGAAGTGGGTTTGACCATAACTCCCAAAGCAGTATTTGTAACAGACGGAGATACACGAATTTGTACCAATAATCCTTCCGCAGAACCGGTAAAATTACCGATTCATTTCACTGGAACACCACCTTTTAATGTATTGATTACATGGGAAGGTGGACAAAAGTGGATTACTAATATTATGGACAATCCATACATCTTTGAAGTTAATCCCGCCAAAACCACTACTTATACCATTGTAGATTTGACGGAAAACACTGTGTGTAAAACAGGTAACTTTATCCAAAATTCTGTTACGGTAAGAGTAATCGATGTGATTGTTAATGCACCAACATTTGAGACTTGTGACGGACAAAATGAGATAACAGTGTTAGTTAATAGCGATGAATTAAGTTCAAATTTTGCTACGGTAGTATTTCCAAATGGTAATACACAATACGTTCCAATTGTACCTACTGGTGTTGGGTCAACCAACAAATTCATTATCGATATTCCGCAAGGTATCCCATTCGGTGTGTATGATGTTCGTATTATTATTGACGGCTGCGAATTCGTTGTAACCATTGTTTATAACCACAACGGAACCGGCAGCAATTTGATTCATAGAAGATGGGAAGGTGTGAACGAAGTATTGGTTGTGAGCAATAACTCAGAACAGAATAGCGAATTCTACAACGGCGGATACAACTTCACTTCTTACCAATGGTATAAAAACGGCGATTTGATTCCGGGTGCTACGCAACAGTGGTATCAAGACCCGAAAGGTATCAATGGCAAGTATCATGTGAAGTTAGGTGGATATAGAATTTCAGACAACACCCCGATTGAATTTAGCACTTGTTCTATGGATTTCACCAACACATCTGCTATCAATGTATTCCCTGTACCTGCAGGCGTTGGAGAACCGGTTTATGTTGAAATTGACCTGACTGTTGAAGAATTGAACAACGCTTATATGGATATTTATGACGCAAAGGGTGCGTTCATTCATCAAGTAAAAGTTGTAAGCAGATTAACTAAGGTTGACGGATTTAAAGCACAAGGATCCTACTTCGGTAAGATAACTACCGGTACAAATGAAATTAAGTCGGTTAGATTCTTAATTGTTAAATAAACTTAATGTAATAAGCAGGCAACTCGCTCAGTTGCCTGCTTTTAACAAATAATCATAAATGTTAAAAATTAAAAAATAAATAAATATGAAAAAACAACTATTATTAATCGGTCTTATTTTCGGAATGTTTACCACTTTTTCACAAGAGGTAAAAACTACAGACAAAGCAGTAGCGGAACCTGCAACAGAGCAGGAAGTTACATGTGATAATGATTTTTGCCCACACCGTATAAATGTACGTTTTGGTGGAGGTTATGCAAATAATACGTTTAAACCCATCAAGGATATTGCTACCAGATGTTCTTATTCCGCAATGGCTGAAGTGGGCTATACATACTTCTTCCACAAACACTTCGGTATCGGAATTGGTGTAGGTTTTAATAAGGTGGGTACAATTGCCAAAATTAATGAACACAACACACTAAAAGATGTTCATGACCCAATCTATTTTGGAAATGAGTTGTATGACTTAACTTATTCTGCTTTTAATCTAAAAACAAAGTACAATGTTTGGGCTATTGAAGTTCCATTAACAGTGCAAGCGGAGAAAAAATGGGGAAAACATGGAATTTATGGTGGTTTGGGGGTAAAAGGCTACTTCCCCCTAACTGCAAATGTTAAGTTTACCGAAGGCAACATCTCTATTGATAAAATTCAAGCGACAGATATGAATGTTACATATTTTGAACTAGTTGAGTGGATGGAAAAACAGAATATGGATAAACATACAAGTAAACAAAAAATGAGATGTTCTGTTGACCTCTTGGGTGAGTTTGGCGGAATTTTCGGGCTTTCAAGAGCTACGGATTTATATCTTGGTGCTTATGCTTCATACGGATTCTTAAACATATTCCCAAAAGATAATATGAAATTTGATAATTTGAATGAAATAGATTTCAGACTTGCCCCAGTTGCAGAAAGATATGCTAATTCAAAAAATGACTGGAAGCTTGTTCAGGTAGGCGTTAAGGTTGGTTTCCACTTCAAAACTTGCAAATCTTCACGCACCGACAAATTTATGAGAGACGAAAAGAGAGCCTTTATGGATGAAATGAAGAAAAAGAAAAATGAACCGGTAGTGGTTACCAATACGGTTACAGAATACTATTATTTCGTACCTACTATCTCTCAAGAACTTCTTGATGAGTCTGAAAACGACCCAGACAAGAAAAAAGCATTGATGGATTTGGCTCAATCTTTATCAAATATCAAGATATTATTTGACTTAGATAAAGATATTCCTAAACTTGACGACAACAAGAGACAATTCATCGATAGAGCTTGTGAAGTGCTAAAAGCTAATCCGGACCTGAAAGTTATTATTACCGGATATACTTCTCCGGAAGGTTCTGTGTCTCATAATAAAAACCTGGGTAACAGAAGAGCACTTGCTGTAATGAATATATTTACAGGTAAGGGAGTACCCGCTGATCAAATAGCTGTACAAAACTTCACAGCAGAAGATCCGCAACACAAAATTGATATTCCTGAAAAAGAATATCCCGAACAACGCGCTGTTATCTTCAAAATAGAGAAGAAATAGTTTTCATAAAATTAAAACAGAAAAAACTGTCGAGAAATCGGCAGTTTTTTTTTGATTCCATTTCGTCGTCAATAATTATTTATACTTTTGTCGCACTTAATCTTAAACCGTAAACTTTTGAACACTATACATTTACTTTCCGACCTCGTAGCCAATCAGATTGCGGCGGGCGAAGTTATTCAACGTCCTGCTTCCGCTGTGAAGGAACTGCTGGAAAACGCTGTTGACGCCGGTGCCACAAAAATTCAACTTATTGTGAAAGACGCCGGTAGAACACTCATACAAGTTGTTGACAACGGTAAGGGAATGAATTTTCCCGATGCCCGAATATGCTTTGAACGACACGCCACCTCTAAGATTTTTACAGCAGAAGACCTTTTTCAGTTGAAAACCAAAGGATTTCGTGGCGAGGCGCTTGCTTCTATTGCTGCCATTGCCCAAATTGAGCTCAACACCAAACCCGGAGAGGAGGATACGGGAACAGTATTGGTGGTTGAGGGATCGCAAGTGAAAGAACATCGCCCTACGACAACTCAATACGGAACCTCCATAGCCGTTAAAAACCTTTTCTTTAATATGCCCGCAAGAAGAAACTTCCTAAAATCCGATTCTATTGAACTGGGACATATTGAAGAAGAACTGAATAGAATATCGCTCATTCATTATGAGATTGATTTCGCTTTCTTTCATAACGGGAAATTGGTACAACAATTGCCACCCTCAAATCAGAAACAACGCATTATCAATGTGTTCGGAGCACATTTTAAGGATAAGCTGTTTCCGGTGGAATTGACTACCGAATCCGTGAAAATAGAAGGTTTTATCGCTAAACCGGAAAGTGCTAAAAAGAAAAAAAACGAACAGTATTTGTTTGTAAACAAAAGATTTGTAAAACATTACCTCCTCACGCACGCGATTGAATCAACCTATAAGGAATTTATTCCGGAGGGACATAAACCCGCTTTTTTTATTGAGATTACCGTACCTCCCTCCACCATCGATGTGAATATCTGTCCTACCAAAATTGACGTTAAATTTCAAGATGACAGAATGATTTATGCGTTTTTAAATGCGACAGTAAAAAAAACGCTGGGTACACTTACACTCATCCCACAGATAGATTTTAACACTCATCCCGAATATGATTTCTCTGCACTGAAACAACGAGGGGATATTAAATCGCCATCATTAACACTAAATCCAAATTATACGCCATCTACTTCCAAAACGGCTCATAAATTATCTACTTCTGATTCCTGGCAACAATTTCTATCTGGAATAAAAGATACTACTTTTACTACCCCACAAAGCGAATCTGAAAAAATAGATTTTCAGTGTGACATGTCAATTAAAGAAGAATTTATTAATGAGTCTCAATTTAAGTGTTTACTTTTTTCAGGCGATTTTTTGCTTTTTATTTGGAAAGATGCCTTGCAGATTCTTGAAGTATCGGCAGTGCGGGAACGAATTTTGTTTGAATATTACCTGAATGCGTTAGAGAATACACCCGTTGTAATCCAGCAATCGATGTTTCCGGAAACGATAACTTTATCGGCGAGCGCGATCGAAGTAGTAAATGACATTTTGCCGGAGTTACACGCGCTGGGGTACGAGTTAGAGCAGATTGACCGTGCTTCGTTTGCCGTAAACGGCAAGCCGGTAGGAGAGGAGGAGGGCGATGTGCAACAAACAGTTGAGCAATTTGTTGAAATGTACAAATCTCAGTTATTTCTACACAAAACCGACAAAAACACCACAGTGGCGAAAAGTTTGGCAAGGCAGAAATGTACTACAAAGTTACTGATGAACTCAGAAACTGAGCAGCAGGCTTTTATAAAACAGTGGCTTCATTGCAAACTACCGCACATTTCTCCCTCCGGCAAAAAAGTATCCCGCAGTTTTACTAACGAAGATATAAAAAACTTCTTCGCTTAGTTCAATAAACCACCAAAACCATTAATATTTAATATTTATTTCTTCGTTTGATTCGCGACCTCTTCCATCAGTTTTTTCAGCGTTTCTTTATCGGCAAGAAATTCATCTTTAATCAGGTTGAAGTCGTTGTCAAACTCAAAAACGTATGCGATACCGGTGGGGATGTTCAGATTGATAATATCTTCATCTGAGATATTTTTCAGATGTTTGATTATTCCGCGCAAACTGTTTCCGTGTGCGGCAACTAACACTTCCTTGTGGGTTTTCAGTTTTTCTTTAATATCGCTTTTCCAGTAGGGAACAATACGTCCCACAGTATCGAGCAGGGCTTCGGTGCCGGGTTGTGCGCCCTCCTCTTTGAGGTTAATATATCTGGGGTCGGTGGCGGGATGGCGGGGGTCGTTCAAAGGAATTTCGGGCGGGCGAACATTATAACTTCTTCTCCACAACAACACCTGCTCAGCACCAAACTTTTCAACCATTTCTTTTTTATTCATTCCTTGCAGGTTTCCGTAGTGTTTTTCGTTTAAACGCCACGATTTTTCAACAGGAATCCACATTAAATCCATCTCTTCCAGCACATAATTCAATGTTTTTATCGCCCTTTTTAACAGGGAGGTGTAGGCATATTTGAAATTTAACCCGGCTTCTTTCAATAGTTTGCCTGCTTCTTTGGCTTCGTTGACACCCCGCTCTGTTAAATCTACATCTGTCCATCCGGTAAACAGATTGGCTTCATTCCACGTACTTTGCCCGTGGCGAATTAAAACTAGTTTGTACATATTCAAATAATAATTATTAATTGTTAATAATAAATTGCAAATCATTAATTACTAAACCGTGTGCGGGATAACAATATCATCACAGTATTCACATCTGTATGAGCGTTTTTCTGGATCAACAAGATGAAAAACGTGATCGGCATAGCCTTCAACGGAGGTAACGCAACGCGGATTTTTGCATTGGATTACGTTGACCACTTTTTCGGGGACTTTCAGTTTCACTTTTTTTGCAATCTTTTCGTTTTCAATAATATTAATCGTAATATTAGGATTTATTAGTCCTAAAAAATTCACATCCAAATCAATTTCGTTATTAATTTTGATGATATCCTTTTTGCCGCCCATTCTTTCACTATACACGTTTTTAATAAGTGCTACGGTGTAGTCGGCTTTATCTAACTTTAGGTAGTAATACAACTTGATTCCGAATCCTGCGGGGATATGGTCTATTACAATTCCTTTTTCAATACTGGTTATTTGAAGCATAATAATTCCGTTTAATAGATTCCTAAAAGTTTTAATATTAACGCCATTCGCACATACATTCCGTTTTTAGCCTGTTGGAAATACTGGGCGCGAGGGTCTTGGTCCACTTCAATACTGATTTCATTCACGCGGGGAAGAGGATGCAAGATATAAGTCTCTTTTCCTGCATATTTCATTTTCTCTTTATCTAGAATAAAGCGGTCTTTCAGCCGGATATAATCCTCCTCGTTAAAGAATCTTTCACGTTGTACGCGTGTCATATATAAGAAATCCATCTCTTTCATATAGGGTTCCATTTTGTCGGCTTCGATGCAAGAGATGTTGTTTTTCTTAATAACTTCTTCACGAATATACTCAGGAACACGGAGTTCTTCAGGCGAGATAAGTACTAATTTTATGCCTTCGTAATTGCTTAAGAACTTAATAAAAGAGTGAACGGTACGCCCGAATTTCAAGTCTCCGCAAAACCCATAGACTCTGTTTTCCACGCTTCCTTTCAGTAGTTCTACGGTAAGGATGTCGGTTAAAGTTTGTGTGGGGTGTTGGTGTCCACCGTCTCCGGCATTAATTAGTGGCATTGCCGAGAGCCACTGCGTAGCCACTCTGGGAGCACCCTCTTTGGGATGCCGCATTACTGCGATATCTGCGTAGCACTCAATAGTACGAATGGTATCCGCAATGCTTTCGCCTTTTGCTACTGAACTGGAGTTTGGTTCCGAAAAACCGATGATTGAGCCTCCCAGTCGCAGCATAGCGGCTTCGAAACTAAATCGGGTACGGGTACTGGGTTCGTAAAAAAGAGTTGCTAAAATTTTACCTTCGCAACTCTTTCTAAAATCTTCAGGATTTTTCACAACCTGATGTGCCAGGTCGAACAGTTCGCGAAACTCCTCGCGAGTAAAGTCTGATGGGTCTATTAAATGTTTACCTATTAACAAAATAAGCCTCCTTTTTCAATTTATTATTCTTGCCGCAAATGTACAGAAAAATTTTATTACTTTTATGCTAAAAAAGCAAAAAAATGAATTGCACTATTTGCGTACTTACTTTAAAAGTATTGGACAAAAAATAATAGCATCTAAAAATAAACTCAACCAAATTAGGTTAAAAATTAGTTTGAGGCGTTATGAATGGGATTCCTCGCTGCGCTCGGAATGACAGCACAATTTTGCTATATGGGAGGGGCGGAAAATGCGGCGGCGGCATTTCGACAGGCTCAA
>JAIRVY010000091.1 GCA_031253655.1 Bacteroidales bacterium
GCATAACTCCCAATTCGCAAACAGATCTTCTTTGTGAATCTCTACCCACGCCTGTACATACCGTAACTGAGGTATTGGTAAATTTCCTTCGGTAATATTTCCTGTTAAAATGTCAATAACAGCATTTTCGTTCTGATATTGCACATGAATATGAGGAGGTTGGTGGTCTTTATAATACATTCGAATAATTAAACCGAAAAAAATCGAAATTGTTGGCATATTTTTAATTTTTTATTATTTATCTTTTATAGTGGGTTGATTGGGTAAATTAAAGAAATTTTGCACTTTTATTTTGCGCGACAACTGCATCATTCCATAGAGTATAGCGTCGGGGCGCGGGGGGCAGCCGGGCACATACACATCCACCGGAATGATTTCGTTCACACCTTTCACTACGTGATACGAGTCTTTAAAGGGACCGCCGCTGATGGCGCAACTTCCCACCGCCATAACGTATTTCGGTTCAGCCATTTGGTCATAAAGACGTTTCAATACCGGAGCCATTTTATGAACGATGGTGCCATAAACAAAAATCAGGTCTGCCTGTCGTGGGCTGTTACGAGTAACCTCCCAACCGAAGCGGGCAAAGTCGGTACGGGCGGCGCCAACGCACATAAATTCAATGCCGCAACAACTTGTAGCAAAGGTTAGGGGCCACACGGAATTAGACCTTCCCCAATTGATAAAGTCGCTCGCTAATCCCACAAAGACGTTTACTCCGTTTTTTTTAAGTTCGTCAACATATTTTTCGAGGTATTCGCTATCATTAAAATCCTCGTGTTTCATATTCGGAATACGAATTTTCTTTACTTCCATTCCAATGCTCCTTTCTTCCAGGCGTAAACAAGACCCAGCGTTAAAATTACTAAAAAGAAACCGGCACAAAACAATCCGTCTGGACCTAAATCTCTCATAATAACAGCCCACGGGAACAACAGAACCGTTTCAACATCAAATACAAGGAACAGGATAGCAAATAAATAATACCCCACCTTGAATTGTATCCAGGAATTTCCTCTTGTAGGAATTCCACATTCATATACCTGCCCTTTTAAAAAATTGGATGAGCGGGGCGCTAACAGCCAGGCAATGACTAAAGCGGCTCCAACCAACGCAAAAGCAGTAATGAATAGTACTAAAAATAAAGCAGAATTGCTCATAAATATTTTTCAAAAATTTGTGGGCAAAAATAGAAAAAAAGTTAGGTACTTTTTTAATTTGTTATTTTAATGTAAAAAAAATTGGTTTTGCGGAGAGGGAGGGATTCGAACCCCCGGAGGCTTTCACCTCAACGGTTTTCAAGACCGCCGCAATCGACCACTCTGCCACCTCTCCGCCGCAAAAATACACTTATTTTATTCCGTTTTTTTTTTACACTATTTTTTTTTATAACTACAATATTTTGATATATTTGCAAGTTATCTGTAATTGCTTTATTAGTTTTTATATGACCACTATTACACCAATATTTCGCACTCTTTTTCTGATTATTATCGCAATATTGCTTTTTTCCTGTGAGCCGAAACCTCCAAAAGACTCTTTTAAAACCACGCCTTACGAACTTCAAATTCCTAAATATTTTCCAACGCATTTAAACATCCCAACCGATAATCCTCTTACCGTAGAGGGAATTGAACTGGGACGACACCTTTTCTACGAAGAACGTTTGTGCGGATATCTCGGCAATGACCCTGATTTAATGATGGGTTGCGCCACCTGCCACCTCCAATCCAATAATTTTAGTGTGGGAATGAATCACCCGCGATTCCCCAACGGAAAAACTTTTGGATTGGCGGGAGATAGTACCCCCCACAACACAATGTCCCTTATGAATCTGGTGTTTAATAGGGAAGGTTATATGTGGAATGGATTGATTCACGAATCAAATCCCAACTATACGCAAAGAAATCTGGAAGATATTGTGCTTATGACCATTCTTGCTCCGCATGAAATGAACAGCACACCGGAAAAAACTGTGTATGCTCTGAAACAGAATCCTAAATATCCACCTTTGTTTATAAAGGCGTTTGGTACCGAAGAGATTACGATTGAGCGCGTTCAAAAAGCGATAGCACAATTTATTCGCACGTTGGTTTCCGGAAATTCAAAGTTTGATAGATATTTGCGTAAGGAGGAAAAACTTTCAGATGCAGAGATGCGAGGATTTATACTTTTTTCCACAGAAGAGGGTGCCGATTGCTTTCACTGCCACGGCGGAGACGGAACCCCGTTATTTACTACAAACCTCTTCTATAACAATGCACTATCAACATTTCATACTGACCCTCACGACCGGTATGCAGTTACGGGAAATCAATTTGATATTGGTGCTTATCGTGCTCCCTCTTTGCGAAACATTATGGTATCAGCACCTTACATGCACGATGGGCGTTTCAAAACAATTGATGAAGTTCTTGAATTTTACAACTTCGGATTGCAACAATCGCCTCATGTTCATCCGTTAATGCATAAAGTGGAACAAGGAGGCGCATATTTGACACCACCCCAAATTGAAGACCTAAAAACTTTCTTGAACACACTCTCTGACAATGAGTTTTTATCAAATCCTAAATTTGCAAAACCATGATTGTTATTACCGGTGCAGCAGGATTTATAGGTAGCCATTTTTGCAGAAAACTAAATTTTCACAAAATCAATAATACAATTCTTGTGGATGACTTTGCCCAAGAGAACAAACGAAGTAATTGGGAAAATTTAGCATATATTGATACAATTCCTCGCGAACAGTTTTTTCAATGGGCTGAGAAAAACGTAAAACATATTGACTATTTATTTCATCTTGGTGCAAGAACCGACTATTATTCAGATGATAATGCAATTTTTGAACTGTTAAATACAGAGTTTTCGCAAAGAGTGTGGAGTTTTACTACTCGAAATAGAATTCCTTTGATTTATGCTTCTTCATATTTGACAAATGACCCGGAACTGCCATCTTTTTATGCAAAATCTAAATATTATTTTGATAAGTGGGCAGAAAAACAACAACAAACACCTCCTTTTTGGGCAGGTTTGAAGTTTTTTCAGGTGTATGGCAAAAATGAGGTCCATAAAGCCGAAAATAGTTCAAATGTTTATAAAATTTACAAGAAATATGCAGAAAATGTCCCATTCATCGATTTGGATGAAAATATCTTTCAAGACTATATATATATAAATGATGTAGTAAAAGTGCTTTATTACTTCCTCAAACGCACCCCAAAAAGTGGTATGTACGAGATAGGAACCGGTTTTGCACGACCGTTGCAGGTAGTTGAGGCGGCAGTGCGAAAGGTTTTAAGAGTAACGAGCAACGAGTTGCAAGAAACAAGTAACAAACTACAAGTGACGAGTGACAAGTTACAGGCAGATCTTTCGATGTTGCGCAAAAATGCCTATCAGCAAGCATTTTTATCTTTGGAAGAAGGGATAAAACGGCTAGTGATATCAAAGTATTGCTTTCCTAATCTTCAGTAATTTAGCAAGTAAGGGTTCTAACTGATCAAGTGGAAGCATGTTAGCGCCGTCTGATAGGGCATTTTTTGGGTCAGGGTGTGTTTCAAGAAAAATGCCGTCGAAACCCACAGCAATTCCTGCTTTTGCTAAGGTTTCAATAAGTTGGGGTTGACCACCCGTAATTCCATCGGTTTGATTGGGTTGCTGCAAAGAATGGGTACAATCTAACACAATCGGACAATTATTCTTTTTTAAAGTCGCAATTCCTCTAAAGTCAACTATCAGGTCTTGGTAGCCGAAACTTGTGCCGCGCTCCGTAACCATCACATTGGGATTTCCTGCAGCACGAACTTTCTCCACCGCAAATTGCATTGCCTCAGGCGAAAGAAACTGTCCTTTCTTAATATTCACTATTTTGCCTGTTTTGGCTGCTACTTGCAACAGTTCAGTCTGTCGGCACAGAAAAGCAGGAATCTGCAAAACATCGGCTACTTGTGCGGCAAAAACAGCCTCTTCTGGCGCGTGAATGTCGGTAACGATGGGAACATTCACTTTTTCTTTCACTTTTGCCAACACAGATAATGCTGCAACATCACCAATTCCGGTAAACGAATATTGCGAAGTACGGTTGGCTTTACGGTACGATGCCTTGAAATAGAAGTGAATTTGCAGACGTTTACAAATCACGTCAATGGTTTGTGCAATGTGTGTAGTAATGCTTTCATTTTCCACAACGCAGGGCCCGGCAATGAGGAAAAAGTTTTGATTATGATAGGTTTGCATAGTAGTAAAAACGAATTAATTTCAGGATATTGTTTGTTCTGCAAAAATAGAATTTTTATTTTCATAATTTTGCCCCCTCTTTATGATGAAAATTGGTTTGTTTTTCGGTTCCTTTAATCCCATTCACAGCGGACACCTTGCCATTGCATCCTATTTGAATACTAAAAATCTATTTCGCGAAATATGGGTGGTGGTTTCCCCCAACAATCCGTTAAAAAATAATAACGATTTGATAGATGAAGATATTAGACTTGAAATGGTAAAGTTAGCAATAAAGGATTTTCCCTATCTATGTGCTTGCGATGCCGAGTTCTATTTACCCAAACCATCTTATACTATTAACACGCTTAATTATCTTGAAAATCTGTATCATAATTATCAGTTTTCTTTGATTTTGGGGGAAGATAATCTGGTAAATTTTACCCTTTGGAAAGATTATGAAGAAATTTTAGAGCGATATATTGTATATGTATATCCAAGAAGTGTGAATCTTGTTGAAAATAACGTTTCACATCCTCATATCGTTAGAATCAACGCTCCCTTGCTTCCTGTTTCTGCTACTGAGGTTAGAGCGATGTTAAAAAATGATAAAACCGCGGAAAATTATTTACCGGCTATCATTATTCAATATATCAGAGAAAAACAACTCTATCATTAAATGAACGATTCGGCTGCGTGGCGAGGTGTCAAACCTCATTGAAATATCTACAAAACAGAAAGTTGTATGACGTTTTTTTCTCAATTTCTCTTATCCAAAATATGTAAATATTCTTTTGTTTTATAGGCTTTGTGATTTCGGTTTTCGGTTTTGTCGGCTTTAAAACGCTGATAATCCGTTTCTGCTAACTCGTATCTTCCATATTTTTGCATGATGTTTTTCACAGTGGAAACCGACATTAGCCCCTCATTGTTGTACGAAAGAAAAATGTATTGAAATTGAGCATTTTTAATCAATTTTTCAAATTCTATGGAAACTTTTGCCGAACTGCAATAATTTGATTTTTGGTATGTTCGTATTCCTGTTTTTCCTTTGGGAATGAAATTATCATATCTCGCTATTGTATTAAGTAAGTGATAATTAGCCCCATACTGACGAGCGTTGTAAGGCGGATCTAAGTAAAGAATATCGCCCTTAATTAGCGAAATCAAAACATTGCTATCTGTGTTAAAAACTTCGTGTTTATTTTCGTTTAAATCATAAATCGCCGGCTGTAAAATCAGTTCTTTTTGTGCGGTTTTTTTTAATTGTTTCAAATAAGCACCATAAACCGAAGCAGTATTTGCCACCTTATCGGCACATTCGAGCAAACTTGCAAGAAGAAAAAAATATAGATTTGATGATATTTTTTTTTCATTTTTCCATTCCTCAATTTTTTGCCGTATCGTGTCAATTTTTTTGCCGTTGTAATCAGAAAAGTATTGCCGTTCTGTTCCTCCGCCAATGCAATAATTTTTATAAATGAAACCATTATCAATCAACGCAATATT
>JAIRVY010000145.1 GCA_031253655.1 Bacteroidales bacterium
TAATTCGTTAGTTACTCCAATATAAAGAGTTATTTTATTTTTGTTTGTGAGAATGTAAACATAACCTCCTTTAGTCATCTTCAATTAATTTTGCGACAAATAAACATTTTTGTAAAACACCAAAATAAAAAATAATGCCTCAAACCAATTTTTAACCAAAAAACATACGAAATTCGTAAGTGTATCTGTTTTTATATATTTTTGCCGCGTAATAAAAGTGGTTAATAACTATTTCGTGTGTTCGCGAGGGTTGTTAGCCTTTTTTTATTCTATAGCCGTTATACAATATTGTATTTTTTGTTTGCTTCCTCTTAACACACCTACTGTAAGTTTTATTTTTCCAAAATCTTTTTTATCATACTCCATTGAGATAACCTCTGAAAAACGTTTTTGATTTTCGATACCCTGTTTTGGCTGTGTTCTTTTTACAGTTTTTGCCTTTTCTAAAATTTCGGTTAAATAGGTTACTGCTAATGTGGATTTATATCTATTTGATGCTTTTTGTGAGGTTTCTTCTATTGATAAGAATCTT
Source organism: Bacteroidales bacterium (assembly GCA_031253655.1). Classification (GTDB taxonomy): domain Bacteria; phylum Bacteroidota; class Bacteroidia; order Bacteroidales; family WCHB1-69; genus WRNX01. Next base: position 533 of record JAIRVY010000145.1, read on the forward strand.
ATATGAATAAAATCTTTTAAATCAATGTTATAAATGTGTTTTGTCGGATTTACAGCATTCCAAATAGCATAAAATTCTTTGATGATTTTTTTGCGTAATTTTATATCTTCTATTGTAATCCCTTCAGGAATAGTAATTTTATTCATAATTTCTATGGCTTTTGCGTTGTTTCACCATATTTTGCGACTTGCGCCGACAATGGAATAAATAAAATTACTGTAATAACTAATAATAATGTTTTTTTTCATAATACATTGATTTGAAGTGTTTAACAATTGATATTTCATCATTTCATTTTCGTGTTACTTTCTTTTGATTGTATTTTGTTTCTTTTTATTATTTTTGCCGTTGATAAAAAATAATTTCATGGAAACTTTAACAATACAATACAGTAAGAAAAATGAGGCTGTAAAAAATCATTTAGCGGCACTTTCGCAAATAAACGGCGTTAAAATATATCATGATGATGCGTTTCTTTCTCCGGCAGAGATAAAACAAGTTGAAGAAATAATGAGTTCGGAATTTTATCCGATTTCAATGTTAAAAGAAAAATACGTAAAATGATAGTATTTTTCAGTAAAACATTTGAAAAGTCCTTTGACAGCCTCAAAGATAACAACGTAAAAAAGCGTTTACAACAAGTTATTGATAAACTTGAAATTGCGAATAGTTTGGCAGATATTTCAAATGTAATTTCAATAAAAAACTATTCAAATTTATATAGAATAAGAATAGGCAAGTATAGGCTGTTATTGTCGCACGAAAGAAATTCAATAGAAATTTTACTATTAGATTGCTTGAAAAGAAACGAAAACACCTACAAATTTATTTAGCGTTAATTTGATTTTTAACTATTTAATGATGAGATTTTTATCTTGTTTATTTACTAATTCAAGCATTACCACCATTATAAAAACCTACCAGACGGCATCAATAATATGGTCTTCATCTCAAAAAAAACCTTCAATTTTTCAATTCTCCAATCGTATAATTCACAAAATCTACCAATGGTTTTACAGCTTTTAATCCGTTGGTAACATATTTTATTAAGTCTACATTCAACTCTTCATGGAGGTTGAAGTAATGGGAAGAGAAAAAGTGTTTGTGTTTCAACAACTCAATATCGGGGAAATTTTTTGGAAAACCGGCGGGTGGCTTTTTTAGTTTTTCAATATCCTCAATACCATCATAATATTTTCTGTAGTCGGGCGCGTCAATAATGGCTTTAAATTCATCAATTTGGTAAAAAATCTCTTTTCTTATTGCTTTAAGATACTCGGGTAGAGGCATATAAATACCACCTCCGAAAAAACTTTTCTCAGGGTCTAAATGGAAGTAATACCCTGCAAAATGTGAGTTTTTTCCGCCGTTTTTTGCAAAATAAACACCAAAATGTGTTTTGTAAGGCTCTTTATTGGGCGAAAATCGAATATCGCGGTAAATGCGAAAAAAGCACTGTTTGACCTCAAGGTTCTGCAAAGCTTCATCAAAAGATTGTAGATTTTCTAACAAAGTTGCAGAAAATTCTTCAAAATTCCTTCTAATTCTTAAATACCCCTGCTTATGCTCTTGAAACCATTCGCGGTTATTGTTCTTCTTTAACTCGAACAAAAATTGGAAAGTCTCAGGATAAATTTTTGCCATATTTTTTTCTGCAAAAAAACAAAAAAAATCACTCCATCATTGTTTTTCATTTTATTTTCTGTTTACAATTTTGAGAATTTTGTGTTTATTTGCACATTAAAACAATAATATTATGAAAACTCGTGCTTTTTTTTCTATTATTTTAAGTTTATTTATTATGAACCAAACATTTACAAACCCCATCGAATCCGATTCCTTTATGACTAAAAACGGTAAATCAGTTTCTGTGCACTTTATTCAACACTCTAGTTTCTATTTTACCTTCTATGATATTACCGTTTATGTGGACCCCGTGAAATATGACCGTGTAGATTATTCTACGCTCCCAAAAGCAGATTTGATATTGATTACCCACGACCATTACGACCACTTTGATACCAGAGCAATAGACGAGATTTCAAAACCTGATGTGCAAATATATTGCAATGGAACTGTACACGAGGCATTAAAAGCAGGCACTCAAATGAAAAACGGTGAACGAGTTACTTTCAAAAAAGTAAACAACAATGAATATCAATACATTGACATTGAAGCTGTGCCTGCCTATAATACTACAGAGGGTCGAGATATTTACCATCCCAAAGATAGAGACAACGGTTATGTCATAACTTTAGGAGGCAGTAAAATCTATATTCCGGGCGACTGTGAAATAATGCCGGAAATGAAAGAACTTACTGATATTGATGTAGCTTTTCTACCTATTAACCAGCCTTATACAATGACCGTTGAACAAGCCGTTATCGCTGCAAAAATGATTAAACCTAAAATACTATATCCTATCCACTACAGCGAAACCAACCTATCCGGTTTATCAGTACTAAAACAAGAAGGTATTGAAGTAAAAATATTCAAAAATTAACACCTAACTCCTTTCTCCCTTGAACTTAAAACCTTAAACGAATTAACAAATAACAAATGTATATCTATAACACTCTTTCCAAACAAAAAGAACTTTTTGACCCCGTTGTCCCCGGCAAAGTAGGACTGTATGTTTGCGGACCTACCGTATATGGCGAACCCCACCTGGGGCACGCCAGACCCGCCATCACTTTCGATATTCTATTCAGATATTTATTACACATTGGTTATAAAGTTAGATACGTCAGAAACATCACCGATGTTGGGCATTTAGAAAATGATGCTGACGAGGGCGAAGATAAAATTACCAAAAAAGCTCGCGTAGAACAACTTGAACCTATGGAAGTTGCACAGTTTTATATCGACAGTTACCATCGTGCAATGGACAAACTGAATGTGTTGCGCCCCTCTGTTGAACCTCGCGCATCAGGACATATTATAGAACAAATTGAAATGATTGATAAGATATTGGAGAAAGATTACGCATACGTTTCTAACGGCTCCGTTTATTTTGATGTTCCTAAGTATCATGCAGATTTTGGGTATGGTAAACTGTCGGGCAGAGTGTTGGAAGAGATGCTTTCCAATACTCGCGCCTTAGATAGACAGGATGAAAAACAAAACCCTGCCGACTTTGCCCTTTGGAAAAAAGCCGCTCCCGAACATATTATGCGGTGGCGTTCTCCGTGGAGCGATGGTTTCCCCGGCTGGCACATCGAGTGTACTGCAATGAGTACGAAATATTTAGGCAAGCATTTTGATATTCACGGTGGCGGTATGGACCTCCTTTTTCCCCACCACGAATCGGAAGTATGCCAATCCACAGTAGTTAATAGCAAAGAATCAGTGAAATACTGGATGCACAACAATATGGTTACCATTAACGGACAAAAAATGGGAAAATCGTTGGGTAATTTTATCACGCTTAATCAATTTTTTTCAGGCGACCATCCCTTGTTAGAACGCGCCTACGCGCCGATGACTATCCGCTATTTTATTCTTCAAGCGCACTACCGAGGTACTGTGGATTTCTCTAACGAAGCCCTCGTTGCCGCCGAAAAAGGATTACAAAAACTTTTTGCCGCTGAAAAACAGTTGGATAAATTAACGGGTAAAGAGAAATCAGACGAAAATATTACCGATTGGGTACAGCGTTGTTATGAAGCTATGAACGATGATATGAACACGCCCAAACTTATCGCAGAACTTTTCGACGCCGTTAGAATTATTAACAGCGTAATAAATAACCATTTTGTACTGACAAAAGAGGATATTGAACTCCTGAAAACCAATTTTAGACTTTTCTTTTTTGAAATTCTTGGTCTGCTTCCTGATGCCAACAATGGAGGAAACAGTGAAATTACAGATGGATTGATGGATTTGATTATTGAAATTCGCCAAGAGGCAAAACTCAACAAAAACTGGGCTATTGCAGATACTATCCGCAACCAACTTGCTGCATTGGGTATTACAGTGAAAGACACCAAAGATGGTGCAATTTGGGAAAGATAAAAGATTTTAGCATCTATTTTTATAAGTTATGAAACAATTAATTGAATGTGTTCCTAATTTTAGTGAAGGACGTAATTTAGAGATTATTAAACAGATAACAGATGTTATCGAAAAATCGGAAGGGGTAAAACTATTGGATATTGACCCCGGATATTCCACTAATCGTACCGTAGTTACCTTTGTAGGTACCCCCGATGAAGTAGTAGAGGCGGCTTTTCAGGTAATTAAAAAGGCGCAGGAAGTAATTGATATGCGCCAGCATCACGGCGATCACCCGCGTTTTGGTGCCACCGATGTATGTCCATTAGTGCCTGTGGCTAACATTACTATGGAAGAAACAGTAGAATATGCCCGGAAATTAGCCAAAATGGTTGGAAATGAGTTGGGTATCCCCATTTATTGCTACGAAAAAGCCGCTTTTGAGGAGAAACGGAGAAACTTGGCAAACTGCCGCCGTGGTGAGTATGAGGGACTGAAAGACAAGCTAGTAAACCCCGAATGGAAGCCAGATTTTGGTCCAACACAGTTCAACGATTCGGTAGCAAAGAGCGGAGCCACAGCCATTAGTGCGAGAGATTTCTTGATTGCCGTGAATTTCAATCTGAATACTACTTCAACCCGCCGCGCTAACGCCATTGCCTTTGATACGCGCGAACAGGGTCGCCCTAAAAGAGAAGGAAATCCCATCACTGGTAAGATTATGAAAGATGAACAGGGAAACAATATTATGCTCCCCGGTACTCTGAAAGGTACAAAAGCAATCGGCTGGTTTATAGAGGAATATGGCATCGCGCAGGTCTCGATGAATATTACAGACACCACTGCCACCCCATTGCATATTGCCTTTGAAGAGGTGAGAAAAAAAGCAGAAGAACGCGGCATTCGGGTTACCGGCACGGAAATCGTGGGACTTGTACCCAAAAAAGCACTTATTGATGCCGGTTACTATTTCCTACAAAAACAACAGCGCTCACTTGGCATTGATGAAAATGAGGTAATGAAAATCGCTGTCAAATCAATGGGCTTGGATGATTTAAAACCGTTTGAACCCTCAGAAAAAGTAATTGAGTATTTGTTGGATAAAGAACAAACTTCAAAAAAATTAGCGAATATGACCTGCGCCGGCTTTGCTAACGAAACCGCCTCTGAAAGTCCTGCTCCAGGGGGGGGGTCTATTGCTGCCTATATGGGCGCATTGGGTGCCGCACTAGGTACAATGGTGGCAAATCTATCCTCCCACAAACCCGGCTGGGACGAGCACTGGGAAGAGTTTTCCAACTACGCCGTTCAAGGACAAAAACTCAAAGATGAACTTCTTTGGCTAGTAGATGAAGATACTCGCTCTTTCAATTTGATTATGAATGCGATGGGACTTCCCAAGGGAACCGATGAAGAAAAAGCGACACGCAAAAAAGCGATGGAAGAAGCTACCAAATATGCTATTGCGATTCCATTTAGAACGGTGCAACGCGCTTTCGAAGTTTTTGACCTATGCGAAATGATGATTGAAAAGGGAAATCCAAACTCTGTAACCGATGCCGGCGTAGGCATACTTTGCGCCAAAGCTGCCGTAACCGGTGCTTACCTTAATGTAAGAATCAACGCCACCGGATTAGAAGATAAAGCGTATGCAGAAGAAATTACAGCAAAAGCTAAAGATTATGTTGAAAAAGCACTCATAAAGGAAAAAAAATTGATGCAGCGGGTAGAAGAAATGATAGGGTAAAAGTTTTACCATTGCATCTTCTTATATCTTATTATTAAAAATACTTAATATTAATCCTCAAAAATAATTATTATGAAACAACTTATTTCCTGCTGCGGATTGGATTGCGAATTTTGCGATGCCCGCATTGCTACTGTAAACAACGACAACGAATTAAGAGAAAAAACCGCCAAGATGTGGAGTCAAAACTATAACGCCCCCCACATTACAGCCGAAACTATTAATTGTATCGGCTGCCGTGTGGATGGCGTAAAATTTGAGCATTGCAACGTGTGCCAAATTCGTACCTGTGTTGCAGATAAAGGCTTTAACACCTGCGGAGATTGTGAAGAGTTAGATACCTGTCAGATTGTTGGTGCTGTTTTGCAACACATGCCCGAAATCAAAGAGAATCTAAAATCTTAAACTATCTCTATTCTAAGAACGACATCAAGTCTTCATCAAGGATACCAAGAAAACAATAACCGCTTTGGGGTTTGTGGAACAAGACAGTTGGTAGTGAAGAGAATAGGAATGTTATAAATCAAACAAATTTACGGGTACATTTTGATAAAAAAGAAAAAATAGTAACTTCCTTTCCCCTAAAAATCTAGCCCCAGAGAAAACATCAATATTCCGTTTTTTTTATAGACTTTGTAATCTTCCAACCCCCATGCGTAATCCAATCGAAGAAAATATCCGAACAGGGAGCCGCGCAACCCCATTCCAAAACCCTGTACCCAGGGGTCAACATGACGGCTGATTTTGATGAGAAAGCTGCCGTTATCAATCCAGCGTGTATATAGGCAATTATCCGGCGAATAGGGCGAGGTGCCTGTCCATGCAGTACCCACTTCACCGAAAATTAATAATTGCAACGAATTATGGAATCTGTTGCTTACTTGTCGTCCGGCAATTAACTGAATAAAAGGCACCCGTAGTTCGGAAGTCAGTAGCAAAAAGGAGGTACCATTCCGGATATTTTGCTGAAAACCACGCATATTGGTGGCTAAAGTCTGATAGGCATAATTTTTGGAGAGGTCTGTCCAGTTCTCCCTGTCAAATGTAGCCCAAATCCAGTTGTCAACACCTCCCATATAATACACCAAACGTGCGGAACCCGCATTTGTACTTCCAGCCAATCGGGTAGCCCAAGTCATATTCTTATATACCTTTACCGATTTCCGTATGTCGACCCCAAGTACAAACAGATTCGCATCTCCATATTCTAATTTATCAAAAAGGGTTGCCAAACATTCATTGTATTCTGCCCAGATTTTTATTTTCGTACCGCGCCACAAGTTTGTATATAATTCTTTACTCGAATCATAAATGTAGGCGGCTTTTATCCCCCCCCAAAGGTTGTACTGATTAGGCTTTTTAAGAGTTTGATCGCTCATCGAGCCATAAATATAACTTTCAAATCTGCCAGTAAAAGTAAAATGGAGAGTGTTATATCTGTTTAAAGGATATTTTAATATGTAGAAAATGCTGTTTGAGTTTTGTTTGACAACTCCCTGTCCAACATCCTTTTTTATTGCCTGACGATAGAAAATGACCTGCTGGTCTAATCGTCGTTTCAAATATTCATAGCTCAGCATTACTTCATTCCCCGATAAATCGAAAGCGATTCTAAATCCGCCTGTAATTCTGTAATTTTCAAATAGGTCTTTCACCCCTACCATAATCAAAGCATTCATTCCGGTATTCAAATAAATGGGTAATTTTCCTCCTGTAAATTGCTGATATGATGTATTTAGAAAACTGAAATCGGCTTGGGTTACTACCTGATTAACAGTAAACTGCACATTATAATTCCGTCCCATCTGCTGCTTATAGGCAATTCTATCCGAAAAAGTATTGGGTTTCCATCCCATTGCATTGTAATGGGAGGCAGGCTCATCTTCGGAACTTTCTGTAATTTTTGGAAGCAAATCACTTCGATAAACCTGTCGCAACCCTCTTTTTTTAGATAAGCCAACATTGTCGGTTTCGCTCTCTTTCTGCAACTTCATAGCAGGTAATTTTTGCTTCATATAAGAAGGCGTAAGTGGAGATAATGGAGTATTTTTATCAAAAGGAAATTTATACAACTGATAGGTACCGCCACGAAACAAAACCTCTGCCAAGGTGTTGCTCTCCAGTTTGTAATCCTGTTCAAAAATAGAATACACATAGTTGGTTAACGGCGCAAGTTTGGCAAAATGGGCATAATGAACAATCGTATCAATTTTTGTAATGGCACTGTCTAATTTCGCTATGTAACGATTGGTTATACCGTTTTCGTCTGATAAATAGATAATTTCGCCTGTTTCCAACATACGGGGATGGGTGGCACTTGCTTTAGATTGCGTTGTAACGGGAAAAAGTGGGTTATCGGCTTTGTTAGGATTGTAAATAAACAGATTATAACTATTCTGTGATTCATTTTCATAGAATCCTCTTCCTGTTAATGAGGCATTGGGGCGATTTGAAGAGAAAACAATTGATTTTCCATCGTTTAGCAGGTACGGATATAGGTCGTCATACACATCATTGGTAATATTCTCCAAAACCATTGCCTGAAAATGATACAGATAGATATCCGATTGTCCGTTTTTCACTCCCGACATCAACAACGAACTACTTTCCGGCACATAACTCCAATCCGTGATTTTATCGAGTTCAACCAAAATTCTAGGTTGTAGTTTTTTTGTGTTTACAATAAAAGGGTAATAATAAGACATCACGGTTTTAATTTTTTTGGTACGTCCTTTATCTTCAATGGTAAATCCCAAGATCTCGCCGTCGGGGTGCCAAGCCAATTTAGGGAAAGAGAGATCTGGATTATCTTCTGTTTTCGCGTATTTTCTGAACACGGCTTTAGGTTTTTTATCATTAGGAGTTTTTACCCACACTTTAATTTGTCCTGCTTCGTTGGTAACAAACGCATAACTTTCGCCGTCGGGCGAGATAGATAGTTCTTTGTACAGACGTGTTTTTTTAGGTTTGTTAACCAACGGGTAACTATTGGGTTTGTCGCGACTTTTATCTTTGCTGAACGCCACCACATAATAACGGTACCACTCTTCAATTAAATCTTTGAAGCGCTTTCCGGTGGCGTATGTAAACCCCCTCTCAACATTTCTTTTGGCGCGGCAGGCGTGCAAAATGGTAGAAATTGCATCCTCTCCATACCTATCTGTTATAAAACGCCAAAAAGCGTGTCCTGCCAATGTTGCCTCTATCGGCGACAAGTCATCCAGCGATTTGTACCGCTTGGATAAAATCCCCTCTCGTACCTGCGCCTCCAAACTGCTGTTCCAATTGTCTGCTATATAAGAAGACAGCCCACTGATAAACCAGTTGGGTTCCTCCATTGTATAATCCGACACCATATTGGCACGCACCGATTGCCCCTGCACAATACCGCTGGCATACACAGAAGCAATACCACTTCTTATCATTTTGTTCAAATTAGAATGATTTCCATCGAAAAAAAGATACACTTTCGAGCCATAAATATTGGTAACCCCACCCTGATTATAAAAATCATCGTTATCGTAGTTAAAATTCGATTCCTTGAAATCGGAATTGGTTCGATATACAATAAACTGCAACTTCTTTTCTGAGGTAAAGTTAAAGTTCGCTTCAATCTCTTTAATTATTTCAGGGGTAATGGCATACACATAATCGGCAACAGCACGCGAATTGGGATAAAAATAGACATCAAACTGCGAATTTCGATAATACTGCCAGTTAAAATCCTGATATTGTACGCGGCTTTTACCAAAAGCGAGTTGTGAGCCGTTGTAGAATTGCCCGAATAGAGAACTGAAAATGGTAAAAAAGAGGCAGAGAAGTGCAAAATGTTTTACAGTGTGCATTATATTAATAATAATCTTGCAAAGAAAAACTTTTTTTTGATAGGAGGTTATTTTTCGTCTTCAATTAAACACGAAATTTTTGATTACTCACAGTCAAATAATTAATGTTTTCAAAAACTTATAGAAGAAATTATTGAAAACATTAAAGGCAATGTAATAAAGCAATCGTTCAGAAAATTTCTATTATTTCGCCACTTCTAAATAATAATAAATATAGTTTACCTAAAGATTTTTTTTAGTTTTGTAATTTGAAACAATCGTTTTTAAACTATGAACCTCATCATCGACATCGGAAATACTCTGCAAAAGATCGCCGTTTTTGAAAACGACGAGATAGTGTATTTCAATTCGTTCCAAATAATTACAGATGATATTCTGCAATCGGTTTTCGCTCAATTTGAAGTAAGTTATTCTATTATCTCCTCTGTAGCCGATACGGATGCCAACATTGTTGAATATCTTAAATCCCGCTCAACGTTCATTCGCTACACCCCTCAAACTAAACTACCCATTACTATTCTATATGAAACCCCAGAAACATTAGGATTAGATAGAATTGCCGGCGCGGTAGGTGCTGCCATGCTTTTCACGGGCAAGAATGTGCTTTCCATCCAAGCCGGAACTTGCTTAGTTTTTGATTTTGTTAACGATAATAAAGAATATCTCGGTGGCTCTATCTCACCCGGATTAAAAATGCGCTTTGAAGCATTACACGAAAAAACAAAAAAATTACCCCTCATTAATTCCCTTATTAATATCCCGAGAGTATTGGGAACCGACACACTCAGTTCTCTTAGTAGCGGAGTAATCAATGGGTTGTGTTATGAAATAGATGGTTTTATTGAGAATTATAAAATAAAATTCAAAGATATTGTTGTATTAATTTCCGGCGGAGATGCAAAGTTCATACAAAATTCGATAAAAAATACGATATTCGCCGCCCCAAATGTAGTTTTGAAGGGACTTAATGAAATTATTAAATATAATGTATAAAACGCTAAAACAATTCCTCTTTTTCCTTTTTTTCTATAACTTGTTTGTTTTTAGTTTTGCCCAAAATGAAACCAACAATCCCTATTCGGGCTTTGGTTTGGGAAGTGTAGCACCTCGTTCCAATGTTTCTTTAAATTCTATGGGTGGAGTGGGATATGCCCTCCAAAATCCATACTATATTAATTTCAAAAACCCTGCCTCTTATGCGGCTTTTGATTCGCTATCTTTTATTGCTGATCTTTCTTTCGGTGTTGTTAACCAGCAACTTAATACGTATTCTCAATCGCAAGAAGATATTTTTACCCAGTTAGGGTACCTTACTATTGGAGTGCCTGTTATGAAATTTTGGAGAATGAGTGCCGGAATTATCCCCTTTAGCGATGTGGGATATGGAATTACCGATACCACTTATACAGAACATTTTGGAAAAGTTGATAGAAGGTTTACCGGATCTGGAGGTGTGCATCTTCTGTATTGGGGAAATGCTTTCAAGGTTTGCAAAGGATTAACGGTTGGAGTAAATCTATCTTATCTGTTCGGTACTATTAATACGACTAATTTTGTAGAATTTGAACTCGAAAACACTTTTAATACGAAGATTTCCAATTTCAGATATTTAGATGGTATCCATTTTTCTGGAGGAATTCAATACAACACTACCTTCAATGAAAAACACCGATTAGGCTTGGGTATAGTTTTCGAAAATGCCGTGAAAGTGTGGTCTATAGAAAATCTGTTGATATTAGAATATTTAGATCAATATCATCCATTTACGGGAGTTGATACAGTTTTAGCAAAAATGGGAAAGGATGCCGTGAAAAGTTCTGCCAAATTTCCCCAAACTGTTGGAGGCGGAATAGCCTACGTCTATAAAGATAAAATTGTTACTGCAGTGGATGTTACCTGGCAAAATTGGAAAAAATTCTCTATGTCTAATTGTAATGACTCGTTGAAAAATAACTTCATTACCGAATTAGGCATTCAGTTTGTGCCAAACTCCACTTCAACCAAGTACTACAATAAAATAAACTTCCGGTTAGGTTCAAGGTTTTCTACCGGATATCTATATATCAACGAACGTCTTATCTCAGAATTTGCCATTTCGGCAGGATTGGGCTTTCCTCTCAAAACTTTCAACACGCGCTCTTCCATTAATATTATGTTTGAATATAGTAAATTGGGAACCTTGAAAAACGATTTGATATTGCAAAATTGTTATAAACTTTCTTTTAATTTTATCCTTCAAGAAAGATGGTATCAAAGAAGAAAAATAGATTAATACCAACTGTAATTGTATTTTTCTTTGTAACAAACGTTTACGCACAACCAACTCCCTGTGATTTTCAGTATGGAAAAACAGAAAAAGATTCATTATTCTGTTTTGAAGAGGTTTTTTTGTTCAAAACTTTTTATGATAACGCGGATTATAAGGAAGCACACCTCCATTGGAAAACAATTGTAGATTTGTGTCCCTGTTCGTGGAATGCCATTTATAATACGGTTTATCTGCAAAATATGTTTGATTTTTTGATTCAAAATACTGAAAGTAAAGAACAAAAAAATAGATACCTCAAGGACTGGTTGAATACTATCGGTAATCGCCATCTCTATTTTCCAAAAAGTTACACAGAAGGCGCCGGATTGGGATTTATAGCCTACTATTCCCTTCTGTATAAAAAAAACAGTAAAGAAGAGTTGAAAAAAGTAAACGATTTGTTTGTAAAATCTATTCAGATGGAAAAAGAGAATACACAACCTGCAATTTGGGACTCTTTTTTTCGCCTTACAGAACAATTGGTATCCGTAAAAAGAGACTCTACACTCCTGATAAATGCTTTGGAACTTGCGGTCGAATATTTTGAATTTGAACAACGTAAATTTCCTCCTGTAATAAGAAAAATATGGCTCACCATGAACAATTTGGGATACACACATTCTACCATTTATAGGGAGATATTGAAGCTATTGCATCAAGAGGAACCCACTGTTCAAACCGCTAAGTTGTCGGCATACTACGCATTGGAACAGCAAGAGGTGGAAAACGCGTTAAACTTCTTTAAAGAGGCCTTGACCATTACCCCTGTAACTGAACAAAAAGCGGAGGTATGGTATTCAATGGCTCTCATATATCAGATGCAAGACAACTATATGGAAGCAAGAGATGCTGCGCGGCAGGCAATAAAATTGAACCCCAACTGTGGAAAAGCGTACATTCTAATTGGAGATTTATATGCGGCTTCATCTTCAAAATGCAATGGAAACAACTCTATGCCATACGATTACAATTGGGCAGCCGCAGATAAATACACCCGTGCCATAGAACTAGACCCCTCAGTAGCGGAGCAGATTGCAATGAAACGCGCAAAATTACGTTTTCCCTCAGAAGAAGATAAATTTCATAGAGGATATACTAAATCAGGAACTCCATATAAAGTAGAATGCTGGATACAAGAAACAACTTTCGTGAGATAATAAGAGGAGTAACCAACGTTAAGCAATGTACATTCATAGTAGCTATCGGTAGCGAAGAAAACCATATAGCAGATTGTCGTTTTTTTAATATATTTGCCGATTAATTTTTTATGATGTTCAAACCCTTTCCCTATATCAAAATCATCACACTTACGTTGTTACTAAGTATGTGTAAATTATTTTGTTATGGTCAAATCATCTTAACATCTGAAGAAGATAATCAGAATATTAATATCAGTTTCTCTAACCCTAAAACTTACGAAATAGGAGGGATAACTTATACCGGCGTACCCAATTTCGATACACGACTCCTCTTTTTTAAAGTGGGAGATCAGATTGAAATCCCCGGTGAGCAAATCTCAAAATCGATAAAAAATATCTGGAAAGCAGGTTTGTATGAAGATGTGGAAGTTACTCTTACAAAAGTGGTGGATGATATTGCCTTTATTAATATCCATCTTACAGAACGAAATCGATTAGTAGCTTTCGGTTTTAGAGGAATTAAAAAAAATCAGGAAACAGAATTGCGCGACAGAATCAAACTATCTCAGGGTAATATTGTTAACGACAATATGATACAAACTTGTGTCAATGTGATTAAAAAGTATTATGTAGAAAAAGGGTTTTATAATTGTTCTATAAAACCGGAAATCAAACTCGACGATAAAATTAGCAAAGGTGTTAATCTTATTTTTCATATTGATAAAGGAGCTAAGGTAAAAATTGATAGAATATTTATTTCAGGCATCAGTATTCCGCAGGGAAAACTTACCAAAGCTATGAAAGGTACGAAAGAAAGAACGCGATTTGCACCTCTCTTAAAAGCAGATACAATGTTTAGATTTATGGTTAAAAATATGGATTACTATAAATCGAAAGAATTGATAGAACATTTGGAGGATTATTTTACAGACAGAGTAAAGTTCAGGCTTGCCAAATCTTCGAAATTTAACAAAGATTCTTACGAAGACGATAAAGTGAAATTAGTTGGAAAATACAACGACCTTGGTTTTAGAGATGCCTTCATCACTTATGACACCGTGATTTTTGACCATAATTTTGTGTATATTTATATTGTTGTGGAAGAAGGTAATAAATTCTATTTCAGAAATATAGATTTTGTTGGGAATACTAAATATCCTACTCAGGTTTTAAAAGAGATTCTTAATATTGAAAAGGGAGCGGTATATAATCAATCTTTATTGGATGCCAGACTATTTCAGGATAAAAACGGCAATGATCTTGCTTCTCTTTATATGAACGACGGGTATTTGTTTTTTAATGCTATTCCTGTTGAAGTGAGAATTGAAGGAGATTCTATTGATATTGAAATCCGTGTGAGAGAAGGAAAACAAACCAAATACAATAGAATTACGGTTTCAGGAAATACGAAAACAAGCGACAGGGTAATTCTGCGTGAAGTTACTACCATTCCCGGACAAATGTTCAGCAGAAAGGATTTAATTCGCTCTCAGCAAGCACTTCTTCAAATGGGTTTTTTTAATCAGGAATCTATTAATGTGAACCCAAAGCCCAACGAATTGGACGGTACGGTAGATATTGAATATTTAGTGGAAGAAGCCTCTTCCGACCAGTTAGAACTTTCTGTGGGTTGGGCGGGGCTAAACGGCTTTTTGATTAGCGCGGGGGTTACTTTCAACAACTTCTCAATGAGGAAATTCTTCAAAAAAGATGCGTGGACACCAATCCCCTCAGGAGATGGGCAGAAATTATCATTTCGAGCCTCAACAAACGCCAGATTCTACCAGTATTATGCAGCTTCTTTTTCAGAACCTTGGGTGGGGGGTAAAAAGCCAAATTCACTGTCTGCATCTTTAAGTTACCAAATGTCACAACGAGGAGTTAAAGCAGATACGTCTTATTACGGATTTATTAAAATTTTGGGATTTTCAATCGGTTACGGTAAAAAACTAAAATGGCCCGATGACCATTTTCAAATGTCACACTCAATTTCTTACCAACGGTATAATGTTAAAAACTTTGGCAGTTATTTTATCTTCTCCGATGGTTATGCCAACAACATCAGTTATACTTTCACTGTGGGACGATACTCAATAGATGCCCCAATTTATCCGCGGCAAGGTTCCGAAATTATGTTCTCCGCACAATTTACTCCCCCGTATTCTCTCTTTGACCCCAAAAAAAACTATTCAACCATGTCGGACCAGGATAAATACAGATGGTTAGAGTTGCATAAATGGAAATTTAACGTCTCTTGGTTTACGCGTGTGGTGGAAAATTTAGTGTTGAATGTGCGCTTTAAATCAGGTTTTATGGGTTGTTATAACAAACAAATCGGAATTTCTCCTTTCGAAAGATTCTATTTGGGCGGAGATGGGTTATCCAACTTTAGTTATGATGGTAGAGAAATAATTGGAATGCGCGGCTATTCAGATCCCAAGGTAAATTCTTATGACCAAAACGGTAGTATCGGCGCTGCTATTTTTAACAAATTTACGGCAGAACTGAGGTATCCCATCACATTAAATCCCAGCGCCACTATCTTTTTATTAGGTTTTGTGGAAGCCGGTAACAGCTGGATGGATAAACGCCAATATTCTCCCTTTAAACTCTATAAATCTGCCGGAGCAGGGGTGAGAATCTTCCTGCCCATGTTCGGATTGCTCGGTTTTGATTGGGGATACGGTTTCGACGAAATTCCGGGTAAAAAAGGAATGAATAAAGGAAACTTCCATATCTCTATTAACTCTTCAATTGATTGATGTCGTTAGTAGTAAAATGTACTTATTATTATTATTTGCAACAATGATAAAATCAATGATTTTTCAAAAAGGAAACAATACAAAGAACATATCTACGTTAGTATAAGGCATCTATTATTACAGAATTTTCTATAACGTTACTATGTTATTGAAGAATGGATAAAAGAATAAATAACAATTAACAATTAACAATAAACAATTAATCATTATGAAAAAATCAATCCTATTATTCACCCTCCTCATGAGTATGACTCTGTTCGTTTTCTCACAACAGGCAAGAAACGGATATATTGATTCGGAATATATTCTGGGAAATATTCCGGAATATAAAGATGCGCAAAGAGAATTAGACAGAATTGCGGCAAACTGGCAGAAAGATATTGAGAAAAGATTTGCATCTATCGATTCCATGTATAAAAAATATCAGGTTGAAGCGATCACTTTACCCGATAATCTGAAACAAAAGAGAGAAGAAGCCATCATTAAAGCGGAACAGGATGCGAAAGATTTGCAGAAAAAACGTTTCGGAAAAGATGGAGACCTCTTTCAAAAAAGAGAGGAATTGGTAAAACCTATTCAGGATAGAGTATTCAATGCCATTGAAGCCATCGCGAAAGATAAAGGGTATGCCTTCGTTTTTGATGTGGCAGGCTCAATGACCATTGTGTATGCAGACCCTAAATTCGACCTCAATGATGCCGTTTTACAACGACTTGGAATATCGGTGAAAAATTAATTTAACTTAGAATAAAAAATGAAAAAAATTACCTTAGTAGTCGCATTTGTGGTTTGTATATCTACCGCTTTTGCACAAAAGTATGGGCACGTTAATTCAACGGAAATTATGAAAGCAATGCCCGGAATAGATTCCGTAGAGATTAAATTGATGGATTTTCATAAAAACATGCAGATTATTTATGAAAATATGATGAGTGAATTTCAAACCAAAAAAGAAAAATTAGACAAAGAAGCAGGCACCATGACCTCTTCCATCAGAAAATTAAGAGAGGACGAACTCACTGCCCTTCAAAACAGAATACAGGAGTTTAGTATGAATGCACAGGATGACGTGGAAGAACAGCAACAGATTCTATTGGCGCCCTTTCAAGAAAGAGTGCAAAATGCCATAAATGACGTGGCTAAAGAGAATAAATACAGTTATATTTTTGATGTGCAAATTCTTCTTTACTACGACGGCGGAGACGATGTTACCTCCCTTGTGAAGAAAAAACTTGGAATTAAATAATTATTAAATATTAAATTTGAATTATTAATTATTAGTTATTAGTGATTAATGAAATTGCAATTATAAAAATTATCGTTTATGACAAAATCCAAAACACAATATAATACACCTGTTTTTCTGCGTTCTGTTTTAGATGCTGCACGCCGCGTCTTTACAGTTCTACTTTTTTCCTTTCTCCTTTTATCCTTTTTGCCCTGCTCCGCACAGTCGAAATTCGGACACGTAGATTATGGCGAAATTATGAAGAATATGCACGGTATTGATTCCATTCAAACTGTGATAATGAAATATCATTCAGACTTGGAAGATGTTGCAGAGCAAATGATTAAAGAGCTAAAGGAGAAAGAAACTGCTTTTGAAAAGTTAGCCGCAGGCTCGAATACATCTCAAGCTGTGTTAAAAATAAAACAGGATGAGTTGCTCTCTCTGTACAGACGTTTTCAAGAGTTTCAGCAATCTGCGGAAAAGGATTTCACAGATAAAAAGTTAGAACTGTTGGAACCTTTTCAACAAAAACTCCTTGATGCCATTAAAAAAGTGGGCAAAGCCTACAACTATAATTATATTTTCGACATAACTGCAGTACTGTTTTTCAGTCCTAATGATGATATTACAGAAAAAGTGAAGGCGGAATTAAAAATAAAATAATTAGCAGTATTTCTCACCAAAATCAAGTTTTACGTCGTTGGCGTATTGTTTGATTTGTTGTTCCTCAGATCGTTTACAAATCAGGAGTACATCATCCGTATCTACTACAATGCAATCTTCCATTCCTTGTAATACTGTAACTTTATATGGCTTTGCATTCACAATACATCTTTTTGTATTGTAAGTATTTACGCGTTTTCCCACTATAGTATTTTGGTTTTCATCTTTGGGGTTAATGTCGTAAAGTGCACCCCATGTACCTAGGTCTGACCAGCCAAACTCGGCGGCATAAACATACACATTTTGTGCCTTTTCCATAATGCCGTAATCCACAGATATATTTCGGCACATCTCATAAATTTTTTTAATAAATGGTGATTCATCTGAGGTGTTGTACAGTCCATCTCCCTGTTTAAACAAATAATCTACTTCCGGCAGGTACTTTTCAAACGCCTCTTCCACTGCTTTCAACGACCACATAAAGATGCCGGCGTTCCAAAGAAAATCTCCGCTGTCGATAAATTGCTGTGCCATTTCCAATTCCGGTTTCTCTGTAAAAGTCTTTACTTTATAAATGGCTTTGTTGTGTACATAAACCTTGTCTTCGTTATATTGAATATAACCATATCCGGTATTTGGAAAAGAGGGGCGGATGCCAATCGTGAGCAGCCAGTTATTTTTCTCCACAGATTGCAAACCGTTGTTAATTACTTCCGTAAAAACATCTTCTTTAATGATGATGTGGTCGGAGGGGGCAACTACAATAACCGCGTTTGGGTTTTTGGCTTTGATTTTGTAATTTGCGTAAGCAATGCAGGGGGCGGTGTTACGTCTTGCCGGTTCCAGTACAATTTGCTCCTCTCTCATATCAGGCAACTGTTTTTGTATCAACCCTTTATACATTGCGTTTGTAACCACATAAATATTCTCTTTGGGACAAACTTTGATAAATCTGTCGTAGGTTTTTTGAATTAGGGTACGTCCATCGCCCAGAATATCGATAAATTGTTTAGGAGTTTCTGTTCTGCTCATAGGCCAGAAGCGCACGCCAATTCCACCGGCCATAATTACGCAATAATAGTTTTGGTTCATAGTGATGATATTTTAGATGTAAACGGTTATATTAATAAATTAGTGTGTAGTGAGTAGTGTGTTGTGAGTAGTCCTAAAGGATAATTCCGTGCACTCCTGTTTCGTAATTATTCTGCAACAAATTTTTGATTTTTTTGTAATCATCTTTTTGTTTTACAAAATCAAGTGTATTCGATTCTACAATCAGGATTGGGGAGTGGGCGCGTTGTTTAAAAAAAGTGAGATAGTTTTCCTGAATAGATTCTAAATAGGACGCCTGAATCTCCCGTTCATATTCCCTGCCTCTTTTGGCAATATTTTTCAACAAATTATCAGGTGTATTGTATAGATAAATTAACAAATCGTGTTTAGGCAAAAAATCTGTAATGATGTCATAAATCTTTAAAAAAAGGTTGTATTCATCCTGTTGCAGGTTGTTTTTAGAGAAGATGGCGCATTTATCAATAAAATAGTCGGCAATTACCAAATCGGTAAAGAGGTCTCTTTTAGAGAGCAGGTTTTTCAGTTGTTGGTATCGGTCGGTCAAAAATGTCATTTCCAAGGGAAATGCGTAGTGTTCGGGGTCTTTATAGAATTTTGCCAAAAACGGATTATCTTCGAAGCGTTCCAATACAAGTTCCGCATTCAAATCTGCAGCCATCATCTCAGCTAATGTTGTCTTACCCGCGCCAATGCATCCTTCAATTGCAATATAGTTGTATTTCATAATTTTACGCTTAATGGTTTAATAGTTTAAAATTATTCACTATTCACTATTTTATAGCGTCTCCATTTGTCCAAAACTGCGGTAAAATCCGGTGGGAGGTCTGAATCGAAGAACATATTCTCCCCGGTAGAGGGGTGAAGAAGTCCCAATTGTTTGGCGTGCAGAGTTTGTCGAGGTATCAATTCAAAGCAGTTGTTTACAAACTGTTTATACTTTGTAAAAGTAGTTCCCTTAATAATTTTGTTTCCTCCATAAGTTTCATCGTTAAATAGTGGGTGTCCGATAGATTTTAGATGCACACGAATTTGGTGGGTTCTTCCGGTTTCTAATCTACATTCGATAAGGGTAACATAACCAAACCTTTCCAGCACTTTCCAGTGGGTAACGGCGTATTTTCCGTGTTCGTTCTCTTCGGAAAAAGTGGTCATCACGAGTCGGTCTTTAAGATTTCGTCCTACTTTTGCTACGATTGTACCCTCATTTTCATCAAAATCTCCCCATACCAAAGCCCAATATTTTCTTTCAATAGTATGGTCATAAAATTCTCGGGCAATTTTCATTTGTGCCTCTTCGCTTTTTGCCACAGCAATAATTCCGGAAGTATTTTTATCAATACGGTGCACAAGGAGGGGACGTACCGGTTCTCCCTCCTTGGTTCTTTTTCCTTGAAAATGGTAGGAAAGCGCATTCACCAAAGTACCGGTATAATTTCCAAAGGCGGGGTGAACCACTAATCCCGCAGGTTTATTCACAATAATAATATCATCATCTTCATAACAGATGTCTAAAGGAATATTTTCAGCGATTATCTCAATTTCTCTTGGTGGGTTGGGCATCAGTATAGTGATATTATCCCCAGGTTTTACCATATAGTTTTGTTTTTCAGGGGTGCCATTCACTAATACGCAGCCTGATCTTGCCGCATTTTGAATTTTATTACGGGAAGTGTTTTGAATAAGATTGAGCAGATACTTGTCAATACGCATCAGTTCCTGTCCGCGATCTACTGTAAACTTAAAATGCTCATATAATTCATCTTTCTCTTCTATTTGCATACGGTTAATATTTTATTATGAGTACCAACATCTATTTTCCGAGTTAATTCTTTGGAGTCTCCGTCAATATGGTAGTAAAATTCACTATCCGAATTTATGGAAATTTTATGAGATGTCTTGATAATAACGTATTTAGAGTCTTCTATTTTTCCTGTTAATACTTTGATTCCAAATGGGATAATAGATAAAAGAGGGGGTTTTTTGCACAAAACTACAACTAATTTGCCATCATCTAATTTTGCCTCAGGGGCTACTTTCACATTATATCCCCATTGTGAGCAGTTGGCAATAGTAATAAAGAAAAACCAATCTGAAATCGTTCCATTTTCTAATTCAATTTCATAATAATGTTCTTGGGTTTTGAAAAATGCTTTCAAAATAGCCCAAACATAGCCAAAAAGACTTCTCTTTTTCCCTCTATTAAAATCGTAGGCTACTTGGGCATCAAAACCCACACCGGCTAAACTAAAAAAGTGTTTGTTGTTACAAACTCCAACATCTATTGGTTTAATATTTAAAGAATTAATTTGCTGAAGTGCTTTTTTGTATTGGAGTGGAATTCCTAAATCTCGCGCCAAGCCATTTCCAGAACCGCAAGGTATAATTGCCAAAGCGGTGTTTGAACCAACCAACGAAGAGGCTACTTCATTCATCGTTCCATCTCCCCCCACAGCAACTACAATATCTATATTTTTTTCTACTGCATTTTTAGTCATTTCAGAGGCATGCCCTGCATATTTCGTTTGTATCACTGAAAAATCGAATCTATTAATATCCAGTAATTTCGGGATGGCATCAATAATTTTAGTCTTATTTTTTCCTCCCGAAATCGGATTGATAATAAATAAAATCGTTTTCTTCATACCAAACTAATACACAAACGGTATCACCCTCTTCAATTTTCTGTTATTCAAAAACTCTTCGGGGAACTCCTGTTTGTATCTTTTGTAGATAGCTTCGGCGCGGGGCACTAAATTGGCAAATGTCCAGATAAAGAACACCAGCCCCGATACCGACCATGTTAGTATGGCAAAACCCAACCACTCTACCAACTCACCGAAATAATTGGCACTGGTTACATACTTGAACATAAACCCTTTAGGAAAATAGTGATTGGTGTCATTGGAGTCTTTGCGTAGGTGCCTAATAATATAATCGGAACGAAGATTAATGAAATAGCCGGCAACAAACAAAGATACTCCCAGAATGAATTGCCAAGAGCAGAACCAATTTGTTCCTACCTGCACAAACAACGCTGGAGAATCTTGGTTGTACGCCACGTGAAAAATCCAGTAGCCCTGCATCATAGAGTTTAGAATATTAAAAGATATTCCCAAACACATTATCCCGATGGGCATCCTACTTTTACCTTTCAATAAAAACGGAAAAATCAGCGTTCGCTGAATGTAATGGGCTTGAAAAATCAACAGGAAAACGATGGGCACTATGTTCCACCTATGAGGTGATGAAAGCCATAAAACTATCATTGCCACAAAGATAGGAAGTTCCATAAAAAACCACGCCCATTTGTTGCTAATGGTTTTTCCCCATTTATCTGTACGCAAAATGCCGTATCCTGCCTCCACAAAATAGAGTGTAATAAAAGTAGCAAGGGCAATGACTAGCATTATCCACAAGTAAATATAAAAAGCACTGAGAAACATAAATTTTTCTTATAAAGTTTACTAGTTCAAATTACTCATTAATTACTATTCGCTAACTATTAATAATTAATAATTAATAATTATTTCAAACGGTAATCTTGCTTGAATGCCTGAGGTTTCTGTAACTGTTTTAATTCCTTTGTAAGTAAAATAGAGGTCGCCGAGTTGTTGTTGTAGAGTTTTTTCAACTTTGGTTTCGGAATCTAACTTTGTGAATAGTTTGGTAAAGAAGTCTTGTGTTTTTGGGTAAACAATAATACCATAATCGGTAAGTTCCGCAAGTTCTGCGGCTTTGGCAACGGCGGCATTCATATCTCCCAATTGGTCAACCAACCCTATATTAATGGCTTCCATTCCCGACCACACACGACCTTCGGCAATCTTATACACATTTTCAATAGGTAGATTTCTTCCTTCGGCAACATGTTTGGTAAAGATATCATAGATTTCTTCAATGGACTGAGTTATTTTCTTAATTTCGAACTCATCTAATGGTCTGCCGATGATAGACATATAGTCGGCGTGTGGATTGCTTTTTACTACATCCATAGTGATTCCAAGTTTATTTTTCAGCATTTTCTGCATAGAAGGGATTGCACCAAACACGCCGATAGAGCCGGTAAGTGTATTGGGTTGGGCAACAATATAATCTGAGTTACAGGCGATGTAGTATCCACCTGAAGCAGCATAATCGCCCATAGAGGTAACTACTATTTTCCCAGAGGCTTTAGCCAAATTTATTTCGTTCCATATCATTTCGGAAGCCATTGCACTACCTCCTCCGGAATTAACCCTGAGTACAATTGCTTTCACCTTATCGTTTTTATATGCCTTACGAATCTCTTTGCATAAATTTTCGGAATAGATATTTCTATTGTTTCCTTTTCCGTCTATGATGCTTCCGAAGGCATATACAATTGCTACATTTTGAGATTTTTCTTTTACAGCGGCATTTTTTCTGTACGCACTTACAGTAGTAATATTTATTTTATCTTTTTCAGCGATGTTTAGTTCATTTTTCAAGAAATTTTGATATTCAATAGGGTAAAGAATGCCATCTACTAATTGCAACTCTTCACATTTTTTGGCATTCAGACAAAGCAGGTGGGCAGCCATTTGATTAAGGTCTTCCTGAGGAATATTACGGCTAACAGAAATATCATTAATGAAAACACTCCAGAAATTGTTGACCAACAGGTTCATCTGTTCGCGGTTTGCGGGGCTCATTTTATCTGAAATAAAAGGTTCAACAGCACTTTTATAGGTACCGTGTCGGATAATTTGCATATCAATATCCAATTTATCAATCAACCCTTTGAAAAACATCAATTGAAAACTCAATCCTTTCCAACCTATCTCTCCGTAATTGCACATAAACACTTTATCTGCTACAGACGCAACGTAATAGGCTCTTTGTGAGAAAAAATCACTATAGGCATAAACAAATTTGCCGGAGTTTTTGAAATTTTCCAATGCCATTCTGATTTCCGACAGTGTGGCGACTCCTGCGGTGACACCCGGGTCTAATTCAAGGCTTATTCCTTTTATTAGCGGGTCTGTGGCAGCATTGTTGATACAGTTAAGAATATCGTCCAAGCCGGTAAACGAGGTACCATAACTTTCCAATCCAGTGTTTTCAAACGGATTATCTTCGCCCTGCTCTTCAATATTTCCGCTGAGCGTAATTTTAAGAATGGTATTGTTCTTAATTGTTGAGGTTGTTGAAGTAGAAAGTGAAGCAATTATACCCAGAATAAAAAAGATACTCAAAAATGCAATGAGAATGTAGCTCAGGATGAATCCTACCATAGAGCCGAACACAATGCGCCAAAATTTACGACCGCCTGTTTCGGTTTTTCGATGAACATAAACTTGTTGTTCCATAAAAAAAAAATTTGTGAATGAATAAGGAGCGCAAAAATAGATTTATTTCATTATAAGTAACAAAAAAAAATATATTTTTGTCGCCCTAAAAAATCCTGCGGATGTGGCGTAATTGGTAGCCGCGTTAGACTTAGGATCTAATGTCGAGAGGCGTGGGGGTTCGAGTCCCTTCATCCGCACAAAAGTCTTCTAAAAATCAATCAGTGAG
>JAIRVY010000056.1 GCA_031253655.1 Bacteroidales bacterium
GAGCCTGTCGAAATGCCGCCGCCGCATTTTCCGCCCCTCCCATATAGCAAAATTGTGCTGTCATTCCGAGCGCAGCGAGGAATCCCATTCATAACGCCTCAAACTAATTTTTAACCATTTTTCACCAACAATTCTTTATCGAATGTTTAAAAAAATATTTTTGCGCAAATTTTCTAAATATGCAAAAAATACTTGGAATCGGAAATGCATTGGTAGATGTGTTGGTAGAAATAAGAGATGAATCTGTTTTTCAAAAATTTGGATTAAAAAAGGGGGGAATGGAGATGATTAATGCGGAATTGAAGAATGAAATTAACAAAGAAATAAAGAGTTTGAAGCAAACAGTGGCTTCAGGGGGGTCAACCTCAAACACCATTTACGGATTGGCGCAATTGGGAGCACCCACCGGCTACATTGGAAAAATTGGTAAGGATGATAAAGGGTTGTTTTTTAGGAATGATATGGAAAAGATAGGCGTGAACACACATCTTTCGTACTCAAATATAGACACAGGTATTGCTACAACATTTATAACTCAATGTGGGGAGCGAACTTTTGCCACCTATTTGGGTGCCGCCGCAACTCAAACCTCCGAAGATTTAAGTGAAGAGATTTTTTCGCAATACAACATCATTCACGTGGAGGGTTATCTGATTTTTAACCGTGAATTGGTTTTGAATATCTGTAAGTTGGCAAAAAAGTGTGGATTAAAAATATCTATGGATATGGCGAGTTACAATTTGGTAGAAGCGATGCATCCGTTGATAAACGAACTGTTAAGAGATTATGTGGACATTATTTTTGCCAACGAAGAAGAGGCGTTTGCATTTACCGGAAAAAAGGAACGCGAAGCATTGGAAATATTGTCGTCATATTGTCCGGTTTCTGTGATAAAATTAGGTGCGGAGGGGTCTTTGGCAAACATCAACGGCGAAACCACAGTAATTCCTGCAGTGAAAGCAAATTGCAAAGACACCACAGGCGCTGGAGATATCTTCGCCGCCGGCTTTCTCTACGGATTAATCAACGACTATCCCATTTCCTTAGCCGGTGCAATTGCCTCAAAATTAGGCGCTAAATGTGTAGAAACGATAGGGGCAAGGATAATTACTCATTAAATACCTTTTCTCCTTTTTCTTCGTTATAATCTCTGTTTTGAATTATTATTATGAATATCATACGTTTATCCATTCTCAGAAAAGCGACACGCCACGTCTCTTCAATCTTCCTTTTCTCTCTTCTCCTTTCTCCTTTCTCTGTAATTAATGCGCAAAAAAATCAAAAGTCCCAACCCGCCAAACAAACCGAAGCCATTTACGATGTGAGAAAACAATCGGTGGTTTTTGCGGATGGACTGCGCGAATTTTATTCGCAAAACTATTCCGCTGCTACAAAATCGTTTCAAACGGTGCTGGTGCAAAATCCTAAAAATCATGCAGCATACTATCTGCTGCATAAAATAACTGCCGAACAAAACGACTTTCTTCTGGCGGCCAACTATTTGAAAGAGGCAATTAAATTAGACAAAAAAAACGAATGGTATCAGATTGCATTAGCAGAAATTTATGAGAAATTGGGAGATTTTGCTAACGCTGTTAAAATTTGGGAGGAGATTTGTAAAGCGAAATACCAAAATGAATACTACTTGATGTCGTTGGCAAACAATTATTTACAATTAGGAAAATTGCAGGATGTAATAAAAACATACGATAGAATTGAAATTATACTGGGAAAAAATGACGAGCTAACCGATACGAAAAAAAATATCTGGCTCTATTTGAATGATGTGAAAAACGCGGTGCGAGAATATGAAAAACTGATTGAAATCTACCCTTACGAGATTGGTTACTACATCACCGCCGGAGAAATCTACCTCTCGAACAATATGCCCGATAAAGCACTTCCCTTTTTTCAAAAAGCAACACAAATTGACCCAAATAACTCAAGTCTAAATTTAGCATTATCAAGTTATTACGAGATAATAATAAAACCGGACGAGAGTTTTGACGCGCTACTCAGGGCGTTTTCTTGTAAAGAATTAGGGATGGAAGAAAAAATCCCTATACTAAACAAATACCTCTCTCTCGCTTTTCGTTTGAAAACTCCCGAAATAATATACAAGACCGAACAGCTAGCCCATGCAGTGGCAAATGTCCACCCTTTTGAATTGGAGGGCTGGATTTGTTTGGCAAAATTAAACGCATTACAAGATAAATACTTAGATGCTCGCTTACTCTATGAAAAATCTATTAAATTAGACGAATCACAGTATTCTGTTTGGGAAGATTATTTTTTGGTTTTATCGAAATTGGAAGATTATCAAGCAATTTGCGCAAATGAAAAATTGGTTGAAGAATCTTTTCCAACGAGTGCCAATATACAATATGGAATGGCTCTTGCTTTGTTTAAGGAAAAACAATATGAGAGTGCTCTGAAAGCAGCCAAACAAGCCCTTTCTTTCACTTTTGAAAACAGTTTTGTAGCAGATTTGAATCTGCTTTTAGGAGATATTTCCATAGAATTAGGACAAAAAAATGAGGCGGTTAAATATTGGAAAACTGCCCAACGCCGAGGAATTAACAATCCTGAAATACAAGAAAAAATTTCAACACATCAATAGCCGTTATGAAAAGACTCTTTATTGCAGTAGATATTGATCTTTCGAACGATTTTAAAGCACTAACGCGGCATTTGCAATTTGAATTAAGAAACGACTCTGTTGTGTGGATAAAAAGCGAATTGCAACACTTAACATTACGTTTTCTCGGCGAAACCTCCGATGCGAAAATCGACTCTCTTGTAAATGCTATGTTAAATGCTGCTAAGACTACACATCCATTTGAATTACAATTAGATAAAATAGGAGTTTTTGGAAGTAAATATTCCCCTGAAACTTTGTGGTATGGCTTTTCCGATTTTTCATTATTCAAAAACCTATTCAATAAATTGGAAGAAGAGTTGGTTCAAATCGGCTTTCAAAAGAATTATGGTAATTTTGTGCCGCATATTACAGTGGGTAGAATTAATAATATAGATAATAAAAAACGTTTTTGGAAAACCATTGAAATATTGCAACCTAAATTTAACCAAACTATACCAGTAAACCACTTTAAACTAATACAAAGCAAACTCAACTGTGATGGACCAAGATATAAAACGATTTATGAAATAAAGATTAATGGTTAATGGTTAATAATTAATGATTAGCGAAAACTCGTAAACTTTTTTACTTTCATGTTTTTGAACTTTAAGAAAAATGAACAAACTCAAAATATTAATTCTTGGAACAGCCAATCCCTACCGCGGAGGGATTGCTGCATTTAATGAACGTTTAGCTCACCAATTTCTGAAAGAGGGACATGCTGTTGATATTTACACATTTACATTACAATATCCCAATTTTTTATTTCCTGGGAAAACACAATTAAGTAGTGATTTGCCTCCAAAAAATCTTAATATCATAAGAAAAGTTAATGCTATTAATCTGCTAAATTGGATAAAAGTAGGCAAGGAAATCCGGAATAAAAAACCAGATTTAGTAATTATTCCATATTGGATGTCGTTTATGGCGCCCTGTTTGGGAACCATTGCCTCACAAATTAAGAAGAACAATTATTCAAAAGTGGTGGGTTTGGTACACAATATGATTCCGCACGAACCCTCTCTGTTAGACAATTTTTTCCCCGGTTTTTATGTAAGAAATGTGGACGCTTTCGTCTCATTATCAG
Organism: Bacteroidales bacterium; assembly: GCA_031253655.1. Classification (GTDB taxonomy): domain Bacteria; phylum Bacteroidota; class Bacteroidia; order Bacteroidales; family WCHB1-69; genus WRNX01. The sequence continues at coordinate 3,729 of JAIRVY010000056.1, forward strand.
AATCTGTTTTAACAGATATTAATAAATTTGATAAAAAAAATAAACCTAAAAGTTTCTCACCACATCCAATTTACGACCATTATGGGAGTTTATTGCTAAAAAATGAAGCAAAGAAGATATTAAACTTGGATGAACAATTTAATTATGTACTATTCTTTGGATTTATCCGTGCATATAAGGGCTTAGATTTACTATTAGAAGCATTTGCCAATGAACAACTTAGAAAATTTCAACTGAAACTAATTGTTGCAGGAGAATATTATGAAGATGAAAAATCTTACTTAGAAATTATTAAGAAGAATAATATTGAAGATAAAGTATTGCTCTATAAAGAGTTTATCCCTGATAATAAAGTAAATCTTTATTTCAGTGCTTGTGATTTAGTGGCACAACCTTACAAAACGGCAACCCAAAGCGGTGTTACGCAGATTGCTTACCATTTTGAAAAACCAATGCTGGTGACTAATGTCGGCGGATTATCTGAAATTGTTCCACACGGCAAATGTGGTTATGTAGTTGAGCCAAATCCCAATGAAATCTCTGCAGCCATTTTTGATTTTTATAATAATGATAAAGAAATCCTTTTTGTTGAAAATTGCAGAAAAGAAAAAGCAAAGTATGATTGGCATAGAATGACTGAAACTATCTTAAAAATTGTTAATCTATAAACCTATTCTATACTATGGCTGTATATAAAAAGAAAAAAAAAATATCCATTTCCTTCAAAAAGATACTGACAATCCCGTTATTTCTACTCAATTGCGTAGCTGCCATTGCATTACTTCTATCTTTTTTCGCACAGTATTTCACTTTTCAGTGGTTTATTTTAAGTGCTTTCTGCGGACTTGGCTTTATATACATTCTTGCAGTGAATGCTGCGTTTGTACTATTATGGCTGCCTCTAAAATATCAATACGCACTCATTTCGCTCTCTCTTATTTTACTCAATGTGAGCAATATTGATAAACATTTTCAACTGAAAGGCACGGAAAAACCACCCAATTGCGTGAATTGTATTAAGGTAATGACCTATAATGTAAAATTGTTTGGATTGTACGACACTGAAAATCAAAAGTTAAGACAAAAGAAAAAAAATACTATTGTTAACTATATCAAAGAGGAGCAACCCGATATTGTGTGTTTTCAGGAATATTTTTACGATAAAACCGGAAAATTGAATTTCTACACCACCGATATTTTACTTTCGATTTTGAGACTGAAAAGTAGAAACTTTCACTTTGAGTATTTTACAGCAGAAAGAGAGGATTTGTTTTTTGGTTTGGCAACATTTTCAAAAAATAAGATTATTGGAAACGGTATAGTTGAGATGCCCGATAGTAGCGTAATTGCCACGTACATAGAGGTTAAACATAAAAACGACACGATTCGCGTGTATAATTGCCACCTTGCCTCCGTTCATTTTGATTATGAAGATTATGAAATTGGTAAACAACTGAAAATTAACGCAATGAACGACCCAAAATGGCAAAAAAAGGCTAGTGTTTTATACAGTAAGTTACAAATTGCTTTTCACATTCGAGGCAAACAAGCAAAAATATTGAAACAACATATTAAAAATTCGCCTCATTATGTGATTGTTTGCGGAGATTTGAACGATTCCCCGGCTTCGTTTGCCTACAACAAAGTAGCACACTGCCTAAAAGATTCGTTTAGAGAGAGCGGCAAAGGTATGGGAGAAACCTATTTGGGAGATATTTTCCCAAAGTTTAGAATTGACTACATTTTACACGACAAAGCCTATAAATCGTATGGACACACGGTAGGAACAGATATTACTATATCAGACCATTATCCGGTTTATTCCTGGATTTCTTTGTATAGAAATTAGTAGCTAGTAAAGAGTAACGTGTTACAATGCTTCCAACGGCTTCACCAATCTGTCGATGTCGCCGGCACCCATCGTAAGCAATACTTCGAGTTTGTTCTGTTTCAAATAATTAACAAGTTCCTCTTTATTAATGAGTTTATTATTCTTATTTTTCAATAATGATAAAAGATAACCAGAAGTTATTCCCTCTATCGGTTTTTCGCGTGCGGGATAGATGTCTAATAGAATAATTTCGTCTAATATTTCGAGTGATTGGGCAAACTCTTGGGCAAAATCCTTCGTTCTTGTGTAGAGATGAGGTTGGAAAACGCCGGTAAGTTTTCTTGTTGGGTAATTATTTTTTACGGCATCCAAAAATGCCTTAATTGCTTCGGGATGATGGGCGTAATCATCAATATACACAAAATCTTCGCGCTGAACACGGATATCATACCGGCGGTTTACGCCTATAAATTCAGATAGTTTTTTATTAAAAATGGAAAACAAATTTGAAATATCGGCAGTTTTATCTTTCCACATTGAAAATTCGATGCAAGCGGCAAGCGCTGCTACTGCGTTCAAGATATTGTGTTTTCCAGGAATTGAAAAATGTTGTATGTCCGATACTTTATAATCAGCTCCCTGAGAAAGGCCATACGTTTTTTTATTAGAATGCTCAATGCTCTCTGCAATCTCATCGTAAATTACCAATACGCCATCGGGTTTAATTTGGTTGGCAAATAGTTGAAAAGAGGTTTTTAGGTGTTCGTGTTTGCCGTACACATCCAAATGGTCTGCATCTAAAGAGGTTATAACTGCTACTTGCGGATTCAGAGTCAAAAACGAACGGTCGTACTCGTCGGCTTCCACAATTACTGTATCAAAATCGGTTTCGCATACAAAATTACTATCGAAGTTTTTGGCTATGCCTCCGATAAATGACAGGGTAGAGACATGGCAACCCGCGTCTCTACAACCGCATAGTATTTGAGTTGCCATCGCTGTAGTTGTAGTTTTGCCATGTGTGCCTGCAATGGCAATAGTAGGGTAGTTGGCACAGATAGCACCCAGAATTTCAGAACGCTTTAACAGCGGAATATTATTTTCAACAAAATACCTATATTCTTTATGTTCTTTAGGTACCGCCGGCGTATAAACCACAATATTCACATTTTCAGGTATTTTTGTAACATCTTCCTCGAAATGAACTATCGCACCTTCCTTAACGAGTTGCGTTGTAATTTCAGAAGGAGTAAGATCGTAGCCGTGTACTTTTTTTCCTTGTAGCAGAAAAAAATGTGCTAAAGCGCTCATTCCTATCCCGCCGATACCCAGAAAATAAATAGTGTGAATGTTATCGTTATCTAACTTCATTGTTTACAATTAGTTTTGCTGCCCTGTCGGAGGCTCCTGTTTCGCCTATAATTTCTATTAACTGTTTATAATCGCACTCCATTGATTCAATAGTAGAGGGCTCACTCACTATTTTAATAACCTCTTTCCTTAATTTTTTTGGATTACACTCGCCTTGAATCAATTCTGTAACAGCCTGTTTGTCTAAAATAAGATTCACTAACGAGATGTATTTCAAATGTTTACCAACTACAAGTTTGGCAATGATATAGGATAGAAAACTGCCTCTGTAGCATACTACTTGCGGAACTTTCCATAATGCTGTTTCCAAAGTTGCCGTGCCCGAGGTAACAATCGCTGCTTTAGCATAACGCAATAACGAATAGGTGTCTCCTACTAAGGTTATTGTATTATCGTTAATGTATGAATGATATATACTAAGAGGTTGCCAACTCACTTTCGATATAACAAATTGATATTCAGGAAAATATTTAACCATTTTCAACATTATCGGCAACATTTTTTGAAGTTCCTGTTTGCGACTTCCGGGCAGAATGGCAATAACGGGACGGTCATCTAATTTATTTTTCTTCTTAAAAGTATGCCAATCATCACTTTTCATAGCATCGTGAATCACATCCAATAAAGGATGTCCCACATAATGCGCATAATAATTATTTTTTTCGTAAAAATCCGTTTCAAAAGGCAAAATGGTTATCATAGTATCCACATCTCTTTTTATTTTATGGATACGATTTTTTTTCCATGCCCAAATTTGAGGGGAAACAAAATATACCACTCTGATATTTTGTTCTTTAGCAAACTTTGCAATGCGAAGATTGAACCCTGGGTAGTCTATTAAAACTATCACATCGGGTTTGTAGAGAAGAATATCCACTTTACAAATGGTAAGGTTTTTAAGAATGGTACGTAAATTTTTAGCCACTTCCCAAAAACCCATAAAGGCAAGTTCTTTGTAGTGTTTGATAATTTCTCCTCCCTGCGCTTCCATCATATCGCCCCCCAAGCAGTGAAAATCGGCGTTGGAGTCCATCTTATTTATAGATTTCATAAGATAAGAGCCCAACAAATCTCCGGATGGTTCGCCTGCAACAATAAAATATTTCATAAAACTTAATTTTTTATTACAACCTGAAGAGTAGTTCTGCTCCTTTGTTCTAACAAAACAGATTGATTTCCAATAACTTTCTCTATTTCTTCCGGAGTGAAGTGCCGGATGGTAATCAATTTGGCATTCATATTATACCTTACTGCAAAATTGTTTTCCAAGTCTTTCAGTAAGTTGGCAAAACGGTTGGGTTTATTATCCATACAAATCGTGAAACTCATTGCCGAGTTTTGCATCAAGTTGATTTTAAGTTTGTTCTTAGATATGAAAGAGAATATTTTCATCAAATTTTCGGCATCAATAAAGGAATAATCTTTTGGAAAAATGGATAACAGTATCTGTTCTGTTTTAAAAATGTAGGAGGGTGTTTTATGCAACGGTTCCACTTCAGAAATCTTGCTACCCTCATCGCATGGGGCTAAGAATGACTTTACAAACAACGGAATTTTCTTGTTTTGCAATGGTTTAATAGTTTTTGGATGGATGATAGTGGCACCGTAATAAGCTAATTCAACCGCTTCCTGATAGGATATTTCGTTTAATTTTACAGCATCATGGTAGAATTTCGGGTCGGCGTTGAGTAACCCGGAAACATCTTTCCAAATAGTAACCTCAGAGGCATTTAAGCAATAGGCAAAAATCGCTGCGGAGTAGTCAGAGCCTTCACGTCCCAAAGTTGTTACTTCATTATTCATAGTTCCTCCAATAAATCCTTGGGTAATTATCGTTTTATTAGGATTTTTTTCTACAAAATCACGAATTGCTTTTTCAGTTTCTTTCCAGTCAATTTTTCCTTCTCGAAAATTGTCATCGGTTTTTACTAAATCAATAGCACAGGCAAAATGATTCTCAAATCCATTTAGATTCAGATAAGTAGAGATTAACTTAGTGGATAAATATTCACCGAAGCTTATAATATTATCGTAATCTTTATCATAGTGGTTGGAGTGTTTCTCAGACAATATTTCGAAAAGTCGGTCAAAAATGGGGAGTAGAACGGCGGTAATCTCTCCCGATGAGTTTTCTAATTGTTTAGTTATATCGAGATGGTAGTTTTTAATAATTTCGAAATTACTTTTCAGTGATTCGGGTTCAAAGTACCATGAATCTAACAGTTTTTCGAACTGATTTGTCATTTTCCCTATAGCGGAGATAACAACAATCAGTTTTTCATTTTTATAGATTTCTAAAATTGTTTTCAGATTTCTCACTGCCTCTACATCTTTTACGGATGCGCCCCCGAATTTAAAAATTTTATGCATGAGTCTTTTCTTTTAACGATGTTACTCTACATTATTACCATTTTCTCAGCAACATCGTTGTAATCTAATGTTACTTTTCTTTTATCTTCAATTCGGTTTAGTAGAATCTCTTCGGCGAGAACATCTTCCACGTATTTTTGAATAGCGCGTTTCAATGGTCGTGCACCGTAATTGCTATCCCAACCTGCTTCCGACAGAAAATCTTTGGCTTTATTAGTTACTGTAACTTTCAACCCCAAGTCTGATACTCTTTTTAATACTTTATCGAGTTCAATATCAATAATTTTTACAATTTCAGGTTTGTCTAAATTGTTAAAATAAACTATATCGTCAATTCTGTTAAGAAATTCAGGTGCAAAGTTCTTTTTGAGCGCATTTTCCAGAATACCATGTTCCACTTTTCCTTTATTGGCTTGAGTAGCAGATGTGCTAAATCCTACACCTGTACCAAAATCTTTCAAATCGCGAGAGCCGATGTTGGAGGTCATAATAATAATGGTGTTTTTAAAATCCACTTTTCTACCAATACCATCGGTCAATTGTCCATCATCAAATACTTGCAATAAAACATTATACACTTCGTGGTGTGCTTTTTCAATTTCATCCAAAAGAACTATGGAATAAGGTTTTCGGCGTACTTTTTCGGTGAGTTGTCCTCCTTCTTCGTAGCCCACATAACCCGGAGGTGCCCCAATCAGGCGCGAAACAGTATGTTTTTCCATATATTCGCTCATATCCAAGCGTATCATGGCTTCTTGAGAATCGAATAAATAATCTGCCAATACTTTTGCCAGATATGTTTTACCAACGCCGGTAGGTCCCAAAAACACGAAAGTACCGATTGGTTTGTTAGGGTCTTTCAGTCCAACCCTGTTTCTTCTAATAGCTTTGGCAATTTTCATAATTGCTTCATCTTGACCAATTACTTTTCCTTCCAATTCCTGAGTCATCACCATCAACTTTTCACTTTCATTCTTTGCTATTCTTTTCACAGGCACGCCGGTCATCATAGCAATTACTTCTGCTACATTTTCATCGGTTACCTCAGGGCGGGTAATGTTTGCTTGGCTTTCCCACTCTTTTTTCTGTAAAACTAACTCTTCTTCTGCTTTTTTTGTGGCATCGCGGTAATCGGCTGCCATTTGAAACTGTTGATTAGCAACGGCGTCATTCTTCAATTTTTGCAGGTCTTCTATATGTTTTTCAAGGTCTAATACTTCTATTGGAACCTGAATATTGGTAATATGCACCCGGGCACCGGCTTCATCTAACGCATCAATTGCTTTATCGGGTAAACATCTGTCGGTGATATAGCGCGTGGAAAGTGCCACACAGGCTTGCAAAGCCTCATCGGTATAGCGAACTAAGTGGTGGTCTTCATATCGTTCTTTGATATTTCGCAAAATTTCCAGCGTTTCTTCGGTAGAAGTTGGTTCCAGCATTATTTTCTGGAATCTTCTTTCTAAAGCGCCGTCTTTTTCTATATATTGGCGGTATTCGTCCAATGTTGTAGCACCTATACATTGCAAATCTCCGTTAGCGAGGGCTGGTTTGAACATATTGGAGGCATCGAGACTTCCGGGAGGGCTACCTGCCCCTACCATCGTATGCAACTCATCGATAAAGAGTATGATATCGTGATTTTTTTCCAATTCCGCTAAAATTCCTTTCATCCGTTCCTCAAACTGCCCGCGGTATTTGGTTCCTGCAACTAAAGATCCCATATCTAAACTCACAAGGCGTTTTTGCAGTAAAGTTCTTGACACTCTTCCCTGTGAGATTCGCACGGCAAGTCCTTCTGCGATTGCCGATTTTCCCACACCGGGTTCTCCAATAAGTACTGGATTGTTTTTCTTTCTACGGCTCAATATTTGGGCTATTCGTTCCAATTCTCTTTCACGTCCAACAATAGAGTCTAATTTTCCTTCGGTTGCCAACTTGGTAAGATCTTTTCCAAAGGCATCCAACATTGGAGTGACATTTCGGGCTTGTCCTTTTTGTTGTTTTTTGCTTCTACGGCGGTCATCTTCGTCATCGTCATCATCATCGTCGTCAACCCCAGCCATTGCTGCTCCGAAGCCTATCGGCGCTTCTTCTTTCTTTATCTCCGCAACAACATTTTCGTAGGTCATTCCTGTTTTACGCAACAACGATTTGATGGCATTATTAGAATCAGTTCTCCCATCTTTTAGTATGGCTAATACAAAGTGTATCATCTCAATATATTCACCTCTACATTCTTTAGAAACTAAATAGGCTAATCTGAACAAATTTTCTGCAAGCACATTAAATTTAATAGTGTCAATCTCTGCCTCTGTTTTATGTTCATTATTTTGCAACATTTCTTGAATTTGGGAACACAATTGAGCGGTGTCGATTTTAAATAAATCACAAATTTGCTGAACTGGATTAAAGGGATTGCTTTTAAAAATGGCGAGTGCCACATGTTCCACTCCCACTGAACTATAGCCAAATCTAAGGGCTATTTTTTTTGCCTCTTCCAAGGCGTTTTTCATCTCTTCGGAAAACTTAAAATTCATCTGTCTATACCTATATTAATATATTGTTATTAACAACAATAATGCCAAAAAATTGCTACCGGAACAATCTGAAAATGTCCATTCCGTTGGCGAAAACCAGTAGGGCAATCAGGATTGCAAACCCGACAGTATTGGCATAACCTATAAACTTGTCGCCGGGTCTCTTGCCTGTTATCATTTCAATAAGAATGAATAGAATATATCCGCCATCCAACGCCGGAATGGGTAGTATGTTCATAAATGCAAGAATAACAGATAGTAATGCTGCCATTGTCCAGAAACGATGCCAGTCCCAAACTTTCGGAAAAAAGTTGCCAATGGCAATAAAACCGCCAATTTGAGTTGCGCCCTCTTTGGTAAAAACACGTTTAAACTGTTTTACATAAAATGTGAGCGTACCAACTCCCTCCTTAATTCCCATAGGGATAGATTGCCGGAAATTATAATGGTCGGTAACGGTTTCCAAATATTTGAAATGGTTTACCATAACACCAATTTTCCCTTCATCATTTATCCACAATGGCGCAGAAAGTAATTCGTCGTTACGGTAAAAATGTAAGGTTACTTCTTTATTTTTGGCATATCTAAACTCGTCAACAAAATCGGAATAGAGATAAATTTGCAGGTTATCAATACCTACCAAACTGTCTCCTGCTACCAATCCTGCATGGGCTGCGGGATGACCGGCAATAACCTCCTCAACCACAAAGGGAAAGTTGAAATTACAAAAACGTTCTCCCAGTAATTTTTTCCAGTTATCTTCTTTTAAATGAATAGTATCCAATTCGCAATTACGCAAAACTATGACCTCTTTGGGATTATCTAACAGCAGTTTTTTCTCAAAATCGTGAAGTAATTTTGGCTTTGCATTGTCCACAGATACTATTTTATCTCCATTATGGAAACCGGCATATTGGGCAGCATCGGAGAACCAAAGTCCGTATTTGGCATTTTCAAGAGGAATATATTCTTTTCCCCAGGTAAAAGTTAGGGTAATGTAGATGATAATGGCTGAGATAAAATTCATCAATACCCCGCCTATGATAATTAAAAATCTTTGCCAAGAGGATTTTGAACGAAACTCCCAGGGCTGCGGCTCACTTGCTAAATCTTTTACCGATTTGGTTTCATCAACCATACCGGAAATAGAACAGTAACCACCTAAGGGTAGCCAACCAATTCCCCACTCGGTATTTTCAGGGTGACTTGCCCATTCCTCCGGTATTTTAGAAGAGAGAAAACGAAACTGTAACTTTCCTTCTATTCTCTTCATTCTTAATAAAGAAAATGCAGGGTTGAAAAACAGGTAAAACTTCTCTACCCTTGTCTTAAAAATGCGAGCAAACATATAATGCCCCAACTCGTGAATAAAAACTAAAAGCGACAAACCGGCAATAAGCCCCAAAACTTGCGTTGAAATACCCATAATGATTCAAATAAAAAAAATAAACGAAAACCGTTGTTTCTTATTTTGTAGTATCAAAATATTCCTGAAGCAATTTTTGAACATACTTTCCCAATACGTCAAATTCAATATTCACAATCGTTCCTTTTTTGAAATTATGAAAATTTGTAATTTCTTGTGTATAAGGAATAATTGCCACTGAAAAACGCCCTTTTTCAGAATCTACTATCGTTAAACTTACGCCATTCACACTAATTGAGCCTTTGGGTACGGTAAAGTTGTTTTTGTCAATATCATAAGTAAAAAAGTATCTCCAACTACCTTTGTCGTCAATAACTTCAACACATTCGGCAGTTTGGTCAACGTGACCCTGCACGATATGTCCGTCGAAGCGGGCATCTAATTTCATACTGCGTTCCAAATTCACTTCGTAACCAACTTGCCACATTTTGAGATTGGTTTTCAGCATAGTTTCATCCATCGCAGTTACAACATATTGTTGTTTTTCTTTGTCTAATTTCACTACGGTTAAACAGCAGCCGTCGTGCGACATACTTTGGTCAATTTTCAATTCATATGCAAAATCCACTTCAATAGTGAAATGGAAATTGGTTTTTTCTTGTTCAATATGAACAATTTTTCCTGTTTTTTCTACAATTCCTGTAAACATATATCATTTATAAGCGGCGAAAATATGAATATTTATCAATATTTCAACACTTCAATTATTGCGGGCTAAAAATTAGTTTGAGGCGTTATTTTTTATTTTGGTGTTTTACAAAAATGTTTATTTGTTGCAAAATTAATTGAAGATGACTAAAGGAGGTTATGTTTACATTCTCACAAACAAAAATAAAA
>JAIRVY010000058.1 GCA_031253655.1 Bacteroidales bacterium
TTAAAAAAGAAAAGGAATTAGGGCACGTTCACAACGTACAACGTTGAAACTGTATAGGAGAATGGTTCTGTAATTTATTCTAATGATAAGGGTTAAGCAAATTTTAATGATTTTGCCCTAAATACCTGAAGACTATTTAGGAAGTAAATTGGAATATAATAAACATGGGCACCTCTTCGTTTTTGTAATTATGGTTTTTAGCAGCATTCTTTTTATTCTCTTTTTTCTTCCTGCTTTTATTCTTACCTATTATTTAGTTCCAAAAAAACTAAAAAATATTGTTATACTGGTATTTAGTATTTTTTTTTACAGTTGGGGAGGTCCACGTTTTATTTTTGTAATTTTGGGTACCACTTTTCTTGATTTTCACCTGGTAAAATGGATGGCTCAAATGAAAGAACAGCGTTATCGCAGGTTACTACTCGCAGTATCGGTTTCTATAAATTTGGGATTGCTTGTTTATTTCAAATATTCAAACTTTTTTATTGAAAACGTAAACTCTGTTTTGTCGGTAATGGGCGCGAAACATATTCATTGGACAAAACTGGTATTGCCAATTGGAATTTCGTTTTATACTTTTGAAACGATTACTTATGTGGTTGATGTTTACCGGAGAGTGCATAAACCATTAGATAACTTTTGGAGTTATCAACTATATATAATTTTCTTTCCCAAATTGATAGCAGGTCCTATTATACGTTATCACGACCTTGCCGATCAAATAGAAGATAGGTCGAAAGATGAAAAATGGGATAACATTCTCATCGGTTTTTATCGTTTTGCAATAGGACTTGCAAAGAAAGTACTTATTGCCAATCAAATGGGATTATATGCGGATAGTATTTTTGCACTGAACTATTCGGATTTGGGAACTTACGCGGCGTGGATGGGAATTTTAGCTTATACTTTTCAAATCTATTTCGATTTTTCCGGTTATTCGGATATGGCAATTGGAATAGGCAAAATGGTGGGCTTTAAATTTCCGGAAAATTTCGACAACCCCTATATTTCAAAAAATATCACAGAATTTTGGAGACGTTGGCATATTACACTCGGCGCTTGGATGCGAAACTATCTCTATATTCCGCTGGGAGGAAACCGTGTGGAATCAAAAAGTAGGCTATATCTTAATTTGTGGCTGGTTTTTTTAGCATCAGGATTATGGCACGGTGCTTCGTGGAGTTTTGTGCTTTGGGGCGCTTATCATGGACTCTTTTTGGTGATGGAAAGAGGATTTTTATTGAAAATATATGAAATAATAGGAAAATTTCCTAGCATGGTTATTACATTCTTCTTTGTAGTAATTGGTTGGGTTTTTTTCAGAATAGAAAATATTTCAGATGCTTTTGTTTTTCTAAGGAGACTTTTTGTTTTTGAGAGGGGGGCTACTTCAAATCTCATTGATTTAGAATTTTATTCTTATTTAATAATTGCTGTCGCTTTCTCGTTTATTACTTATTTAAAAATTGGTAAGAAATGGCAAGACGCTATTTATTTTAACATTTATACAAAAAGAAAACATTTAATAGTTTGTGGTTTAGCTATTATTCTTATCATTTTCTCAATAAGTTCGATTTCTGCTTTTGGTTTTAATCCTTTTATTTATTTTAGATTTTAAATTATGGATAACAATAAAAACCAATTGCATGCTTTGCTTTTAATGATATTGCTCTTTCTGTTTACATTGCATTTTACTCAGTATAAGTTTAACTGGATTAAGTTAAAACCGTTGGATGGATACTATGTGATGGCAGAAAACCCTAAATTCTCGTGGAATGACTGGTTTTCAGGCTCTTATCAAGAAGCAAAAGATAAACATTTAACCGACCACTTTGGATTTAGAAGTTTTTTTATCAGAATTAACCATCAATTGCGCTTTAGTCTGTTTAACAAAGCCAAAACAGCATGGGTAACTGTGGGTAAAGAAAACTATCTTTATGAAGAAAACTATATTAAAGCGTACTATGGAGATGATTTTATCGGACAAGATAGTATTGAACAAAGAATGTATAAACTAAAAATGCTTCAAGATACACTAATTAAATTAGATAAAAAAATCATTGTGGTTTTGGCTCCCGGAAAAGGTTCGTTTTATCCTGAATATATTCCTGAAAATTTTCACAAAGAGAAAGGTACTACTAATATAGAAATTTATCGTCAATATTTAGAAAAATGGAATATTTTTAATATAGACTTTCATCGCTATTTTATTGAAAATAAAGAAAAATCACAATATTCTTTCTATCCTCAGTATGGTATTCATTGGAGCATTTATAGTTTGTGTGTTGCAGCTGATTCGATGGTACGGTATGTTGAAAAAGTAAATAATATTGATATGCCCCATATTTATTGGAAAAAGATTAATGTTACGCAACCTAAAAGAGATGATATAGATATTTCTAGAGCAATGAATTTGTTGTTTTCTCCAAAAAGTTTTGGTATGGCTTATCCGGATATCAAATACGAATCGGATGAGGGGAAAACAAAACCTTCGCTTGTTGTTATAGCCGACAGTTTTTATTGGGGTATATACAACCGGGGATGGTCCAGATTATTTTCAAATGACCAGTTTTGGTATTACTACAAAGAGATTTATACATCAAACCAGTGTGCTCCACCAACAATAGAGGAAATGGATTTGAGAGATGAAATTATGAAAACCGATATTTTCATTATACTTTCAACCGACGCTAATTTGCCTAATTTAGGCTGGGGATTTATTGAGAGTGCATACTGTATTTTCTTTTAAGATTGTTTGGTTAAAAATTAGTTTGAGGCGTTATTTTTTATTTTGGTGTTTTACAAAAATGTTTATTTGTCGCAAAATTAATTGAAGATTACTAAAGGAGGTTATGTTTACATTCTCACAAACAAAAATAAAAC
>JAIRVY010000061.1 GCA_031253655.1 Bacteroidales bacterium
AAGTGGAACAGAAACAAGAAATAATTGTTAATTAACTCCATGAATCCGAAATGGAAGGAGTTAGTTAATGAGTTTGGATTTGTTCGAGATTCCTCGCTACGCTCGGAATGACAACGCGGCGGCTGATCATTGAGCTTGTCGAAATGCCGCTGTCGCATTTTCCGCCCCTCCCATATAGCAAAATTGTGCTGTCATTCCGAGCGCAGCGAGGAATCCCAGTCATAACGCCTCAAACTAATTTTTAACCCTTTTTTTTCTTATTTGTTTTTAATATCAATTTATTAACACGATTTCTTTCGGCAAAAACAAGGAATTACCTATTTGTGGTTTCTACCTTTCAAATGGCACTCGTATATTCACTTTGAACGCAAAATTATCCAAGATTTTGTTTTCCGGTTGGGGAAGATAGTAAGTGCCGTAACGCACAAATGCCCCTACCCCGAAAGAGAGTAATCCCTTAATAGTGAGTAAATCTCCTATAATTACTCCCGATTCAAAATATACTTTTTCCATAGTTTTCAAAACTATTCCCCAGTGTGTTTCAGAATTCTTCAGAGTTCCAAAACCAATTCCCTGACAAACAATAACGCGTGGAGAAAATTTTTTGTTTTGCGTCATTCTTCCGAAATTATGGCGGATAAAAAGAGATACGTATTTGTCGGATAGAAACTCATCGGGGCGCATTACACTAAACTGGTCTGCCCCATCTATACCCACTAAATTATAGCCGGCACGTTGATTGAATAGCAACGGGTAAGGGAGTGCTCTATCTACATAACCTCCAAAAAGTGTGATATTTGTAAAACCCAATATCTTCCAGTTTTTTCTGTACAACATTTTAACGTCCACGCGATGGTAATCATATCCACTGTTAATCACTCCTTTTATACCTTTGGAATACTGCATAATAAATACAGGAAGAGGAGAAACTGAGTAAAAATAGTATTGGTCTGCGCCCCAATATTTCTCCATAAAAGCGATTCTAATTCCCGCTCTCACATAAAAATCAGTATAAGCAAAAGTAGTTTGATTATCAACTGAAAAGGGAATTTGAAAACTATAGTTGTAGAGCGTTTTGTTGTTACTGTAAAACGAAGAAACATAACCTGTTAACCAGCGGGTAAGTCTGCTTTGCGCTGTAAGACCTAATGCATTACTTCTATAAAAACGCTTAAAAAGCCAACTGCGGTAAAATTCCCCCGAAAAGAGCGTGTAATCTCTGTTGCAAAAGTCGGTTCCCCCGCTTTCTATCAAATTGGAATAGTACTGAACAATTACTTTAATATCTCTTGCGCGATTGATATTGAATCCCAATTCTCCTCCCCATTTAAACTCCTTATCCTTAAAGCCATACCCGAAGAAACCTCCCAAATGTACTACTTTATTGAAACGTTTGTTGGTAGATATACCCAAGCCCAAACGCGCTATTTCGGTAGAATTTAAATGCAGAATTTGCTTCAATTCAAAATTAAATATGTAAACGGGAATATTTCCGGTGATTAATATTTTTAGAGATTCTAAAACTCTATCCGGTTTGTAGGGTTTTAGTAATGTGTCAAAAAAAGCAATCGTATTTACTTCTCTTTCAGTGAGTGGTACGGCGCGGTAGATATCTAAAATACTATTTTGCTTTGCCTTGCTCCCTGATTCTTCCTCAATATCCACCAATCCGAAATCCTTGTTTCGCAAACGGGTATCGTAATCAATCTCAGTAATTCGTTTTTCAGATACAATTATGGGCCGCACAAAAACATTAGTGCTGTCGGTGGCAAAGCCCACACCGATTCCGGTGGGTTCCATCGTAACATCCATCTGTTTCAAAAACCAGGTATTATTCTGCTGTTTTTCATATTCTTGCAATAAAAAAAACGACAAACCGAACACTTTATCAAAAGGAGAAGCCTCAACTTTGGCAATAGCAAAATTTTCTGAACTGATCCAAAGTTTTCCCTCAAGCGACTTAAAGTGAGTATTTTTCTTTGGTTTATAAGAAATAACAAAAAGTGTATCTTTTTCCGAAACAATCTTTTCCTGAATTCTAAAATCGTAAATGGCTAAAGCGTTTTGTGAGATAGGATTCACAAAAGGAGATTCTAAAATATCCAACATATCGCTTTGGTAGAAATTCACCATTTGCAGTTTAGCCAAATAGATAGAAATGATAGGGTCTTTAAACCCGGTGCTTTGATGGGCAATCACTTTTTCGTAAGAGAGAGCCGGCTTTTTAAAATAACTTTTCGTAACTGTTTCAGTAAAAAATAGATGGTGTTTTAGTGAGTCTCTTTTATTATCTCCAGTAAGAAACATCTTTTGATAGGAGATACTACAGAAATGAGGATTAGAGAATTGACCGTTTTCCAACCGGTTTTTAATTGTGTTTTTAATGATATGGATAGCGGGATTATGTTTTGTAGTAATCTCTACGTCACGCAATTGCACTTTAATGGTATCGCGAGATTGCGAGTAGGCGTTTAAAAAAATGCCGAGTAGTAGAAGCTGGAAAATTATAGACTTTCCAAAAAATGAGATTGATGCTATTATTTTATTTGTGCTTTTCATCAAGAAGAATAGTTTAAGAATTCCCATGCCGATAGAACTTAAATTGTATTGTTTTTCATAATAATGAAATTACATTCTGCCTTGTTTTTGTTAAAATAATAGAGTTTTTTCCTCTTCGGCGCAGTGTCCAAAATACTAAAAGGGAAAAGTTCTTTACTTCTATGTTTGCCTGTTAATTTAGTTCCCAACTTACTACTAAACGGGGAAGCATTTGAGACCGTTACAGTAATACGAAATTCTTCATCAAGTCTCAGACGGTTGTATAGTTCCCAACCACTAACAACTTGAATTTCATCAAAAAACAATGTACTTTTTTCACAATGTCTGTTACCGGAAACTATCAATGCATAAGATGTAATTAGTGGTATATTCTGTAATATTTCTCGCATAAATCCAACCCCAGAATAAAACATTTCCTTTTTTTGAATACCAATAATTCGTTGTATTATAGATTGTTGTATCATAATCGGTATTTTATTCAGACAGTGCAAATTAATAAATTTATTTATTAATAATAAAAGGTATTGTATATTGCTAATATTCTGTTTCCCTCTAATTTTTTCAACATATTAACAAAGACCTCCGTAATTAGTATTATTAAATTATTTTTGGCGAAATTTTTTTTGTACCACTCTGAATTATTAATTTATGGCAAACGAAACAGTTACATCAAAACGCACCGAACAGAAAATCAATTATAATACGGTTGAATCTACGTTGGGGTTTACCGGAAAACTAACTCCCCAGGCATTGGACTTAGAAATGGCTGTGTTGGGCGCTATCTTAATCAACGCCGACGCGATTGGACAAGTGGTGGACTTCCTCTCTGCAAGAATGTTTTACAAAGAAGCCCATTTTCATATCTATAAATCTATTGTTGACCTTTTTAACAAATCGGAACCGATTGATTTATTAACTGTAACAGCCCACTTACGAAAAGAAAAAATGTTAGAATTTGTTGGGGGTCCTTCCTATTTAGCTTCATTAACCAATCGTGTAGCTTCTTCGGCAAACATTGAGTATCACTCCCGTATTGTAATGGAAAAGTTTGTGCTGCGCGAACTGATTAACAACTGTAATATTATTATTAAAGATGCTTATGAAGACTCGAAAGATGTGCTGGCACTGTTAGATAAAGCGGAAACCAACCTGTTTGGCATAATTCAAGAAAATTTTAAGCGCGACAGTAAAGAGTTGAACATCGTGATGAAGAAAGCATTAGAGGAATTGATGGCGATGAAAGATATGGAGGACAAATTTCATGGAGTGCCTTCAGGAATTCGGGCTATTGACGAAAAAACAGGTGGGTGGCAAAAATCAGATTTGATTATCATCGCGGCAAGACCCGGAATGGGAAAATCCTCTTTTGTACTTTCCATCGCCAGAAATGCTTCAATTGACTATAAAAAACCGGTGGCACTTTTCTCTTTGGAAATGTCCTCGTCGCAGTTGGTACACCGCCTTTTCTCTATCGAAACCGGAATCCCCTCCGAAAAAATTGCCAAAGGAAAACTTTCTGACGACGAATGGACTTTGTTAACCAATAAGTTAGGGCCACTCAATAGCGCCAATCTTATTATTGACGACACACCGGCACTCTCTGTTTTCGATTTGCGTGCAAAATGTAGAAGATTAAAACACCAGCACGATATCCAATTGATTATTGTGGATTATTTACAATTGATGCAGGGTAGTGTAGAAACCGACAAAGGAAAAGGAAACCGTGAGCAGGAGATTAGTTACATTTCTCGCTCTTTGAAAGCCTTGGCTAAAGATTTGAACGTGCCGGTAATTGCCTTGTCACAACTCTCACGTGAGGTTGAAAAACGCTCCGCATCTAAAAGGCCGCAATTGAGCGACTTGCGCGAGTCGGGTTCTATTGAGCAGGATGCCGACCTTGTAATGTTCATTTACCGCCCCGAATATTATGGATTTTCCACTTTTGAAGATGAAGAAACCCCCGCACAAGGCCTAGCAGATATTATGATTCAGAAAAACAGACATGGAGCCACCGACAATATTCGTATTCGATTCCAAAGTCAGTACACCAGGTTTACAGACATTGACTTTGGAATGAACTATGACGCAGCTGCCCCGGGAATTACACCCAACCAAAGTTTTGATGTGTATGAATCCAGCATGAATGAAGAGTATGTAGATGAACATCGTTTAAACAACCCACTCACGGAAGGAATACCCTATTAACAGTTTAAAAAGTCAATTACAATTCGCAGCTTTAAATTAATTACTTCTGAAGTGATGTTTCAATCTAAGTGAGTTAAATTGATGAATTTTTATCATTCTATCTCTTTTTGTTTATTTTTGCCCTCAAATTTTAACTATTAAGCCATAAACCGTCAGATGAAACTGAAGGCATTGGAACTACTCAAACTATTCATTCCTTAAATCTTAAATTTTAAACTATATTATGAAAACCAAGTATCTCGATTTAATCTCACAAACTTACGAGTTTCCACAGGAAGAGTTCTTTGTTGAAGACGGGGAGTTGTACTTTCAGAACATTCCGCTTATGGATATTATTAAACAATACGGAACACCGTTGAAAATAACCTATCTGCCTAAGATAAGTCAAAATATTCAGCGAGCGCGCAGATGGTTCAACGTGGCAATAGCAAAAGCAGATTATCAAGGCGACTACCATTACTGCTATTGTACCAAATCATCTCATTTTGAATTTGTTATGGCGGAGGTGCTGAAAAACAGTGTTCACGTGGAAACATCTTCTGCGTTCGACCTGAACCTCATCGAAACTATGAACGAAAAGGAGCAGTTTAACAAGGATACATATATAATATGTAACGGCTATAAAAAACAGCAGTACATCGAAAATATAGTTAATTTGTTTGAAAATGGATATAAAAACGTTATTCCTGTATTGGATAACAAACACGAATTTACCCTACTTAATGAGGCAATTCAATCGGAATGCAACATAGGTATTCGAATTGCAGCAGAGGAGGAACCCCGATTTGAGTTCTATACCTCTCGCTTAGGTATTCGTTATAACGACATTATTCCTTTTTATGAAAGCAAGATAAAGAAGAATAAAAAGTTTAAACTAAAGATGTTACATTTCTTCATAAATACCGGAATAAACGATACGGCTTATTATTGGAACGAGTTAAGTAAGTGTGTTAACCTATATTGTGATTTGAAGAAAATATGCCCTGAATTGAATTCATTGAATATTGGTGGCGGATTTCCTATTAAGAGTTCACTTTCATTTAACTACGATTATGAGTATATGGCAGTGGAAATTATAGCACAAATAAAGCAAATTTGCGACAGAGAAAAAGTACAGGAACCGGATATTTTTACTGAATTTGGATCTTATACAGTGGGAGAGGCGAGTGCCGTTCTCTACTCTATAATGCAACAAAAACGTCAAAACGACCGTGAACTTTGGAATATGATTGACAGTTCTTTTATGACTACTTTGCCGGATACCTGGGCAATTAACCAGCAGTTTATCATTCTTGCCATTAACAATTGGGATAAAGAATATGAGCGGGTGTTCCTCGGCGGGCTTACTTGCGACAGCCACGATTATTACAATTCCGAAGCCTATTTGAATGCAGTTTTCTTACCTAAAATTAAAGATACGGGCGCAGCGGTGGAAAGTAGTTTGGGAGATAGAGATGAATCAGACATTCAGTATATTGGCTTATTTCATACAGGAGCGTACCAGGAATCCGTGGGTGGATATGGCGGCATTCAGCATTGCCTGACCCCCGCCCCTAAGCATATTATCATCAGTTTGGACGAAGATGGAGAGATTGCTACAAAACTCTTTGCCAAAGAGCAGAGTTACAAATCAATGTTGAAAATTCTGGGGTATTAATATTTACAACCCTTTCACAGCCGATTTCCTTGCCAGATATTCCTTAAAGTAATAAGGCTCGAAGTAGGCAACATCCTCAAATTGCTTATTATTAAATTTATGTAATGCAGGGGTGAACATATTCGCAGCATTTAAGTCAACATCCACAAAGCGAGCATTTTGATGTTGAATAAAAGGTTTGCATTTACATATTCCGTTCCCGCTGAAACAGATAATATTACTATTCAACTCCGAAAGAAAAGTAGTTTCGTCAACAATTTTAGACTCCACCTCGGTAATTGCTTCGCCGTTAGTATCAAATATTGCGGTAAACACTTCCATCCGCCGCGCATCAATCATCGGACAAAATAATACGTTTTGTTCACTTTTTTGTTGACATTTTGCGCCAAAAACTATGCTTTGTAGAGTGGAAATGCCAATTAATGGGATGTTTAGCGCATAACAAATTCCTTTTGCTGCGGACGCCCCGATTCGCAAGCCTGTATATGAACCCGGACCGATACTTAAAACCACGCTTTTAATCTCAGATATCTTGCTTTTACCTTTATCCAACACCTCCTCAATAAAGGGAAACAGATGCTCGGAGTGCGAATTTCCTTTATTTGAACAGACAGACGCAATAATATTCTCCCCTTTTGATAAAGCAACGGAGCAAATTTCAGTGGCGGTTTCAAGAAAAAGCAGGGTGGGGGGCATCTAAGAATTTTTAAGATTTTAATTTAAAATTAAAAGTTGGTTTTAGTAATAATATTCTTTAAACTTTATACCTAAAATTTTAAATTTTTAATAAATTCCCGCGATTGCTGCATCAATTCATACATCAATACATCATTTTCTACAAAAGGAACAAATTTTCTATAATTCAATACCAAATCTTCCAGAATCGGCGAAGTTTTCAGCGGACGATGAAACTCTACAGCTTGGGCTGCATTCAGAAGTTCTATCGCCAACACTTTTTCGACATTATTAATAACTATAAACGACTTTGTAGCGGCATTTGCTCCCATACTTACGTGGTCTTCCTGCCCTTGAGATGACTCAATGGAATCGGCGGAGGCCGGCATACAGAACGTTTTGTTCTGACTCACAATGGAGGCTGCCGTATATTGCGGAATCATAAAACCGGAATTGAGCCCTGGGTTTTTCACTAAAAACGAAGGCAATCCTCTTTTCCCTGAGATAAGTTGGTAAATTCTGCGTTCCGATATGTTGGCAAGTTCCGACATAGATAAGGTTAAAAAGTCGAGTACCAATGCCAGCGGTTGTCCGTGGAAGTTACCGGCAGAAACTATTAAATCTTCATCTGGAAAAATAGTGGGATTGTCTGTAACAGAGTTGATTTCTGTTTCCACTACGCTTTTTACGTAATGAATGCTGTCTTTCGTGGCACCGTGCACTTGGGGCATACAACGGAAAGAGTATGGGTCTTGCACGTGTTCTTTTTGTTGCGCCAGAATTTCCGAACCCTCAAGATACTCGGTAATATTGGCAGCTGTGGCAAGTTGCCCAATATGGGGTCGTACAAAATGTACCGACATATAAAACGGCTCAGTTCTGCCTTGAAAAGCATCTAAGGAAAGCGAGGCAATCATATCTGCCAAAAAGGATAATTTTTCCGATTTCATTACCAACCAAGTAGCGTAGGCGCTCATAAATTGAGTGCCGTTCAGCAATGCCAGCCCTTCTTTCGATTGCAGCACGATTGGCTTCCAACCAAATTTTTCGTTTACGGTTGCTGCTTTTTGTTTTTTCCCTTTATGGTAAACCTCTCCCAAGTTGAGTAGCGACAGCGCCAGATGAGCTAATGGAGCAAGGTCGCCTGAAGCACCCAACGAACCTTGCTGATATACAACAGGATACACTCCATTATTAAAGAAATCTATCAAACGCTCAATAGTAGCTACTTGCACGCCGGAATGACCATAAGACAAAGACTGGATTTTTAGTAACAGCATAAGTTTCACAATCTCCTGCGGCACTGCCTCGCCGAAGCCACAGGCGTGCGAAACCACTAAATTGTGTTGCAGTTGAGACAAGTTATCTTTCGAAATACTTGTGTTACAGAGCGAACCAAATCCGGTAGTGATGCCATACACAGGGGTGGTTTGATTCTCAATTTTGGCATCTAAGTAGGCACGGCATTTCGCCACAGCACTTCTCGATTCCTCCGAAAGTTCAATTTTAACTTTCTTATCAATTATTTTTCGGATTATTTCAAGGCTCAGAAACTCTTTTGAGATACGGTGTTTTTTCATAAATAGTTGTTTTATTGATAGATAGAAAATGAGAAAATAATGGACCAAAAATAGAATAAAAATGAAAGAAAATGTGATGATTTATTTGAAGGGTTAATAATTAGTTTGAGGCGTTATTTTTTATTTTGGTGTTTTACAAAAATGTTTATTTGTCGCAAAATTAATTGAAGATTACTAAAGGAGGTTATGTTTACATTCTCACAAACAAAAATAAAAC
>JAIRVY010000081.1 GCA_031253655.1 Bacteroidales bacterium
ATTATGATAAAAATAGAATATTACCTCATCATCAGCACAATTATGTTTTTTGTGGGAATATACGGTTTCATTGCCCGTAAAAATTTACTGGCAATTCTTATTTCCATAGAACTTGTACTCAACGCGGTAGAAATCAATTTCAGCGTATTTAACCGCTATTTGTATCCGGGGCAATTGGAAGGAATGTTTTTCAGTTTGTTCGGCATTGCCATTTCAGCCGCCGAAACGGCTATCGCCATTGCCATCATTATAAATATCTACAGGAATATTCAAAATATTGATGTACGACAAATTGATAAATTGAAAGGTTAAAGATTACAAATTGCAACGAAGACATCTGTAAATAATACGGCAAAATGAATAGATTATTGAACTATTTCAAGGAAGAAAAACAAGGAAAGCGACAGGGCGGCTTATATCATAAAACGCAAGTAAATCTTGCCTACAACTCAAACCGTATTGAGGGCAGTAAATTGACGGAAGAACAAACACGTTACATTTTTGAAACCCGTACCATAGGTTTTAAAGACCAGGAGGCAGTACCGGTAGATGACATTATTGAAACTTCGAATCACTTTGTGGCTTTCGATTATCTGCTTGATACAGTTGATAAAACGCTTTCAAATGAAATAAGCAAATCCTTTCACCGTATTTTGAAAACAAGCACTTCCGATGCCTCAAAACCGTGGTTTAATCTTGGCGAATGGAAAAAATTACCCAATGAAGTAGGAGGAGCTGAAACCACTTTACCCCAAAATGTAGAAGACGAAATGAACAAACTCAACAACTGGTATAATTCCTTAACAGAAGTTGTGTTTGAAAACATTGTAGAATATCATTATCGTTTTGAAAAAATACATCCGTTTCAAGATTGCAACGGCAGAGTGGGACGCTTGATTATGTTTCGAGAATGCTTGAGAAATAATATCATCCCATTCATTATTGATGACAATCATAAACAATTTTACTATCGTGGGTTGAAAGAATTTTTTAACATAAAAGGCTATTTAATAGACACCTGCCTTTCGGCGCAAGACACATTTAAAGAATGGGTTAAATATTTTTATAACGAAAATAAATAGTTTAAATAAAATGCAAACACTCATTATAATTTTACTCACTACATTGATAATCACCATAATTGTCGGTATTACTATAGGTATTGTTGTACTGAAAAAAAGAACAAATATTGCCACTGACAATTCTTCGTCAGAAAAAGATTTTTTAATCAAAGAAAAAGAGAGAGTAATTTTAGAAAAAGAAAAACTTATTGTGCTTAAAGAGGAAGAATTGAAACAAATTGTTGCCCAAAAAGAAGCAGATATTAAAAATTTTTACGTTCAGAAAGAAAATGATGTTGCTTTTATCAGAAATAAAAATGAAGAAGAAAGAAAAGAATTACAACAACAAATTGCAAATGAAAAAATTAAAAACGCTACATCAGAAGAAAATATAAAAAATCTGAAAGAATTGCTTGATGTACAACGCAAAGAACAAAAAGAAACGGTGGAAAAACTGAAAACGGAATTTCAAAATATTTCTCACGAAATTTTGAAAAAACAATCTACCGAACTATCCGAAACCAATAAACAAAAATTGGGCGAAATTCTTAACCCGTTGAAAACAGATATTGATAATTTTAAGAAAAAAGTAGAAGAGTCGCAAGAAAAAAACAAAGAACAGTTTGATGTTTTTGGCGAAAAGGTTAAAACATTACAGGATAATGCTAATAAAATTTCGCAGGAGGCAAACAACCTTGCAGATGCTTTAAAAGGGCAAAAGAAAATTCAAGGCAACTGGGGTGAAACAATTTTGAAACAAATTTTAGAAAATGCAGGATTAATTGAAGGGATTAACTATAAACTGCAAGAAAGTGTAACTGATGAAAACAACGAAAGATTTTTTCCCGATTGTGTAATCTATTTACCCAATAACAATGCTTTTATTATAGATTCAAAAGTGTCGCTCATTGCATACTCACAGCATTTTGCTACTGAAGATGCCAAGCAACAAGAAGGATTTGCTCGGATGCACACAGCGGCAATCCGTAAACATATTGACGAACTTGCTGAGAAAAAGTATGAAGAACTTAAAGGAAATCTTGGCTTTGTGTTTATGTTTATTCCTATTGAGCCGGCGTATTTACTCGCTATCAATAATGACCATGATTTACTCGGATATGCTTACAAAAAAAACGTGATAGTTGTAAGTACCTCAACAGTTTTGGCTGCCATAAAAATGGTGGAAGACCTCTGGAGAAAGGAGGAACAGGATAAAAATGTGGTTAAAATCATTGACCGGGCACAAGGTATTTACGATGCATTGGTGAGATTTACAGATACATTAAAAAAAGTGGGTGAAAGAATTGATAGTGCCCAAAAGGAACACCAAAGAGCGATGGGGCAACTGAGCGAAAGCAAAGGAAATCTCATAAAGCGCGCCGATGAACTGAATAAATTAGGAGTTAAAGTAAGAAAAAAACTCCCTGAAAAATTTTTAGAATTACAGGAGAATGATGTTGAATATATTGATTTTGAAGAAGCGTAAGAGTAAAGGAATAATATATATAAATGAAAACCACACACACCATAGTCAATGGAGACAGCCGCCAAATGAGCGAACTTAAAGATAGTTCAGTTCATTTGATTATTACTTCTCCGCCATATTGGCAATTGAAAGATTATGGAACGGAAAATCAAATTGGTTTTAATGATAGTTACGAAAATTATATTAATAATTTGAATTTGGTTTGGTCGGAATGTTTTCGAGTGTTGCACGATGGGTGCCGTTTATGTATCAATATCGGAGACCAATTTGCTCGTTCTGTATATTACGGAAGATATAAAGTAATTCCTATCCACTCTGAAATTATTAAATTCTGTGAAACAATCGGTTTTGATTTTATGGGACAGATTATATGGCAAAAGGCAACTACTATGAACACTACCGGTGGAGGCGCAGTAATGGGTAGCTTTCCTTACCCGCGAAACGGTATCGTAAAACTGGATTTTGAATATATTTTACTATTCAAAAAACAGGGAAATGCACCGAAACCGACACAAGAGCAAAAAGATAAATCCAAGATGACCAACGAAGAATGGAATACTTATTTTAGCGGACACTGGTATTTCAATGGTACAAAACAGGATAAACATTTAGCAATGTTCCCGGAAGAACTACCAAGTCGTTTAATAAGAATGTTTTCTTTTAAGAATGAAACTGTTTTAGACCCTTTTCTTGGTAGTGGCACAACTTCCTTGGCTGCTAAAAATCTAGATAGAAATTCTGTGGGTTATGAAATTAATTCCGAATATATTCCAATCATTAAAGAAAAAATTAAAGAAAATGATATATCTATACAAGTAGAAATAGAAATAATTAATCAGCCAGAAATCACGTTTAATCTTGAAGAGAAGATAAAAGAATTACCTTACTTATTTGTGGATACACATAAATTAGACAAAAAAATTGATGTAAAAAGATTACAATACGGCTCAAAAATAGATACAGAGAGCGATGGGCAAAGAGAGAAATATTTTACAGTTAAGGAAATTATCAATCCTGAACTAATAAAATTAAATAATGATTTAATAATAAGACTTATAGGAATAAAACAAAATCTTGCAACCAACGGCGATGCAACTAAGTTTTTGAACGATAAACTGAAAGGAAAACGGGTTTTCATACGCTACGACGATATTAAATATGATAACGATAACCACCTTATGGCTTATTTATACCTTGATAATAAAACTTTTATTAATGCGCATTTGCTGAAAGCAAAATTAGCGAAAGTAGATGAAAGTATTGAGTTTAGATATAAAAATAAATTTTTGGAATTTGAGTAGTTATGGCAATAGAATGGATATTAAATAGTGTTATGAATCGCTTCCAATTAAATTTTAAAAGAAATGTGGGAGCAACTTCCGAATCAATTCGTAAATGCTCACCTAAAACATTAAATGAGTGGCGAGATTATTACTTCAAGAATGTTAAATCAGAAGAACATATAAAAGAATTGGGTAAAAAAATCGAATCTGCACCAGATGAATGGGATAGATTATTTAATGTAGATTTTTTCATAATGATTGGTAAGAAGTATATTGGGTTGCAGATAAAACCTGTAAATTTTGGGATCCAACTCCCGGAAATTCACAAAGAGTATTTTATTCAAGCAGAAACTCACAAAGAATTTACATCAAAATTTGGTGGAAGGGTTTTCTATATTTTCTCCAAAAAAGTGAATGGTAAAAAAGAGATTGCCAATAAAGAAATTATTAAAGAAATTCAAATGGAAATGAAGAGACTGGATGATTTCGATAATTGATAATTTAATCCTAAAAACAAATGCTTAATAAAACTAATAATTTATCTTATATTAATCAATTGAATACTCTTGCATACCTACGGCATGCAAATTGTGGATGTGGAACTTTTTTTTCTACAGGGCTTACATCCCTAACGGGATTTATTGATTTGGGTTCGTGTGGTACGTTTTTTTCTACAAAACTTGCATCCCTAACGGGATTTATTGGTTTGGGTTCGTGTGGAACGTTTTTTTCTACAGAACTGCAATCCCTAATGGGATTTAGTGATTGTAAATTTCACGGCGTGAAAATTATTGATGTAAACAACACGTAGAAATCCTATTAGAGATATTAAAATATATATAAACCTAAAGAAATTGTATGAACTAAAATTAATGATAAAATTAACCCGAAAAAGAAATCCCGTTAGGGATTTAAGCTCTGTAAAAACTAATAAATGAAGAAAATAACGAATCCAAATCCCGTTAGAGATTTAAGTTCTGTAAAAACTAATAAATGAAGAAAATAACGAACCCCAATCCCGTTAGGGATTTAAGCTCTGTAAAAAATGCAAACAAAAAAATACACGCATGCCGTTAGGTATGCGAAGAAATCAATAAAGAAATAAATAATATGGCTAACACATACACACAAATCTATATTCACACCGTTTTTTCTGTTCAAAACAGATTATCATTAATTAAATCAGATTGGCAAGAAAGATTATATCAATATATTATTGCAA
>JAIRVY010000002.1 GCA_031253655.1 Bacteroidales bacterium
TATCCGGTATCCGTAGTTTTAGCCGATGATGAAATTATGCTTACGATTAAACCGGGTGAGCATGGATCAACCTACGGCGGAAATCCCGTTGCCTGTAAAGTTGCTATGGTGGCATTAGAAGTTATTAAAGATGAAAAATTAGTCGAAAAATCTGAATATCTCGGCAAAATTTTCCGCGAAGAGATGAGATCTCTTAAAAGCGATATGATTGAGTTGGTGCGCGGCAAAGGGTTAATGAACGCCATTATTATTCGTCCAAAAAATGGAAAAACAGCATGGGACGTGTGCCTGAAAATGAAAGAGTTGGGCGTACTTGCAAAACCTACTCACGGACATATTATTCGCTTTACTCCTCCATTGGTAATTACCGAAGAACAACTTCGCGAAGCCATTGAACTGATTAAAAAAGCAATTTTAGCGTTTGAATAATACTACTAAGGGTTCCTATGATAATAAGGGTATAATGGTTCAAATTTTTGAATTCTAATTATTAATCTCCTTCGTATCTTTCAACATAGGTACAAACACAAAATCGCCGAATTGTTCTTCAAAAAAGTCATCTTCGGCGGTTTTTTTTATACGAATCATTTTCTGATACTTAACGCCCAGCGGAATTACCATTAACCCATTAATCTTTAGTTGATTCAGTAATGATATAGGAACGTTTGGGGCGCCGCAAGTGATAATAATTTTGTCGTACGGAGCAAATTGTGGGATACCGTTAAAACCATCTCCGAAAAATGTAAATATTTTGTAATCATATTCTTCCAAAAATTGAGAGGTTTCAATAAAGAGCCCTTGTTGCCTTTCGATAGTATAAACTTTCGCGCCCATTGCACTTAAAATTGCGGCTTGGTATCCTGAACCTGTGCCTATTTCCAGCACCTTATCCCCTTTATTAATCTTCAGTAGTTGCGTTTGAAAAGCAACTGTGTAGGGCTGAGAGATAGTTTGACCGTATTTTATAGGTAGAGGTCTGTCCAAATAAGCCTTATTTTCCATAAAGGATTCAATAAAAACATGGCGGTCCACTTTCTCAAATGCTGCTAGCACATTTTCGTCGTTAATACCTTTACTGCGAAGTTCGATAACCAGTCTTTTTTTTGCGCCTTGATGGAGAAAACTCATTGGAATAGGCATTAATTATTTGCATACAAAAGCTACTGTTCTTTGTTGCAGTTTGAATAAAACTTGTGCGCGAAAATATACTTTTTATATTAAATTCTGCCCCAATATTTGAAATTGAATATTGTATTTCGTGACAAAACCGGGGTGGAAAGACGGTTATTAATATCCTTAAAAGAATAATTACAACATTTCGTATAGAACAAGAATAATTATATTTTCGCAACCTTTATTGCTAACATGGATACGAAAATTCGCAAACAACTCATCCAATATTTAGAATCTTTTCTGACGGAGGAAAGAAAGATTTTATTACATAAAGTGTTAGAAAGCAGAACACGATATATTACGGTGGTTGTGGAGGATTTGTATCAAACGCAAAATATCAGCGCCGTTTTGCGCTCTTGCGAGTGCGTGGGAATTCAGGATGTTCACATTGTAGAAGGAGAAAACGATTTTCAAATTCATAAAGCCATAGCAATGGGCGCAGATAAATGGCTTACTATCAAACATTATGAAAATGAAAAAAACCCGATGTTGAAAAGTATCAAGGATCTTAAAACGAAAGGATACTCCGTAGTTGCAACTGTTCCCGATGAGAAC
This sequence comes from Bacteroidales bacterium, assembly GCA_031253655.1. Lineage (GTDB taxonomy): Bacteria > Bacteroidota > Bacteroidia > Bacteroidales > WCHB1-69 > WRNX01. The sequence continues at coordinate 1,729 of JAIRVY010000002.1, forward strand.
TGTAGTTTTTTAGATGAGTTGTCTTTTGAGACCCCAACAGCGTTTCTTTTTGGAACCGAATTAACCGGTTTATCGAAAGAGGCTATAGAAGCAGCCGACAAAACCGTGAAAATCCCTATGTACGGCTTTACCAACAGCTTTAATATCTCTAATTCAGTGGCTATCATTGTGAGTATCAGTATCGAAAAACTACGAAAAACAAACATTCGCTGGCAACTTACAGAGGTAGAAATGGAAGAGTTGCTTTTCGACTGGGTGCAAAAATCTCTCAACAAACCTGAATTACTGATAAAGAGATACTTAGCAAATATTAAATGTTAATTATTAAATATTATTTTATTATGATGCGAAGCTCAAATCTATTGACTCTTAATTAATAATTCTTAATTCTTAATTTAAACATGTTCCCCATAATCCTCTTTTACGCCATTTTTGCCATAGTTGTATTAAATTTTCTCTTTGAACAACTTCTTGATTATAAAAACGCACAATGGTTTTCTAAACCAATTCCAGAATTACTTTCCGATGTTTACAATACAAATAAATATCAACAACAACAGAGATATAAATTTGAAAACTATAGATTTGGTATTATTTCCTCCTCTGTTTCTTTTGTGTTAATGTGTTTGATGTTGGTTTTTAACGGTTTTGCTTTTGTAAATCAAATCGCTTTACAAATTACTGATTACGTTATTTTGCAAACATTACTCTTTTTTGGAATCTGTTTTGGTGTAATGTTCATTATTTCAATACCATTCAGTATTTTTGATACGTTTGTTATTGAAAAGAGATATGGTTTTAACACCATAACACCAAAATTATTTATTACCGATATTATTAAATCATTATTATTAAACACAATAATTAGCGGTGCGCTTTTGGCTTTAATTGTCTATATCTATTTGTTAACTACTACTTATTTTTGGTTGTTGGCGTGGATATTAATAGCAAGTTTTTCAATATTTATGGGAATTTTCTATTCAACACTTATAGTTCCCTTATTTAACAAACAAACTCAGCTTGAAGTTGGGGACCTGAAAACTGCCATTATGAATTTTGCCGAAAAAGCAGGTTTTAGTATTTCAAATATCTTTGTAATAGATGGTTCAAAACGTTCCACAAAAGCCAATGCGTATTTCACAGGTTTGGGAAAACGGAAACGAATTGTACTTTACGATACATTAATTAATGAAATGACAACGAATGAAATTGTAGCAGTAATTGCCCACGAAATTGGTCATTTTACACATAAACACATTTATAAATCAATGTTTTATGGTTTTGTTCAAATGGGGGTAATGCTTATTATTTTCGGTTATTTTGCTTCAAGTAATGCCTTATCGGCGGCACTGGGCGTGGAGGCAGCTACCTTTCATATTGCATTAATTGCTTTTGCCATCATTTACTCGCCAATATCTACAATTTTGAGCATCTTTTCCAATAAACAAAGCAGAAAAAACGAGTATCAAGCCGATAATTTTACCAAAGAACACGGAGTTTCTGCTTCTCTCATTACTGCACTAAAGAAGCTGAGTTCTCACAATATGAGTAATTTAACGCCGCATCCCTGGACAGTTTTCTTCGAATATTCGCACCCTCCGCTGTACGAAAGAGTAAAGAACTTAGTGATTGGTACTATTTTGGAATAATTTTTTTTGCAATAATACGTTAACATCAAAGCATTCAAAAATTAAATGACAATAATAAAAAATGAATTACAAAGTATCATTCTTGGAAATGGACAAATTGGCAAAACAAATAAACTCAAAGCCGTACAAACTTTCCTTAGAAGAAATGAGAATATCTGCTATGAATGTTCGGACAAGAAGTTTATCAAAAAAGAAGAAGAAAAGCAATTGTTGAATTTTGCATTTACGCAAAATTTTTTCTTTTCCGGTGAAATATCGGAAGATTTGTTTGTTGCCGAAGGCGCAGAACAAAGAGTATATCGTTATAATGAATATCAAGTCATTAAAACGAATAGTGCCTTTTTTTACAAAACATGGCTTGATTACTTTAACAATCTGTTGATTCATAATTATTTTTTTTCTGCAACTGCCTACGAATTTCTTGGATTTTCAGTAATTAATAGTTCTCTTTTTGCTGTTGTTAAACAGGATTTTATTGCTGCCAGAGAGGTTACAAAAATAAATTTAGTAAAGTGTCTATTAGAATACAATGGTTTCAGTAATACTCGAAACAATGATTATTACAACCCTGAACTTGGCATTATTTTTGAAGATTTACACGATGAAAATGTTTTGTCGCGTGAACAAGCATTTTTTTTTATTGATACGGTCTTTTATCTAACAGATAATTTTTTTCCCACCCCCATCCCCTTTTCTCCACCCCGAATTGATGACAAAACCATCGACGCGGTAACGGCAGCCCTGCAATCCGGCTGGATTACTACCGGCCCGCGCGTGAAAGAGTTTGAAAAACGTATTGCTCAATATGTTAGTATAGAGAAAGTAGTGTGTGTCAACTCAGCATCAGCCGGATTGGAATTGATACTTAGATGGTTCGGTGTGCAGAAAGGCGATGAAGTGATTGTCCCCGCATACACCTACTGCGCCACTGCAAACGTAGTGGTGCACTGTGGCGCAAAACCGGTAATGGTGGATGTTCGTGCAGAAGATTTTAACATCAATATTCAAAACATTGAAAAAGCAATTACGAAAAATACCAAAGTAATTATTCCTGTTGATTTTGCCGGATTTCCTTGTGATTATGATGAAATTAGTCAGTTGGTTAACAATGAAAATGTGAAGCAAAAGTTCATACCAAGAACGGAAATACAGGAAAAATTGGGTAGAATTCTCATTCTTTCAGATGCGGCACATTCTATTGGTGCTACATACAAAGGAAAAAGAACAGGAGCATTGGCAGATATTACCGTTTTCTCTTTCCATGCGGTAAAAAATCTTACTACTGCCGAAGGAGGTGCCATCTGCTTGAATTTATCCCCTGTATTTAATCAAGATGAAATATATAAAGAACTTTGTATAAAATCTTTACACGGACAAAGTAAAGATGCGCTTTCTAAATCGCAAATCGGTAACTGGCGATACGATGTTTGCGAAGCCGGCTATAAATGTAATATGACAGATATTCTTGCAGCAATTGGTTTAGTTGAATTAGAACGTTACGAAAATGATATGTTGGTAAAGCGAAAACATATCTTTGATAGATATACGGAAGTATTTTCAAAATATGAACGTTTTGAAGTTCCTGTGTATGAGACAGATATTAAGACATCCTCGTATCACGTTTACCCATTACGTATTAAAAACATTACGGAAAGTGAACGCGATACGATTATTCAACAAATTGCCCAATATAATATATCTCTAAATGTGCATTTTATTCCGCTCCCAATGTTGAGTTTTTATAAAAGTAGAGAATATAACATTGAGAATTTCCCAATTGCATATCAAAATTATGCCCGTGAAATAAGTTTACCGGCATATTATGGTTTAACTGATGAGCAAGTGAGGAGGGTGATTGAAGTTTTTTCAAATATTTGATGGCTATATTTTATATTTTTTCTATTTTTGTAAATAATTTAGATAATCACAAAAAGAATGGATAATAATAATTTATTTTCAATAGACCGCGAAAAATTGTTTCGTTTGTTGGAAGGAAATGAACCTTCTACCGATGAATTAAATATCATTTTAGAGAAAGCATATCAATTAAAAGGACTTGATTTGAAAGATGTTTCTGCACTGCTTAAGGTGCAGGATTCCTATCAAATTAAGAAAATTATGGAGGTTGCCAAGTTTGTGAAAGAGGAGATTTACGGAAAACGGTTAGTGTTGTTTGCGCCGCTCTATACCGGAAATGTGTGCGTGAACAACTGCGTGTATTGCGCTTTTCGCCGTGCCAACAAATATTTGGTACGCAAAGTATTAAATATGGATGAGATTGAGCAGGAAGCAAGAATCCTGTTAAAAGACGGACACAAACGTATTCTGCTCATTTGCGGAGAGTCCCCAAGAAATGACATCAACTATGTATGTGAAGCCATTCGCAGAGTATATTCCATACAGATTGGAAAAGACAATATTCGAAGAATAAATGTTGAATTAGCCCCAATGACAGTTGAAGAATTTCAGCAGCTCTCGAAAGAGAGAATAGGCACGTATGTTTGTTTTCAAGAGACTTACGATCCTGTTCTTTACAAAGAATATCATCTTGAAGACACGCCAAAAAGCGATTATCTGTATCGTTTGAACGTGATGCATCGCGCTATGGAAGCCGGTATCCCCGATGTGGGTCTGGGCGTTTTATTCGGCTTAGCCGACTATCGTTTCGAGATTTTAGCATTAATGGAACACTCTAAAGACTTGGAAAACAGATACGGGTGTGGTCCGCATACTATTAGTTTTCCAAGAATAGAGCCGGCAGAAGGCGCCCCGCTGCCCGAAAATATTCCCCACAAACTTTCTGATGAAAACTTCAAAAAAATCATTGCCATTATTCGCATAGCATTACCCTATACTGGCATAATTTTGAGCACAAGAGAGAGCGATGAGTTGCGCACAGAACTCTTTAATTATGGAATCAGTCAAATTTCTGCAGGTTCACGCACAAATCCCGGCGCATACAGTCACGTTGCCGATAAATCGGGAAGCCAGTTTGCACTAGGCGACCACCGCTCATTAGAAGAAGTGATATACGGAATGATTGATTGTGGATACATCCCTTCATTTTGCACCGGATGTTACCGACACGGCAGGGTAGGGGTAGATTTTATGGACTTAGCGAAACCCGGACTTATCAAACAATTTTGCATGCCCAATGCCTTGTTTTCTTTCAAAGAATATTTGTTTGATTTTGCAAGTGAAAAAACTCGCAAAAAAGGGCTGACTTTAATTGATAAAATGATTACTCAAATGCCCGACACAAATGCAAAAACTAAAGTTGTAGAAGAACTAAATGCGATTGGTACAGGAAAACGGGATTGCTATTTTTAATTCTTCGTTACTATTTATTATTTCGTGTAATTTCGCCGCCTAATCAAATTTGAATATGAATTTGGGAAATAAACTCAGAAAATTACTATATAAGCAGCTATCTTTTGAACAATACTTAAAAGTATTAAGTTGCTTATACTTTTTTGCTTACTATACCAGATTGTTGAAAAATCATCCCCCTTCACAATATCCATATTTCATAAAGAAAATTGTTAAAAAGAACGATGTTGTAATTGATATAGGAGCAAACATGGGATATTACACCTGTCTCTTTGCTCGTTGGATAGGAAAATCGGGAAAAGTTTATGCCGTTGAACCCGTTGAACCTGTGAGAAACGTGTTGATTAATAACACTAAAAAATATTCTCAAGTTACAGTTGTGCCTTTTGCTTTGGGAAAAGAAAATAAACCCATTCAAATGGGAAACAATACCTTGAAGAAAAAGGGATTTGTGGCATCCGGTTCCCATTTTGTAATCGATATAGCCAATAACTCCGAGGCAGTTGAAAATCCTGAAATCGTTTTTCAGGTAGAAATGAAAAAAGGAAGTGAACTTTTTGCAAATCTTAAGAAATTAGATATCATTAAATGCGATGTAGAAGGCTACGAAATGGTAATAATCCCCGAAATTATTGATATAATTACCAAATTCTATCCCACGATAATAATTGAAACAGGAAGTGATAATCGCTTGAAAATAACAAAATTACTGTTTGAAATTGGCTATCTGGCTTTTGTAGTTGAAAGTAGAAAACTACGTACTCTGCTTCCTGACGACACAATGGATATTTTGTTTATTCATAAAGAAAATGCTTTAATGATAAATCGTGATATTTTTTTAACTTAATCTACAATCTTAATATTTAATTCTATGGAAACTGTAGTCAGCGGAATACGCCCCACTGGTTTTTTGCATTTAGGCAACTATTTCGGCGCTCTTCGTAGTTTTATTAAAATGCAAAACGAAGCCGACTGTTTTTTCTTTATTGCAGATTATCATTCACTTACAACACATCCAAAATCTTCCGAACTACATACCAATATCAAAAATGTTTTGATAGATTATTTGGCTGCCGGTCTTGACCCGGAAAAGGCAACTATATATGTGCAGAGCGACCTTCCCGAAACTACTGAATTATATCTGTTACTCAATATGTTTTCTTACGTTGGTGAGTTGGAACGCTGCGTTTCTTTTAAGGAAAAAATAAAAAAACACTCCGATAATGTAAATGCCGGATTGTTAACCTATCCTGTTCTGCAAGCGGCAGATGTCTTGATTCATAACGCTGACAAAGTGCCGGTGGGAAAAGACCAAAAACAACATTTGGAGATGGCGCGAGATTTTGCCCAGCGTTTTAATTATATATATGAAACAGAATATTTTAAACTTCCTGTTGCCTATAATTTTGGAAATGAATTGGTGAAACTTCCGGGCTTAGACGGCTCTACAAAAATGTCTAAATCTGATAACGATGCCTCCTGTATTTATCTTTCCGACCCACCTGAAATCAGCCGAAAAAAAGTGATGAAAGCAGTAACCGATTCAGGACCTACTGAACCCAATCAGGAGAAATCCCAAGCCATTGAAAATCTGTTTCAACTGATGAAAGTCGTTTCAAAACCGGACACACTAACGTTTTTTGAAGAACAATACAATGCCTGCCAAATTCGCTACGGTGATATGAAAAAACAATTAGCTGATGATATCATCAATTTCACTGCACCCATTTACAAGAGAATTTTGGAATTACGTGACCAGCCTCATTACCTCAGTAGGGTAGCGCGGCAAGGGGCTGAAAAAGCGAAAGAAAGCGCAGTAAAAACATTAAAAGAGGTACGTGAAATTATTGGATTAAAGAGTTTATAGTTGAAATATAATCCAATATTTCCGTTTGTCCTTTCTTTGTAATTGCAGAAGAAACGAAGAAGGCTGGTAGTTCTTCCCAAGATTCTAACATAGCGTGTTTAAAGGCTTCAACGTTTTGTAAAACCTTAGTAGTTGAAATTTTATCTGATTTTGTAAAGATAATAGCAAAAGGTATCTGTCTTTCACCCAAAGAATTAAGAAATTCAATGTCGTTTTTCTGTGGGACAAGACGGGCATCGATTAATACAAAAACTACTTTTAAATTTTCACGGAGAACGAGATAATCGTGAATCATTTTTACCCATTTCTCGCGCATTGTTTTCGATATTTTAGCATATCCATATCCGGGTAAATCAACCAAGTACCACGCTTTATTTACTAAAAAATGGTTGATGGTTTGCGTTTTACCGGGTTTTGAAGAAGTTTTAGCAATTCTCTTATGATTTGCGAGCATATTTATGAGAGAAGATTTTCCAACATTAGAGCGTCCGATAAAAGCAAACTCAGGCAAAGAGGGTGGGGGAGCCTTTCGCCAATCCACCTCGCTTTGTAGAAATGTAATCGATTTAATCATCAACGAATATATTATTAATAAATAATATTTAGTATTTAGTGTTAAATATTCAAAATCCCTTTCTCCGCTCTCTTATACGAATAAATATACCTTTTCTTCTTATCCTCGTTAATGTCCTTAATCTTAATCATAATAGCAATCTCTTCCACTTGTCCAAATTCAGGATTGGCAGCCACCCCAAAATATTTCATTGTTTTAGAGAGCGACATATAACTTTTGATGAGAGGCGGAATAGAGGTCTTTAAATCTCGGACGTTGTCATTCAGTACTTTAAAATCTTCTTTATAGGAGCCATTTCGAAAGATAGAACGAAATATTTTTTTTCTTTTCTCTTTCTCTTGAGGGTAAAAAGGGGAAATTAATTCTTTGTTTCCTTTAAAATATTTTCTCAAAAAGAAAAGTATTAAATTTCTTGCTAAACGATTATAACTGTTGTACATAGTCATTTTTCCTAAGAAGAATTTAGATTCGGGATAATCTACGGCTAATGTTCCCACAGCATCCCAAAGGTTATCTAAGGAAAAGAGTCCAAGGCGAGGGTTGGTAGTGCCCTGGTATTTAGGTTGTACAAAACTTCGTCCCAGTTCAATTGTTTTTTGCCATTGATTTTCAATAAATTTATTAGAAAAATGAAACAATTTTGAGGTCGGCGATTGGGGATATCCGTTTTCATCCAACGGAACATCTTTACCGAGAATAAAACGGTAAGAACTCACAATCTCTTTAGTTTCATTATTCCAGACAATCAGTTGCTTAAAAGGGATTTGAGCGGTATCAAATTCATCAATATCAATTTCTTTTCCTGTTCCACCGCCTGCTTCTCTAAATGTAAGTTCCCGCAGACGCCCAATCTCTCTCATTACATTAGGTGAATTATGGGCGGTAATAATATAGATGGAATTATTACCTACATTTGTATCTCGCAAAAACTTCTCTCCCGTAAGTTCTTTTTCTAAAAGGCTTATTTCGACTGGGGGTATGATTCTTTTCATTTCCAATCGCGAAAATAAAAAAAAATCGTTCCCTTATCTTAATTTTTAACGATGAAGTTACTCTCTCTTGTACTATTTTCTGTTTTTTTATACTTTTGTCGCCCAATAATAAACAATAATTCTTAAATCAATAAAATGAAAAAAATTACACTTTTACTGCTACTTGCAGTATTTGCTTTAAGCAACCTGATGGGGCAAAAACTGACCGACCCTATTAACAATGACCCCAATGTTAAGATTGGAAAACTTTCAAACGGAATTACTTATTACATTCGAGAGAACAAAAAACCGGAAAACCGCGCTGAGTTTTGGTTGTTGGTAAAAGCCGGTTCTATGCAGGAAAACGACGACCAGCAAGGACTCGCACACTTTGTAGAACACATGGGATTTAATGGAATAAAAGGTTATCCCGGTAACAAACTGACCGATGCACTGGCAAAAATCGGCGTCTCTTTTGGTGGAGGTATTAACGCCTACACTTCTTTCGATGAAACTGTTTACACCTTATCGATGCCTACTGACAACCCAAAAAATTTAGAAATGGCAATGAATGTTTTAAAAGGTTGGGCTAATGATTATTTGTTGGATAACAAAGAAATTGAAGAAGAACGAGGTATCATTGTAGAGGAATATCGATTGGGATTGGGTGCTTCCGATAGAATGCGCAAAGTATGGTGGCCGGTAATGTTCAGTGGCTCTCGATATGCTGATAGAATGCCCATCGGAAAATTAGAAGTATTAGAAAATTTTAAACCACAAACCCTAAAAAATTTCTATTACGACTGGTATCGTCCGGACTTACAAGCAATTGTAATAGTTGGAGATATTAACGTTACAGATATCGAAAAAATGATTCTCGCGAAATTCAGCAAGATTAAACCCAAGAAAAATCCACGTGAAAGAATATATTATCCCATTGAATCTGGCAAAGAACCGGTGGCAGTAGTATGCACCGACAAGGAGTCCGGGGTAAATGGAATTATGTTGGCTCGTATTTTTCCTCACTTTGTAATGAAAACTGTGGGTGATTACAAAACCACTTTAACCCACAAACTTTATAACACTATGTATAATGGACGTTTGGAAGAGTTGATACAAAATCCAAATACTCCTTTTTTTAACGCTTATGTTGGATACGATGACTTTTTAGGAAGCACCGATGCCTATTTTGCTCAAATTGTTCCTAAAGAAAATCAAATAGAAGATGCGTTGAAAGTAATTATGCAAGAGGAATACAGAGTAATAAAGCACGGCTTTTTAGAGTCTGAGCTAAAACGCGCTAAAGATGAACTACTCAACCATTATGAAATTGCTGCCAATGAAGTGAGTAAAACAGAATCGCACAGGTTTGCACAGGATTATTTAAATAATTATTTACGCCAAGACCCTATTCCGGGTGCTAAAAGGGTATTTAATTATGCAAAAAAATATTTGGATGAGATTACACTGGAAGAAGTAAATGCATTAGCAATAAAATGGATAACCAAAGAAAATACATGCGTAGTAGTAACGGCTCCCGATAAAGAAGGTGTTTCCGTGCCCACGGAAAAGGAAATGTTAGCCATTGTAAATGATATTTCTTTAGAAGATGTTGAACCATACATAGACAACTACAAAGAACAGGAAATGGTTGATATGGAATCTTTACAAAAAGGAGAGATAATTTCAGAAAAAATAATTGCAGAAGTGGAGGTTACAGAAATTATTCTGAGTAACGGAATTAAAGTGTGGTTGAAGAAAACAGATTATAAAAACGATGAAATTTTGTTCGTTGCCAACAGCAAAGGCGGAATGAGCCTTTATGGGGAAAACGATTTGGCTTCCGGACTTTTTGCTGCCTCATTAGTGGATAGAGCAGGAATAGGAGAGATTGATTTCTCTTCCTTAGCGAAAAAAATGAAAGGAAAGTTGGTAGGAATTATACCACAAATTTCAGTTTTTACGGAAGGATTTAGCGGCTTTTCCACTCCCAAAGATTTAGAGTTCTTCTGCCAGTATTTGCATGCTTTTTTTACTACACCACGATATGACGAGGCCGTATATGAGTTGGTTACAAAAGAGGCAAAAGAGCAACTTAAAATGATTGAAACGATGCCGATGTATCGAGCTCTCAAATATTTAGTGAGATTAGTGATACAAAACGATTTTTATTCTCCCTGGGATATGGCTTCCATCGCATATACCGATGAATTTGTTAATTCGGTAAATTATGACAGATCTTTTGAAATTTACAAGGAACGCTTTGCCAATCCTGCAGATTTTCAATTCACTTTTGTAGGAAATTTTGATGAAACAATACTGCGAGAATATCTCGAACTCTATTTAGGATCGCTGAAAACAAGTGATATTAACGATGAAATCAATCCAAATGTAGTGAAAGGTTTTCCCAATGAGCAGGTAATAGAAGATATTTATGTGGGCACTGAAGAACAAAGTTTTGTAGGGATAGTTTATCAAAAAGAATTTCCATGGAATGAGACAAGCAAAATGCTCTTGCGTGCTTTGAACGAAGCGTTGCAAATCGAATTGATTGCCGTAATTCGTGAAAAAATGAGTGGTGTATATTCTCCCGTTCTCTTGATGGATTGGAATAAAATTCCTAATTCTGAATATTTGATGCTTATTTTCTTTGGCTGTGCGCCTAACAACACCGATAATTTATCAAATGCTGTTTTTAAAATCTTAAAAGATATGCAGCAAAATGGTCCTTCGGAAGAAACGATGATTAAGGTTAAGCAACAATTAATAAAAGAGCGAGAAACGAATTTGCAGAAAAACGAATTTTGGAAATCAATGCTTTCAAATATGTGGTTGAATGACGACAATGTTGCAGAGATTTCAACTTTTGAAGAACGACTTAACAAATTAACCGCCAAAGATATTGCGAACTTTTTGCAACAATATTTTGATTCAGAGCATTATGTAAGAATGAATTTGTACCCTGAAAAATTGTAAGCACTTCATTTGCTGTTTTTTTGTAGCAAAAAAGGAAGTAAAAACTACAAAGTAGTATTCTTATATTTTAGTGGTTTTTTTCACTATCCCCGCAGGGTAGCCCTACACTCCCTCTCAAATGCACTCAGCAGTTTGTTCAGAATCTTGTTTATCTCCTCATCGGTCATTGTTTTAGTGGGATGCTGTAATACAAAATTCAGCGCATACTGTTTTTTACCATCGGGAAGTTTTTCGCCTTCGTAAACATCAAATAGAGTCATTTTCTTGATATGACGAGAGCCATACTGAATTGCTACTTTTTCCAACTGCTGATAGGTAACATTTTTATCAACTACTAACGCTAAATCTCTTTTTACAACAGGAATTGTGGCGATGGGCGTAAAACGAACTTTGTATTTTGAAGATTCTTCAAAAAGGTGAATCATGTCAATTTCAGCATAATAAACAGTTCTTCTAATATCGAATTGTTTAAGAATTTTTGGATTAACCAGACCAATTTTAGCCACTAATTCTTCATTGCTAAAATATTCTAAACTATTCACGAATGGCGTTTCATTTTCAGAGATTATTATTGTATAATTAGTTGATGAGCATTTTATTACATTTTCCACGTAATTTTTCAAAAAGAAAAAATCCAAGTCTTTAGAAGGTTCTAACCATTGGTCATCGTGATTTTTTCCTGCAACAAACAGAGATAGTTTTTCTTTTTCCGAATATCTTAGTAAGAGGTCGGTAATATCATTTTGAATGAGATGATAGGTTTTTCCAAATTCAAAGAGTTTGAGATTGTTATTTTTGTTATTTAAATTACGTGCGATGGTTTCTAAACCGGAGAGAAGTAATGTTTGGCGCATCACGTTTAACTCGCTACTCAACGGATTTACCAAAAGTACTTGTTCATTTTTATTCAAAAAATCAAAAGTTGAAGCATATTCTCCTTTGGTGATGGAATTGTTCATCATTTCAAAAAAACCGTTGTTAGCCAAATAAATGGATATCTTTTTTTGAAGATTTTTCAACATATACTCAGATTTACTATGATAATAATATCGAATTTCGGTAGGAATGTCGATATTGTTATATCCGTAGATTCGCAAAATCTCCTCTATCAAGTCCACGGGGCGTGTAACATCGTGTTTATTAAGGGGAATAGTTACGGACAGTTTATTTTCGCTCATAGAACTATTTTCAAAACCGAGGTTTAGAAGAATAGAAGATACAGTTTGTTTGTCAATTATTTTACCTGCAAATTTTGTAACTTCATCCATAGAAAGCGGAATAGTGCGTGGTTCGATAGTGGTGGGGTATTCATCAATGACTTCGGAAGTAATCACGGCATTTGCGACTTCCACCAATAATTTAGCTGCTCTTTGAAGGGCATAGATAGTCATATTCACGTCGCAGCCTCTTTCGTAGCGAAAAGCAGCATCTGTTTTCAGTCCGTTTCTTTTAGAAGTTTTACGAATAGAGATGGGGTTAAAATAAGCACTCTCTAAGAAGACATTTTTAGTATTTGTAGTGATTCCCGAGTCCTTACCTCCGAAAACTCCGGCAATGCACATTCCTTTTTCTTCACTGCAAATCATTAAATCATCCTCGTGTAACTTAATAACTTTATCATCTAATGTTTTGAAAATTGTATCTTTAGGTAATGTTTTGATGATAATATTTCGTCCCTCAATTTTATCGGAATCGAAAGCGTGTAGCGGTTGCCCTGTTTCGAACATCACAAACTGGGTAACATCTACCACCGTATTAATTGGGCGCACGCCAATCGATAATAATCTGTTTTTCAGCCACTCCGGCGATTCATTAACGGCAACATCTTCCAAACAGATCCCTGTATATCTTGGACATGCGGTTTTGTTTTCTATAGTAACTTTGATGGGTGGTTTTCGCTTACTGGGAATAAAATCACCGATAAAAGGAAGGATAGGCTGAGAACAAGGAATATTGTTCTGCTTCAGAGCAGCATACAAGTCTCTTGCTACACCAATATGGGAAATGGCATCGCTGCGGTTTGGTGTAAATCCGATTTCAAAAATGTAATCTTCTTTAATTTTGAAATATTCGGTAGCGGCTTGTCCAACTATTGCATCCTTCTTTAATTCCATAATTCCTTCGTGCTGAGTTCCCAGTTGCAATTCTTTTTCAGAACAAATCATTCCTTCTGAAGCGGCACCTCTGATTTTCGATTTTTTGATGACAAACGGTTCCTCACCATCGTAGAGTATTGTTCCTATAGTTGCCACGGCAACTTTCAGGCCGGCACCTATATTTGACGCTCCGCACACGATGTTAAGTGGTGAATCGGCACCAATGTTTACGGTAGTAATTTGCAGATGGTCAGAATCGGGGTGTTTTTCGCAGGTGAGTACTTCGCCAATCACCACGCCTTGTAGCCCGCCTTTAATCGTCTCAAATTTTTCGATAGATTCTACTTCTAATCCGCAATTGGTTAGAAAAAGGCTCGTTTCATCAGGAGTTAGGTCGAAACTAATGTATTGTTTCAGCCAGTTGAATGATATTTTCATAAAAATAGTTATAAATCAAATTATTTTTCGTCATCTAAATTGTTGGCTATTTTTTTTACGGCTGCAAAGATAAATATATTTCAAAAGCGTAATGAAAAAGAATATTTTTGCCCACAAAATTTTACATTATGTATATCTTAAACATTGGAAACGAACTGCTATTCGGCAAAACTATAAATACGAATGCTGCATTCATAGCTGAAAAACTGTATGAAACAGGAATCGAGGTTGAAAAAACTATTGTCATTCCGGATCTTCCCGATATTATTTTTCATACCATAACTGATGCTTTTAAAGAAACCGACTGGATTATTACAACAGGCGGACTTGGACCTACAAAAGATGATATGACAAAGAATGCCGTTGCGAAATATTTCGGGACGAATCTGAGTATAGATAATATTACTCTGCAATATTTGATTAAGATGTTTGCTGAAAGGGGCTGGGAATTGGATGAGGTAAACAGAAAGCAAGCGGAGATACCAGCGGGTGCTACTGTCCTGCTCAACAAAAACGGAACAGCCCCAGGGTTTTGGATGGAGAAAAAAGGAAAAACGCTCATTGCTTTACAAGGCGTTCCTTTTGAAATGCAAGAGATTCTTACGGAATCGGTTATTCCCTTGTTAAAAATTAAATACAAAGAGATACATTCTGTGGCACACAAAAATATACTCACTTCGGGAATAGGGGAGAGTATGTTGGCACAACTTATTGAAAAATGGGAAAATGAACTGCCTAAAGAACTTACATTAGCCTACTTACCTTCTCCCGGACAAGTGCTACTGAGGTTAACAGCACGATCCGAAAGTGAGGAAGCTGCAAAAAAAATCATTGATAACCAACTTCCTGCTTTGCTTGAACTCATTAACTCCTATCTCGTCTCAACCGAGGGCGAAACATCCGTAGAAGTGGTTTCACGTTTATTAATAAAGAGTAATAAAAGATTAGCAGTAGCCGAAAGTTGCACAGGAGGCTATATTTCACACCTCATTACTTCACAACCAGGTAGTTCTCAATATTTTGAAGGGGGAATTGTTTCATATTCCAACCAAGTAAAACGCGATATCCTTAATGTAAGAGAAGCGAATTTGAAGAAATTTGGTGCAGTAAGTGAAATGGTAGTTACCGATATGGCTATCAATGCGATGAGTTTGTTTGAAACAGAGTACTCCATAGCCACTTCGGGAATTGCAGGACCGGGAGGGGAAACAGAAGATAAGCCGGTGGGTTTGGTTTGGATTGCAGTTGCCAGCCCTACGAAAGTAGTTGCCCAAAAGTTCCTCTTCGGCAAGAACGGAGGACGGGAAGTGATTATCAAGCGTGCTGCTATGGCAGCGTTGAATATGCTAAGAGTTGAATTGTTAAAAAACGCACAATAACCCTATCCCAAAGTGATTTACAGACACTGATGGCGTAATTACCACAGCGTTTTGACGAGATTTTACTTTAAACCATTTACTCCAAACAGGCAGCATTAGGTAGGATAGTTCGGCACTCAGAATCCCAATTCCTGCACCTATCAGTACATCGCTGAACCAGTGTTTGCGGTTTATCATTCGCATAGAGCCCGTAGTAAGAGCCGTAACATATCCTGTAACACCAATCCAGGGGGAAACATCTTTGTATTCTCTAAACAGGATATGGGCACCCAGAAATACTGTTGCGGTATGACCGGAAGGAAAGGAGAGATAGTTGGAGTGGTCCGGGCGCTCTATTTTTGTTAAATATTTCGTAGCATTTACAGAAGCACTCATAATTATTACTGCTGTGCCAACTACCAAAGTTCGCTCCACAAAAGAGTGCTTTGCTCTTACTTTACACAAATCAAGTCCAAAAATGGCAGCGTAGGGTACGTATTGAATGTAGTCGTCGAAAGTATATTTTCTGTCAATCTTTTGAGCAATCTTAAGGTCTAAATTATGGTCGAATTGTTGCAAATGAGGCGTAAAACGAGTAACAATTCCATAAGTTATCAATGCTGAAGGAACAGCAAAACTTAGTGCTATATCCGTTTGTTGTTTTTTACTTTTTACAGTTTTTTTTGTAATTACACTATCCTGAATAGAAACCGCTTGTTCAATGCTTTGCGCTGTTGTATTGTTTGCCATTAATAAGATAATAAAAACACCCAACAACAAAACCTTTCTTCCATTTTCCATCTTTCATATTCAAATCTTTTCAACAAGAAGCGTATGTGCATCAATCACTTCTTTCACACGCACCATACTTCCTGTGGGGAAAAGTGCTTCCGATTGCGTAATTGCGTCGTACTCACGTACGGCTTGATGGATACTTAGTTGTATTTTTCCGGTTCCTTTTCCTGCGGCTGGGACAGGGAAATAGACAGTGGCGGTGCGTCCAACAGTATCTTTGATGTCAATATTTCCACTTTGCACGGTTTTGCTTAGTGCGTACAATAGTGCCATCACGATGGTTACCAGTACCAAACCAATGAAAACACTCAGTAGGGTAAGCAATATCTTGCTTTCAAACGCTCCATAGAGCGAAATTCCTGTCCAGGAGAATCCTAAGAAGAAATTCACAAAATTACGGAAAGTAAAGAACTGAAATGAGACCTGAATATCGGCATCGGAGTCAGCATCTCCGGAGAGTTCGCCGTGTTCTCCCATCCCAACGAAAGTCATAATCATCTGAATAATAAATAATACGCTGAACGGAATGGCTAATCCCCACATAATTTTCAGATAACTATCCAAAGAAGCCCACCAAAGATCCATTATATAAAAATTTAATGCGGCAAAAATAAAAAAAAAATAGTTATTACCAGTCTTTCTCCTGTTTTCCTTTTCCTCCCTTTTTTATCTCTTCTTCCGCCACTTTCTTTTGCGTTTGCCGTTCGTTTTGCTGCAATGCATCCAACTGACGTTTGTCCTGTTGTTGTTGTTGTTGTTGTTGCTGCTGCTGTTGTTGTTGTTGTTGTTGTTGTTGTTGTTGTTGTTGTTGTTGTTGTTGTTGTTGTTGTTGTTGTTGTTGTTGTTGTTGTTGTTGTTGTTGTTGTTGTTGTTCCTCTTTTTTATCCTCTTTATTATCTTGCTGTTGTTGTTGCTGCTGTTCTTGTTGTTGCACTAACTTTTGACGGGCGTATTCCAAATTGTACTTAGTATCTTTATCTGTGGGATTGAGTTTCAGCGCATTTTTGTATGCATCGATACTTTCCTTGTATTTTTCCTGTTTCATCAATGCGTTTCCGTAGTTGTGAAATGCTTTGGCGCGGGTAGTTTTGTCGTTCTCTTTTTGTCCTGCAACGGATTTATACAAATTTCCCGCATCTTCGTACTTTTCTTGTCGGTATAAACTATTTGCCAAGTTATAGTTTGTTTTGGAAAAGTTTTTTGTCGTAGCCATTCCTTTCCGGTACAGAATTTCGGCATCCTGATACAGTTTTGCGGCTTCTTTATACTTTTCGTTTGCCATTCGAGTATTCACTTCGCCGCCTTTTTCAAGCAGTTGCATTGCTTCGGCACGTACCTTCTCTGCCTTTTGATACGAACTGTTTCCTTTTCTTACTGCAGTAAGTTCTTCAATTGTTTGCGCTGATAAAAAGAAGACAGAAAACAAAATGAAAAATATGAAAAAAGTCCGTTTCATTTTTAAAAGTTTCTTTATGCTGTACAACTTAGTTGTCATTTTAATAATTTGAGATTTAAACGGTTCAATAAAGTGTTCATTTGGGTAATTGCAGTATTGTTGAGTTGCTTCAATCGTTCTGATATTTTGTTTTTATTGCCATACAGTACTGTAGAAAAATAACAAACGCAAAAGTAGTAAATATATTTTGAATCTTATCCAACTCTCAATTTTTCCGCAATACTCGTCATCAACCATACCGGTGTGGAGGTTGCCCCACAAATTCCAACAGTATTAATATTCTTAAAATCAATAAAATTCAATTGATTAGAGGAAGATATGAAATAGGATTCAGGGTTCTGTTTTTTACATATTTCGTAAAGAAAAAGCCCATTGGAACTTTTGTTGTCGGAGACAAACAATACGGCATCAAACTGTGAGGCAAACTCTTTAATCTCTTTGGCTCGGTTGCTCACCCGTTTGCAAATAGTATTATGAATTTCAATCAAAGCCTCATTATTGTTTTTTCTGTAGTTTTTGTATATTTTTGTTTCAAATTTAGCATATTTTTCTGCGTTTTGCGTAGTTTGTGCGTATAGTTTTGCAGGTTTTGAATAATCTACGTTTTCTAAATCCTGAATTGTAGAGATGACTTTTCCATTCTCTTTTGTTTGTCCTAACAAACCTTCCACTTCGGCATGTCCTGCTTTTCCTGCAATTAGAATTTGTGTATCAGGATTGTTTTCCACATCTGATTTGATTCTTTGTTGAAGTTTTGCCACTACTTGGCATGTAGCATCAATAAGTGTGATATTGTTCGCTTTAGCAATTTTATAAGTTACAGGCGGCTCGCCGTGTGCGCGAATCAGCACAGTAGTATGTTGTAGATTTTTAAACTGTTCCGGGGTAATGATTTTTAAGCCTATTCCTGTTAAACGCTTCAATTCCTCGTTATTGTGTACAATATCGCCCAAACAGTACAAAGTGTGATGTTCTTTTAAATATTCTTCTGCCGCTTTAATAGCATTAATAACCCCGAAACAAAACCCGGAATTTTTATCAATTGTTATCGTCATTAAATCTAAAATTCTATTGTCAATTGTTAGTAATCAATTGATTACAGTAGCGCAAATCTACCTTTTTGCAAAATATCTTTCTCAATATCTGCGGGAACGCGTGCATAGCTCAGAAACTCCATACTGTAGTTGGCTCTTCCTGAACTGATAGAGCGCAATCCTGTAACATATCCAAACATCTCAGAAAGTGGAACTTGCGCTTTTATCACTTGATATCCTATTTTGGCATCAACCTGTTCCACAACGGCTCTGCGGCGATTTAAGTCTGCAGAGACATTGCCCATATATTCATCGGGAGTATGCACTTCCACTTTCATAATTGGCTCCAGAATACACACTTTAGCTTTTCTTATCGCTTCACGAAAGCCAATTCTCGAGCAAATTTCAAATGAGAGTTCGTCTGAATCAACACTATGTGTATTTCCGTCTAACAGAATTACTTGCAATGATTCTAACGCAAAGCCGTATTTACCGTTGAGCATCGCCACTTTGAACCCTTTTTCAATCCCTTTAATATATTCCTGAGGAATAGCACCCCCTTTTATTTGGTTGTCTAAAGTAAATCCCTTTTTAGAAACCTCCGTAGGGGAGATGGCAAATTTCATAGAAGCATAAGAGCCTTTACCTCCTGTTTGTCGTTTAAAAGTTTCGGTATGAAAAATATCTTCCAAAATTGCTTCCTTGTATGCCACTCGTGGTTTCCCGTGGTTGCACTGCACACTAAACTCGCGTTTCAGGCGGTCTAATAAGATATCCAGATGCAATTCTCCCATACCGCTAATCAGCAGTTGCCCTGATTCTTCATTTTGCAGCACTACAAAAGTGGGGTCTTCTTCCGACAATTTTGCCAGCGAACTCATCAATTTATCATCATCATCTTTTGTTTTTGGTTCAATGGCAATTTGAATTACTGGTTCAGGAAAGGTAATGTTTTCTAATGATATTGGATTTTTTTCATCGCACAAAGTATCGCCGGTTTTAATCTCTTTCATGCCTACTAATGCTGCTATATTTCCTGCACTAATAGATTCTAGCTGAGTTTGTTTGTTAGAATGCATCTCTAAAATCTTATTGACGCGTTCCCGTTTTTCGGAGGTTGTATTATAAACAGTTTCGCCCGCGTTGAGTTTTCCGGAATAGACTTTGATAAAAGTGAGTTTTCCCACAAAGGGGTCAGTAGCAATTTTGAAAGCCAGAGCTGCAAAAGGTTCTTTTTCATCCATTGTTCGCTTTTCTTCTCTTTCATTTTTTTGGTTAACACCATCTACAACAGGTAAATCCAACGGTGATGGCAAGTACATTATCGCAGCATCAATGAGTCGTTGTACCCCTTTGTTTTTAAAAGATGAGCCGCACAAAACAAGACACACCTTCTGCCCGAGGGTTGCTTTGCGAAGAATTGGAATCAAATCCTGAGAGGTTATCGAATCAGGGGCATCAAAATATTTCATCATCAATTCTTCATCAAAATCACAGAGCGTTTCAAGTAATATTTTTCGATATTCTGCTACCTCTTCCTGCATTTCATCGGGGATAGGGATTTCGTAATAGTCAACACCTTGATTATCATCTACCCATTCGTAGGCTTTCATTTCAATTAAGTCCACCACTCCATAAAAAACATCTTCCGCACCGATAGGCAGTTGAATCGCCAGCGGATTAGCTTTCAGCTTTTCTTTAATACTTTGAAGTACAGCAAAGAAATCGGCACCCGACCGGTCCATCTTATTGATATAGCAAATTCTGGGAACGTGATACTTATTGGCTTGTCTCCAAACGGTTTCCGATTGAGGTTCAACACCTCCTACTGCACAAAAGATTGCTACGGCACCGTCTAAAATTCTCAGAGTGCGTTCAACTTCTACCGTGAAATCCACGTGCCCCGGTGTGTCTATAATATTGATTTTGTATTCTTCGCCTAGATATTTCCAATAAACTGTAGTAGCGGCGCTGGTAATGGTAATACCGCGTTCCTGTTCTTGCGCCATCCAGTCCATCGTGGCAGTACCTTCATCCACTTCACCGATTCTATAATTTTTACCGGTATAGTACAGAATTCGCTCTGTAGTAGTAGTTTTCCCCGCATCAATGTGCGCCATAATACCAATATTTCTTATTTTATCTAGAGGCATAACTACCGTTTTAATAAAGAGTGGCAAAAATAGAGAAATATTTATTTTTTTGAAACTTATTATGCAATCTCGGTTAAAAATTAGTTTGAGGCGTTATGAATGGGATTCCTCGCTGCGCTCGGAATGACAGCACAATTTTGCTATATAGGAGGGGCGGAAAATGCGGCGGCGGCATTTCGACAGGCTCAATGACCAGCCGCCGCGTTGTCATTCCGAGCGTAGCGAGGAATCCCTTCCCTACCGGTTGACGCGTTGTCATTCCGAGCGTAGCGAGGAATCTCGAACAAATCCAAACTCATTAACTAACTCCTTCCATTTCGGATTCATGGAGTTAATTAACAATT
>JAIRVY010000112.1 GCA_031253655.1 Bacteroidales bacterium
TCGACCGGCACAAGGACCCGCCGCCGCGTTGTCATTCCGAGCGCAGCGAGGAATCCCTTCCCTCCCGGTGGCGTCGTTGTCATTCCGAGCGCAGCGAGGAATCCCTTCCCTACCGGTGGCGTCGTTGTCATTCCGAGCGTAGCGAGGAATCCCTTCCCTACCGGTGGCGTCGTTGTCATTCCGAGCGCAGCGAGGAATCCCTTCCCTACCGGTGGCGTCGTTGTCATTCCGAGCGCAGCGAGGAATCCCATTCATAACGCCTCAAACTAATTTTTAACCAAAATAACTTTTACCTTTGTTTTTTTTATTACAACGACACCTGGGCTACAGAATCTGTTTGGTTTTCTGCGTACTATGCATAGAGCAAAAATAACAGATTTATTTTGCGACACATATCATAGTGTCGCAAAATTTGTAGAATGCTTATATTCAGTGTCAAAATAATCTTTAAAAAAAAAGTGTCAAACTCAGGAGATTTAGACTTTTAACACATTTGGTTTATTGGGATTGGGCAAAATTTTGCCGTTAATACCACGATATTTATCATCTTTGTCGAAAGGGATTCCGATTTTATTCAAAAGTCTGTCAGATTGTACCTGATGTATTTGTAGTCCCATTTCCCAGGGGTTGTATCCCAGCAACATTCCGGTCATTTCCTCATAAGTAAGCACCGGAATACCGTAGCCTTCTTTGTCGTAAACTTTGTTTTCTAATTCGGCGATGGTGTATTGCCATTTATCTAAAAACATAGGGCATCCGGGGCAGTTGCACACAATAAAATCGGGTTCGTAGGGTTCCATCGATTCAAATTTCTTCTTGGTATTGGCGATTGAAAACCCGCGATTTGCCTGTACTAAATACTGTCTGAATCCGAATCCACAGCAGTGCCGTCTTTCTGGATAATCTATCACTTCACCGCCCCAGGATTCTATCATACCGGCTAATACGTAGGGGAACTCTGCTTTTCCCACTCCGGTTTCGGGAAACATTTTAGCATAGTGGCAGCCAATATGTTCCACTACGCGCAAAGGTTTTCCAGTAAAACGGTTCACTAATTGATATTTCATTTTTTCTTTCAATTCCATTCGGAATTTATAAATAATATCTGAGGGGTGCGCAATGTTTTTTGGAATTTGAAACTCTTTCCCTGTTGTTTTCTTTAAGACTTCTCTTGTTTTTCTCAGCATTTCCGGTTCGTGTTTCCACGTTTCTATAATTTCATTATAGAGTCCGAAAGATGTAATACAGGATGCGGCGTAGTTCTCGTATCCCTGTTCTGTCATTATGGCGAAAAGTCTTGCCACAACCGCCATAGTTGTTTCCAAAGGGATAATATCGCTATGGTACCCTATTCCTGTACAAGTGTGTGTATCAGCATTGTCGGATATATCTTTTCCCAATGCGTCTCTCATTATTTTTAAGAGAGTAGTCTCCGAACCCGGAAAGAAAGTTTGGCGAATACAACTTCTTCCGTAAAAAAAGCGGTCGTTGGCTATCTCTTTCTGGTACTCGTTCCAAAAACGTTTTTTTATACTTTTCATCGGTTATGAGTGTTATTATTTGCGGTATAGATATTTTTTAGATAAATATCTTTGGGAGTTGTTCCTCTTTTTTCATCCGAAAACCGATCAATAATATGATGGAAATCGATAGCGTTGGTGGCTTCAAAAATTGCTCTAATTTCTTTAAGATTTTTCTCAGCTATATGCCTCAATGCTCCTGGTCCATTTCCTTTGTAATTAGCGCCGAATTTTGGCGCAATATCTTTAATATTATCTCTATACCATTTCCAGATGGGTCCTTGTTCGGGGTGTAATTCCGGGATTACCATATCGGGGTGCACGCAATATCCGCGTTTTAAGATGCAGCCTCCAATCACTTGTTTAAGAATCAGTTGCTGCCTTCCTTTTTCGCTATCCACGAAATAGCCAAGTTGTTGTGCAATTTTTCGTAATACTATGATTACCAATCCGGGTGTGTTTCCGCGGGGGCATCTCGTGGCGCACGACATACACTCGCCGCAATACCAGATAGTTTCAGAACGCAACAGTTTTTCAATTTCAACATCCTCTTCCCTTTGAACAATATCACAAATTTTTCGCGGGTCGTAATTGTAGAACTCGGCAGAGGGGCAGATGGCAGTACAAACCCCACAATTCATACACGCATTAAGCGCCTCTCTAAAACGCACATCCTGCAAAAGTAAGGTAGTAAGGTTTCCCATATTTTTCTCATTTATTAGCACGCAAAGAAACACGTTTTTTTGTAAAAAGCCTCACTTCACAAACAAAAACATTAAAATTCCTAATAAATAGCTTATTCACCTGTTATCCCTTCGTATAAAACCACCGCGCCATCCGCTTCTCACTCCATTTTTTGGTGATTTTTACTACAAAATACATAATGATTAATGTAAAAAAAAACCTAAAAATTAATACCCCTGAAACTCTGGCGCCAATGGCAATCATAAGTAATGAATCCTCTATTACACTGTGAGATAAAGACATAAGCATAAGTGCATACAGCACATTTCTGCGTCCTAATTTAGTTTGATTTACCTCGTTAATGATTAATCCACCGCCATAAGCCAATCCTAATGTCATTCCAATAACAGTAATGGGAATAACCTCTTTCCCAATGCCTAAGACCCTCAATACAGGATAAAACCACCGGTTAATTTTGTCTATTACTCCAATTCTTTTAAGAATATCTATAATGATAATCAGTCCGGTGATATAGCAAAAAACGATGGCGTAGTTTTTCAGTTCACCGAGTACCCAGCCGCCCCAAGTCGCTTTTTCAGAAACGGTTGTAATTTTTTCTATACCACTTGGAATATGTTGGTATAAATCGAAAATGGAGTAAATATAAAATAAAATCACTCCTGCTAAAAATCCAAAAATAAAACGAAACAGAAAAGCATTAATCGCCTTCATTCCGGCTTTTTGGGTAATAGCTAACTCTACCGGCAGGGTGTGGGCTATGAGAATAATAGTGGACAAAACCGTGATTTGTGCAACCGTTAAGTTCACTCCCACAGAAAAATAAGTGATGATACCGGCGTAAATATTGCCAATCATTGCAGATGCCCAAACCAACCCCATCTCGCCGGGCAATCCCATTACACCCATTAGTGGCGCTAATCCTTTACCAATATACACAATCAATCCGGTTTCCTGCAAAATTTTGACCAAAATTGAAACGGGTATCATAATTTTGAAAATCTTGATACTCGTTGAAGTACTTTGTTTAAACCAGCCTTTAATAATAGGGAGTATTGCCATTTTAATACTTACGCTTCTACGGTCTTATGGGTTCTTTGTATCAATCCGTTGAATTGTGCAGTACTGGTTATATTGATTTCGTTGATGCAAACGTGCTCCGGTAAAGAAAGCACGTACTCTACTACATTGGCAACATCATTGGCAACGAGCGGTGTAAAACCTTCATACACTTTATCGGCACGGGTTTTGTTGCCGTGAAAACGCACTACTGAGAAGTTAGTTTCTGCGGCGCCCGGAGAGATATGGGTAACTTTAATGTTGTGGGGCAGCAAGTCCATCCTCATCCCTTGTGAAAGTGCCAATACTGCGTGCTTTGTGGCGCAATAGACATTTCCACCTGCGTAAACTTCACGGCTTGAAATAGAACCGATATTGATGATATGCCCCGAATTTTTAGCCACCATATTGGGAGAGATTAACCGAGTTGTATAAAGCAATCCTTTGATATTGGTGTTAATCATTCGTTCCCAGTCTTCGTAATCTCCTTTGTCTATGGTATTTAATTCAACAGCTAATCCTGCGTTGTTAATCAACACATCAATATCTGCAAATTCTTCCGGAATAGAATTTATTGCTTTTTTACAGGCATAAAGGTCTTGAATATCGAAAACTAACGGCATTACTTTTGAGGCTGTGTATGAAGTAATAAATTGGCAAACTTTCTCTAATTGTATTTTATTTCTGCCTGTAAGGATGAATTTTACGTTTTGTTTAGCAAGCGTTAAAGCAATGGCTTCACCAAACCCGCCTGACGCGCCGGTAATGAGGATAGTTTTCATATTGAAGAGCCTTTAATTATCAATGAAATGTTATGAATTGTATCTTTTGCCAAATGGTCAAAAATCAGACCTCCTCAACCATCCGGCAATTTGTGGGGTGTTAGCGTCATTCTACCAACCTCTTTTCTTTCACTTTTCCCGCTATTCTTCGCTGAATTGTTTGAGGTGAATTGTTAATAATTGTGCTAATATACATAGTTATTACCGGAAAAAAATATTAAATGTGTTTTTTTACACAGTCGCGAAAATAAATAAAAAATGATATGCATATTTTTTATCACATAAAAAGGGTTAAAAATTAGTTTGAGGCGTTATGAATGGGATTCCTCGCCGCATTGTCATTCCGAGCGTAGCGAGGAATCCCTTCCCTACCGGTGGCGTCGTTGTCATTCCGAGCGTAGCGAGGAATCCCTTCCCTACCGGTTGACGCGTTGTCATTCCGAGCGCAGCGAGGAATCCCTTCCCTACCGGTGGCGTCGTTGTCATTCCGAGCGTAGCGAGGAATCCCTTCCCTACCG
>JAIRVY010000084.1 GCA_031253655.1 Bacteroidales bacterium
TTCTATTTTCGCGTTACTGTTTTAGTGAAAAACCGCACTGCAAAAAAAGATAAACTAAAGATGGTTTTGTCAATTTTTGAAAATATTTGTGTTGTTATTGGGTTGAAACTCGGTTAAAACCCGCCACAAAATGAAAGTGTATTTATTTAAATTACAGTTATTTATCGATAAAATAAATTTTTGAAAAAAATCACAAAAAAGACCACACTAATTTTTTTCCGTCCCCAACATACCCCGCACTAAAAATTTAACATTAATAATCAATGACTTATGGATATTGTTCAAGTTCAAGAGGGACCACAAAGTATTGTTGAACAATAGAAAAAATCGTTATAAATCAGCATGTAACGATTTTTTTGTCCCCGCCGGCGAAGTTCAAATCCACGATGGCTGCAACGGCTTTGATGCAAAGGTCGCAAATTGAAATAATTGTAGTTTGGTTTTTTTTGGTTTTTTTCCCATCTTGACTAAGACTTGTTATGTAGAACTAATGCTATAAAGGGATTTGAAAATCTGTAACTTCGTTTATCAATTCTTCATCTGCGAGATTTGGCAGGGTAATTATTAAGTTGGAGTTATTGTTCATCGCACGTTTTATGGCGAAAAGGGCTTCGGGGTTTCTTGCCCAGGTGCGTCGCGCAATACCGTTGTTTACATCCCAAAAGAGCATATTTTTTAGCCTTCGTTCTGCATCTTCCGAGCCATCTAACAGCATTCCGAAACCACCGTTAATCACTTCTCCCCAACCTACCCCACCTCCGTTGTGAATGGAAACCCATGTAGCGCCGCGAAAAGAATCGCCAATAACGTTGTGAATGGCCATATCGGCTGTAAAAGAAGAACCATCGTAAATATTGGAGGTCTCTCTAAAAGGGGAATCTGTGCCGGAAACATCGTGATGGTCGCGCCCCAGCACTACCGGCGCACTAATTTTGCCCTCCTTAATGGCTTGATTGAAAGCGGTTGCAATTTTGATACGTCCCTCCGCATCGGCATACAAAATACGGGCTTGCGAGCCCACCACCAACCTGTTCTCTTTTGCACCTTTAATCCAAGTAATATTGTCCTGCATTTGACGGCTTATCTCATTGGGAGAGGTTTCGCTCATCTGTAGTAAAACATCCATCGCTATTTTGTCGGTAGTATCCAAATCTTCTGGTTTTCCGGAAGTGCATACCCAGCGGAACGGACCAAAGCCGTAATCGAAACACATCGGTCCCATAATATCTTGCACATAGGATTGATACTTAAATTTTCCGTCCGGTTTTAGTATTTCCGCACCTGCCCGGTTCGACTCCAACAAGAAAGCGTTACCGTAATCGAAAAAGTACATCCCTCTCTCCGCCAATTTATTCACTGCACTTACTTGGCGACGTAATGATTCCTGCACGGTAGCGCGGAATTTTTCGGGTTCCTCCGCCATCATTTTGTTAGATTCCTCAAAGGTGTAATCCACAGGGTAATAACCACCTGCCCAGGGGTTATGCAGAGAGGTTTGGTCGGAGCCTAAATCTACAGCTATGTTGTTTTTTACACAGTACTCCCATAAGTCCACAATATTTCCTACGTAGGCAAACGAGCGGGGTAATTTTTGTTGTTGCGCTTCTATTACTTTTGCAAGCAGTTCATCCAACTGATGATGCACCTCATCCACCCATCCTTGCTGGTGGCGTTTTTGCGTAGCGGCGGGGTTCACTTCAGCCGTAATTGAAACAACACCGGCAATATTGCCCGCTTTGGGCTGCGCCCCCGACATTCCTCCCAAACCTGAAGTAATGAACAGTTTTCCGGCAATGTCGCCCTGCAATCGTCTGCTCGCATTTAGCACTGTAATGGTAGTGCCGTGCACAATTCCCTGCGGTCCAATGTACATATAGGAACCTGCCGTCATCTGTCCGTATTGTGATACTCCCAACGCGTTGAACCGCTCCCAATCATCCGGTTTGGAATAATTTGGGATAACCATTCCGTTGGTAACCACTACGCGGGGCGCCTCTTTATGTGAAGGAAACAACCCCATCGGATGGCCGGAGTAAAGCACCAGCGTTTGCTCTTCTGTCATCGTTGCCAAATATTGCATCGTGAGCAGGTATTGTATCCAATTTTGAAACACTGCGCCATTTCCGCCATAAGTAATTAATTCGTGCGGATGTTGCGCCACCGCATAATCCAAATTGTTTTGAATCATCAACATAATTGCGGCGGCTTGTATTGTTTTTACAGGATACTCTTCAATGGGGCGTGCATACATTTTGTAATCGGGGCGGAAACGGTACATATAGATTCTGCCGTAATCCTTTAGTTCTTTGGCAAATTCAGGCGCCAATATCTCGTGCCACTCAGGTTTGAAATAGCGCAACGCATTGTGTAAGGCTAATTTCTTCTCCTCCTGTGTTAAAATATCTTTACGTTTCGGAGCGTGACTTATGTTGTTGTCATAAGGCTTGGGTGCAGGCAATTCCGACGGAATGCCTTGTAATACAAGTTGTTTAAAATCCATAAGAGTTTATTTATTCGTGTGGCAAATAAACACAAAATCTTTCATTATTCCAAATAAATCTCTATCAACCCATTTGGCGCAGAGATAGTAATTGTTCGGTTTACTCTGTCCACCTTATCAAAAATTTCGTCAACCGCCGGAATTAATATCTCTTTACCCTGAAAATCTATTTGCATAATGGGTTGTCGGCTAATTTCCAGAAAATCAACACATTTTCCAATATTACCATGCTTTGTGTCAATAATATCAAAACCTATTACTTCGTGAAAGTAGAACTTATTTCCGGTTAATGGAGGAAGAAAGCTTATTGGCAAATAGAGTTTCGATTTTACTAAATTTTTTGCATCCTCTCCATCCATATCGGCAAATTTCACAATTGCCTGATTGGAGCCTTTATAGATAAATTCCTCAATCATATAGGGTAGCATTTCATCCACCTCTTTCACAAAAACTGCATCTATGGTTTTGTACTTCTCCGGTTCGTCTGTATCTAAATAGATAACTACCTGGCCTTTATAACCAAAAGTTTTGGTAATTACGCCTAAATAAAAAAAATTCTCCATCTTATTGTAGTTTTTTAAATCGTTCTACCGCATTCACATTCATATCTTTAGAAAGCATTTCCAGCGTTTTTTCCGGAACATTCTTTAAATCCAATAATATTAATGCGTCCAAACAATCGTTGAAATCCCTGTCAATGTTAAAAGCCAATACTTTACTTCTCAATTGCAAATAGCGTTTTACCAACACAGGAATTCCGCGTTGTTTGTTTTCCAAATCAATAATCAGTTTATCAAGAAGTTCCAAACTATTAATATCTTTCAAATAATTTTTCACGAACCCAAACTTTTCTTTGGGTAATGGATTTGTGGGAGTAACAAATTTGCTGTTGTAATGATCAAAATGGTGTTTCCGTATATATCTTTCAATTAGTGTTTTAGAAATATCAGAATAATCGTTTGAAATAGAAACAGGGCCCAGCAAATAACGATACTCATCATTTTGTAACAGTACTTGCAAAATGCCTTTCCACAGCAACATAAGGCAGATTGAGTTGCCTTGATAGGGTTTGATAATAAATGAACGTCCCAATTCAACTGTTTTATGCAAAATTGGGTTCAACGCTTTGTTATACTGAAACATATAATCGGTATAAAATCCTTTTCTGCCATGCTGGCTCATAATTTCTGCGCCCATTCCAATCCGGTAGGCGCCCACAATTGTATCTCGTTCTTCATCCCAAATAAATATTTCGTGGTAGTAGGCATCATATTTGTCAATGTCAAGTTCTTTGTTAGTGCCTTCTCCCACTTCTCTAAAAGTGATTTCTCTCAAACGCCCAATCTCTTCCATAATACTTTGTAAATCTTTTGGATGGGCAAAAAAGAGCGTAAAAGGTCCTTGCCGGAAAAGAATATGCTCTATTTTTAATCGATTGATTTCATTAACAATCAAATCTTTATTTTGAGATGGTGCAATGGGGGCAATCAAAATATTGTTTGCTTTTGGGGTATCTGATTTTTTAGAAAACGTTTTTCGCAGTAAATCAACGTTCATTCTCACAAAATCGGCATATTCTTTTTCGTTCAAAGAAGCTGTACGAATGGGCAAAATGGGAGCACCTACTGCTATTTTAACATTAGTATTATCTTTTCTATTGAATTGGCGTACCAATTGGATTGTTCTTAAAATAGGATGAATAAACCCTAAGATATGGAATGAGGGGGAATTAGTTCCCGACATAAACATGGGGATAATGGGAGTATTCACTTTGCGCATAAGTTTCAACATTGAGGATGGCCATTTTTTATCCTGAATTCTAAATCCGTGAACAGTAGATACTTCTCCTGCCGGAAACATTGCCAGACAGTTTCCCTCTTTAATATGTTTCAATGCTGATTTTATTCCTTTAATATTTTGGGGATTTTTGGCATCGAAGGGATCCACTTCAATAAAAAACTTCTCAAGTACATCCATCCTGCCCAGCAAAAAGTTACCCAGGAACTTCACATCCGGACGAATGCGTGATATTAAGTCAATGAGCACGATACCGTCTAATATCCCGGTGGGGTGATTACAGATAAAAACACAACCCCCTTTTTCGGGAATATTCTTCAAATTCGTATCATCCACTTCATATTTAATATTGTGTTGAAACAGATAGTGTGCGGTTACATCATTTCCCAGATACTCCTGCGTGGCTGCGTAGGAATCGTTTAATCTATTGACTCCCAATAAATTCATCATCATTTTAGAGAAAGACCTTCTCAGTTTGTTCGATTGTTTCAGGATATCGTGAGGGGAGATGAGAGGCATAAATTTGACTTGAGATTTGAGATTTGAGGTTTGAGATTTGAGGATTTATAGATTTAAAGATTTAAAGACTTAAAGATCCTTTCTGTCGCGCCTATATTAGTTTCTACAAATTTTTTGCAAATTTCGCAAATAGTTTGATATTCGGAGGAGTTATTTTCAAAAAAATGAATTTTTTCTGCCATTTTTTTTGAATTTGATACCGAAAACGCGCCGCCGAGGTTTACCAACTCTGTCGCTTCATTAAATTTATGATAATGATGTCCGAAAAAGAGGGGTTTTTCATACACAGCTGCTTCCAAAATATTATGCAATCCCGTTTTAAATGCGCCACCGATGTACGAAATATCAGCATATCTATAGATTATGCGTAACAAACCTATGCAGTCAACAATTAACATATCATAATCCGATAGTTGTTTTTCCTCTTTTTCGGAGTAACAAACGGTGGAAAAAGAGTGAAACATTCTTTTAATCTGCGCAATTCGTTCTTTTTCTACTTTATGCGGGACAATCACAAGTTTGTAATCTGAATTTATCTTGGGAAAGAGTTCACAGAGCAGTTTTTCATCTTGTTGCCAGGTACTGCCCGCCACCAACAATTTTTTATCAGATTTAAAAATGTCAATAAAATCCAATGTACAGAGTTTTTTATCCGTTTGATATACGGTATCAAAGCGGGTATCTCCGGTAACAGTAACTTGTGAAATACAAAATTTTTTTAAAAGTGTTTCAGAATTTTCGTTTTGAACAAAAAAATGAGTACACTTTTTGAGATGATTAAAAAACCATTTTCCGTAAAACTTAAAAAAATATTGGTTATCTCTAAAAATGGCTGATACATAGTAAAAAGGGATATTCAAACGGGAAAGTTCATACATGTAGTTAAACCAAAACTCATACTTAATAAAAAATGCTTTTTCCGGATTAACGATTTGAATAAATTTTTTAGCATTTTTGAGTGTATCCGCAGGTAAATAGGTAATTATATCTGCGATGGGGTCATTATTTTTTACTTCGTAACCGGAAGGAGAGAAAAAAGTAAGTAAAAGTGTTACATTTTCTTCCTGTTGTTTAATTCTATTCATTAATGGTTTTCCTTGTTCAAATTCACCCAAAGAGGCGCAATGAAACCAGATAATCCTTTCCTTGCCCTTACATTTTTCTTCAAGAAGATAATAGAGATTTTTTCTTCCCACAGTCCAATCTCTTGCTTTTTTGTTAAAAAATAAAGATAATTTTATAAAAAAAGTAGAAACCAAGATAATTAGTGTGTAAAGAACCCGCATATAAATTAGTAGGTGTATAATGTAACAACCCGCTTTTTCTCATAAAAAGGAAGATTCCATCCAGCTTTAACTCCAATTAAACCGCTGAATTTATATAGTAATTTGTCTGTAGGTCCGGCGTATTCTCCAACGAAAATATATCCTCTGTTCGGTTTGGTAAATACTTCCCAAATTTCAATCCCCACATAAAAACTCAGTACTCTTTTTTGTCGCAGAAACAGATACCCGAAAAATTGGTTTAATGCAACCCCCGAAGAGCGCCGATCGTAGCCAAGACGGTAGGTTTTTTGGTCAATTTGAGGAAAAAATTTGTAGGAATCTGCAAAATAGATTTTATGGCTGAAAAATCCAATCCCCGCTTTAAACCAGAGTCCGGAGTTTTTCCAACGGTCAAGCGGAACAATTTTACCCACCGAAACATTAAGATTCCAGTATCTTCCTTCCTGAGAAAGCTCAACGGAATGATTTCCTTCACCGTTAAAAAATGCTACTGTAGTATCGTTCAGATAAATAACCATATCACCGAAAAGTTCTTTTGGATTGAGCCTTATTTTGCTTCCAAACATATAGTTAAAAGAAAAATCGAACGTCAAGTTTGATTTAGTTTTAAACGTTAAATCTAAACCAATTTTATAGTTATGTTTAAAAGTGCCGTCTAAATAACCATTATTTCCAAAAGGAAAGTGTACTGCAAAATTAGGTGTTGCCCAAATCATAAAAGTAGTAGTATCCATATAAATGACATTTCTTCGGTAAAATTCCTGAGAAAAGAGTGTCGGGATAGCTAATAACAAAAGAACAAGAAGAAAAAATCTATTTTTATTCATAAGAAGGATTTAAAGTTTCTTCATAGTAAAATAATTACATAATAAACGTAATTGTTCGGGAATTAATTGTAAATAGTAATATTCCGGTTGTGAATTATTTTCAAAAAATTGTTGTGCAACATTCGCAATATGGTACACAACATCTTCTTTCACAGTAATATAATTAAAACCGGCATATTCAACCTTACCCTTCTTGAGCACTAATAGGAACAATTCATCTTCATATACATTCACACAAATCACATCGGAGAGTTCTTGTGTAATTTCTTTGATATTCTTGTACATAAGCGAAATAATATGGGTAGATTCTTCCGCTGTTTGTGTTGAATAAATTAAGAAGTAACTATCCATCTCTTCCTTTCCCATAAATTGAGATATAGGTTTTTCAAAAAAGATATCGAGATAATCCCTTTTTTTTTCTTCGTTAAAAAAAATTTTAGGTATTAAACAGAAAGGCGTGGTGTAAACTGTTGTATTCATAAAAAAAAATTATTCCCAACTTCCTGAGGTACTTGCACCGGTAAGTGAGCCTAACCACAGGGGCGAGTAATTAGCTATATATTGTATGTCTTTATCTAAATTATTGTAAAACATTTTGTTAAAAAGAAAACCCCAAAAGTTTATGGTTTTATTTGAGATTGTTTGGTCACTATTGGCAAATATATCCTCCAGCGGAACTTCAATTCTAAACACAGGAATGGTATAAGTTTTTCCGTATATTTCACCAGTCTGAATTTCAAATTTTTTATTATTAGTATGAGGAATTAAGTGAAAATTCTTCAAACTTTCTTCAGTAACGTTAGGATCAGAATTAACAATACGAGTTTTAGCCGGGCAGATTTCCACCGTTTTTTTAATCAAGCCCTGGCGGAGGGCTTCGTTTTCGGTCATCTCTTCCGGGATATTTCCTGAAATTTTGACAATATGTACCATTCCGTTATTCGCAAATTCAACCAATGAATCTAAATTATCGAGATAGTTTTTATATTCACACCGATATACTATCTGGGCGGCGCGAATTGTAATCAATCTCGCTTTTATTTCCTTCGAACGCTGCATATAAACTGCTTTAAATTTTTCTGGCCGTAATATGGCACGAGTTATAAGAAATGAAAAAAACAGAGCAACTATTGCTAAAAAAATATTTATCATCGTAGAAACTTTCATCCCTTTGTTTAGTGTTTAGAAAAGGCAAAAATAAAAAAAAAACAAATCGAAAAAAGATTACGAAAATGGATAAATAAATAGTAATATCCTCCTTATTAGAGTATTTTTCTATATGTTTTTTTTATATAAAGTCACTATTTTCCTCAGTCGAATTTTCTCCTCTAAAAACGAGGAGAAAAAAATAAATTTCCTCTCAAATGGAACATAACGCGTTGACTATTAGTATACTTTTGCCGGTAAATTGCGTTGGTACTTTATCCGGTAATTGAGTTTTTTGTAGTCTTACATAAACGGATGTAGAATAGAGCACGCACAATTATATAAATAATAACAAATTATGATATGTTAGACAACGAAAAGATAATGAAATTACGCATTGGGTCGATGATTAAGAGAGAAGCCAAAAAAAAAGAAATTTCATCGAAATATATTGCAGAAAAGCTAAGTTCTTACAGACAAAATTCTGATAAAATATTTCGGATGGATGATATAAATATTGAGGATTTGATTAGAATCTCCTTTCTTTTAAAATACAATTTTCTTCATTATATAGTTAAGGATTATATTTCTCATCTATCTTTTTCCGTAACCGATTTGGAGAGTAGTCACTTTTTGGTTAACAACAATAACGGGAACTGTGAATTTTTGAGCCAAATACTTATTGGAGAAAAGATTAAAGAAGTGGCAGATAATAATAACTGGAACAAACAGAAGGTCGCAGAAATACTAAACTGTACACCGACAATTGTAAGTTATCTTTTTAAGAGAAAAAGTGTTAAAGTAAAAAAGTTACTTGAAGTTTCAGATGCCTTTCAATACGACTTCATTTCCAATGTGTATTTGTCGGAAATGAGTATTTAGAAAAAAAGCCCGCATAGTAGCGGGCTTTTTCTTAATATTATTCTTCATTATCCTTACTTCTGTCGAAGTAGTGGGTGTGTAGCAGTTCGTGCGATAGATGTCCACAGGGTTTACCTAAATAATCTTTATAAACTGCGCTAATGGAAGGATTATGGTGCGATTGGCGGAGCGTTTTTGCCTCGTCCTCACTGTACATTGCTTTCAAACGCTTCATTCTCACGTCCGGGTCATCACTGCGGGGTTGTCCGCCACCACAGATACACCCACTTGGACACCCCATCACTTCAATGAAATGGTAGGGAGATGTGCCTGCTACAATTTGGTCCATCAAAATTTTAGCTCCTGCTAAACCGCTGGTAACGGCAATTTTCACTTCAAAACCTTCAAACATTTTGTATTCGGGAAGTACATTTTCAAATTTCAACGTAGCGTCTTTGATTTGGTCGAGACCTACAATCGGAGTTACATGTAAATTGTCAAAAGGTAATTCTCTGCCTGTGATAATGGCATAAACAGTTCTGATTGCCGCTTCCATGACGCCTCCGGTAACGCCGAAGATGTCTGCTGCGCCGGTAGATTGTCCGAGTGGGTCATCGAATAAACCCTCTGCCAAATTGCGGAAATCAATACCGGCTTGTTTAATCATTTGTCCTAATTCGCGAGTAGTGAGCACTGCATCCACGTTTCTAATGCCTCTGTTTTCCATTTCCTCGCGTGATATTTCAAATTTTTTCGCCGTACATGGCATAATAGATACTGTATAAATTTTTTCCGGTTCAAATTTAATTTTTTCCGCATAATAAGTTTTTGTCATGACACCTAACATCATGTGAGGCGATTTACAGGTTGACAAATTTGGAGTAAGTTGCGGATAGTATGACTCAATGTACTTAATCCAGCCGGGTGAGCAACTTGTAATTAATGGAAGTACTGCTTTTTTGCCGGACAGTACATCAATGGCTCTACCTAAAAATTCCGTACCTTCTTCCAAAATGGTAAGGTCGGCTGCCCAATTTGTGTCGAATACATCATCTACACCAAGTTCGCGAATAGCGGCTGCCATTTTTCCGGTTACCGAAGTGCCCACAGGATAGCCGAACATTTCGCCCAGCGCAACACGTACTGCCGGTGCCGGTTGAAAGATTACTCTCTTCTCAGAATTATTAATCGCTTCCCATACTCTTGTAATATGGTCGGTTTCTTTCAAAGCGCCCACCGGGCAAACAACAGTACATTGTCCGCAGAATGCACATTTAGCATCGTTGATAGAGTGGTCCATTGCCGGTGCAATCAGAGAGTCGAATCCGCGGTTTTGTGCATCTAAAATTCCAACGCCTTGCACGCCTTTACAAACTGTTACACAACGGCGACAGAGGATACATTTCGACAGATCTCTTGTTATAGAAGGAGAAATATCAATCTGTTCTCGGGCGCTGCCTGTATCAAAGCGAGTTTCCATAACACCTAAAGTTTCTCCTAACTGTTGTAGTTCACAAGATTGATTACGATTGCAACTTAAGCAATTCTTGGAGTGGTCGGAAAGCATCAATTGATACAATACTTTACGTGCTTTTAATACTTTTTTTGAATTGGTATAAACCACCATTCCGTCTCTAACTTCTGCCATACATGCAACTTGAAGTGTGCGAGCACCAACCACTTCTACAGAACATATTCTGCACGAGCCGAATTTGTGTACGCCTTCCATGTAGCATAAAGTAGGGATGTTAATTCCGTTTTGTTTAGCGGCTTCGAGAATCGTGGTTCCCGGTTCAACGCTGATTTTTTTGTTGTTAATTGTAAGTTGTATCATAATTATCTCCTTTCACAATGTAAGCATCGCATAGATTCAGCGATGGCGTTAATTTTATGGTAACCTAAAACTACTTCGGCAAATGATTGTTTTCTCACTTCGGGAGTTAACATTTCAAGGTCGAATTTCGGGTGTGCGACAACTTCGTCATCGTCGTAAACATTAGGGATTTCAATTGGTGCACCTTTGTTTAATAGACCGTTTCCACCCAGATAGGTGTCAATGGAAGAAGCGGCTTTTTTACCGTCTGCAATAGCGTTAATTACATCTTCCGGACCTCTTACAACGTCTCCACCGGAGAATACACCTTTAATAGTCGTCATTTGCGTATCCGGATCCACGATGAATGTGCCCCATTTGGTTACGCCAATTTCATCTTTACTGATAAACGGTAAGTCGGCATATTGGCTAACGGCAGGAATTACGTAGTCGACATCCAAAACAAAGTTTGAACCTTTCACCTCCACAGATTTTCTTCTACCGGAAGCGTCAAATTCGCCCAATTCCATTTTAATACATTCAATACCCACCACATTATTTCCCTTTCCAATGAACTTCGTGGGGGCTGTTAATTCCATAATTTCAATACCTTCCTCTTTGGCTTCAATTACTTCTTCTCTATAAGCGGGCATAGCATCTTCAGTTCTTCTATAGACAATAATCACTCTGTTGGCACCAATACGGAGTGCAGAGCGGGCAGAGTCAACCGCTGTGTTTCCGCCGCCTATTACTGCAACTGTTCCGTGAAGTTTCATATCGCTTTTCAGGTTAGAATCTTTTAAGAAGTTGATACCGTGAATCACGCCTCTTAAATCTTCGCCTTCAATATTTACTTTTGCGGGATATTGGGTTCCTGTGGCTACGTAAATAGCATCGTAACCTTCGCGTAAATGCCTGAAATCTAAATCTCTACCCACTTCTTTATTCAGATAAACATTTACGCCAGCTTGTTTAATCAGGTCAATTTCGTGTTGAAGGATTGCTTTCGGCAAACGATATTCGGGAATACCAAACGCTAACACACCACCGGCAACGCTTTGTGCTTCAAAAACATCTACATCATAACCGATATTTACCAAGTAGTAAGCACAGGTTAATCCCGATGCACCTGCACCGATAACGGCAATACGTTTTCCTTTTTTCGCAAACGTAAGTTGCATTCTATAAGGAAGTTCGTTTTTGAAAGCGTAATCTGCTGCAAAGCGTTTCAAATCTCGGATAGCTACCGGTTCATCAACCGTACTTCTGCGACATTTACGTTCACAGGGGCGGGTACAAATTCTACCGCAAACAGCCGGGAACGGATTTTCGCGCATTACCAAATTGTATGCATCCTGGAATCTACCTGCGGCAATTAATGAAATATAACCGGTTACGTTTACATTTGCCGGACAGGTATTTTCGCAAGGCGAGGTAAACATCGCAGCACAAACACCTGCTCTACAATATTTTTTGTTAATATGTTCTTCATATTCATTTCTAAAGAAGCGAATAGTAGAAAGAATCGGGTTGGGGGCAGTTTGCCCTAGACCGCACATTGCAGATTCCTGAATGGTTTCGCCGATTTCGATAAGGGTTTCAATATCACCGGATTTTCCTTTTCCTTCTGTAATATTTTCCAAAATTTCGAGCATTCTTTTAGTTCCTACTCGACAGGCAACACATTTTCCACAAGACTCGTCACGGATAAAATCCATAAAGAAGCGGGCGGTGTCCACCATACAAGTATCTTCGTTCATTACGATAAGACCTCCGGAGCCCATAATGGCACCCATTTTTTGCAGTGAATCGTAATCTGCGGGAATGTTAAGGTTTTCTTTAGTAATACAACCACCTGAGGGACCTCCGATTTGTGCAGCCTTAAACTCTTTATTATTGGGGATACCTCCTCCAATGTTGTAAATTATATTTCCTATTGGGGTTCCAATAGGCACTTCCACAATACCTGCGTTCACAATATCACCGGCAAGCGCAAACACTTTCGTACCAGGTGCTTCTTTCACGCCGAAAGAGGCGTACCATGTGCCGCCGTTGCGAATAATTTTGGGAATATTGGCTAAAGTTTCCACATTATTTATTATGGTAGGATAGCCGTACAATCCTTTTTGAAATGGGAATGGCGGTTTTTGCTTCGGCTCGCCGCGTTGACCTTCAATGGAAGCCATTAATGCAGTCTCTTCGCCGCACACAAATGCGCCGGCACCGATTCTGATTTCGAGGTCGAAACAGTAGTTGCTGCCAAACAGATTTTTTCCCAGTAAACCATACTCCCTGGCTTGTTCCAACGCCACTTTCAATCTTTCAATGGCGATAGGATACTCGGCTCGTATATACACATAGCCTTGTTGTGCGCCGATGGCATAAGCCGAAAGAATCATACCTTCGATTAAGCAGTGCGGATCGCCTTCAATTACGCTGCGGTCCATAAATGCGCCGGGGTCGCCCTCATCGGCATTACACACCATATATTTGATGTCGCTTTTTTGAGAGAAACCCGCGCGAAATTTGGTTCCCGTAGGGAAACCACCGCCGCCTCGTCCGCGAAGACCAGAGAGTTCTACTTCTTTTACCACATCTTCCTGTTTCATTTCTATAATCGCTTTTGCAGCAGCCTTGTAGCCGTCGTGAGCAATATAATTCTTAATGTCGGCATAATCAATAATTCCACATAAATCTAAACAGATTTTCACTTGTGTTTTAAAAAATTCGATATCATCTATTTTCGGAACATATCTTAACAATGTTTTATCGTAGAACGTGTATTCTTCAATAGGTTGGTTTTTAAGCAAATGACTTTCAACAATCTCTTTTGCTTTTTCGGGGTTCAGTTCGGTGTAGAAAGTTCTCTCGGGAAGCACCAACATTACGGGGCCCATGGCGCAGATGCCCATACATCCGGTTTGAAATACTTTTACCTCTTTCTCAAGACCTTTTTCTTTAAGTTCTTCTTTAATTGCATTTTCAACATCTACGCAGTTAGAAGAAATGCAGCCTGCGCCGCCACAAACCAGAATCTGGTATTTGTATTTTTCCTGATTTTTTAGAAAATCTTGTTTAATTTCCTCTAAATGAGCGATGGTTTTAATTTTCTTACTCATAATAAATTCCTCCTAATATTTAGACAGAACTGATTCTAATCTTTTGGGGTTAACAGACTTAAATACTGTATCATCGACCATCAAGGCGGGGGCTAATCCGCAAGCGCCGATGCAGCGCGCAATACTTAACGTAAATTTGCCGTCTTCGGTAGTGTCGGCAACATCAACATTAAGGTGTTTTTGAAGACCTTCCACCAATTTTTTTCCGCCGCGAACATAGCAGGCAGTTCCCATACACACGAGAATCGTGTGTTTTCCTTTAGGTTTGGTGGAGAAAAACGAATAAAAAGTAACCACGCCGGAAACTTCCGACACAGCCATAATCATTTTATCCGCAACAAATTTTTGAACCACGTAGGGTAGATACCCGTAAATTCCTTGAGCCGCGTGCAGAACCATAATCAAATTGCTTGGTTTTGCTTCATATTTAGCAATTACCGCTTCAATTTGTGCTAATTTTTGCGCGTGGTCTTCAGGGAGATTATGGGGGATTTGCTTGGTTTGATTCATGAATACCTCCTGAATTTTGGTTAATACTAATGTTTATATTGATTGATATATTGTTAATTATCAATAAGATTTGTTTTAATGCCCTCTTTTTTCAAAAAGGGTGCAAAAGTAGATTATTTTTTTAGAAAAAACAAGGGGGGTATTATTGTTGGTTAAAAATTAGTTTGAGGTGTTATTTTTTATTTTGGTGTTTTACAAAAATGTTTATTTGTCGCAAAATTAATTGAAGATGACTAAAGGAGGTTATGTTTACATTCTCACAGACAAAAATAAAACAACTCTTTATATTG
>JAIRVY010000103.1 GCA_031253655.1 Bacteroidales bacterium
GTTATTTTTTATTTTGGTGTTTTACAAAAATGTTTATTTGTCGCAAAATTAATTGAAGATGACTAAAGGAGGTTATGTTTACATTCTCACAGACAAAAATAAAACAACTCTTTATATTGGAGTAACTAACGAATTATGTAGAAGGATTTATCAACATAAAAATCATTTAATAAAGAATTCGTTTACAGCTCGATATTATCTTGAATACTGTATTTATTATGAGTATTTTGAACATTTTGACTTGGCAATACATCGTGAGAAAGAGTTAAAGAAGTGGAACAGAAACAAGAAAGAATTGTTAATTAACTCCATGATTCCGAAATGGAAGGAGTTAGTTAATGAGTTTGGATTTGTTCGAGATTCCTCACTACGCTCGGAATGACAACGACGCCACCGGTAGGGAAGGGATTCCTCGCTACGCTCGGAATGACAACGCGGCGGCTGGTCATTGAGCCTGTCGAAATGCTGCCGTCGCATTTTCCGCTCCTCCCATATAGCAAAATTGTGCTGTCATTCAGAGCGCAGCGAGGAATCCCATTCATAACGCCTCAAACTAATTTTTAACCGCTAAATCTTTTTTTCGCAGAAAGAATCATTTTAAAATTTATTTTCGCCACCGAAAAAAAATTAAGAATCAAAAATTAAAAGAATCCTTACATCATCTAATCGTCTAATCACCTAATCCGAAAGAATATGTTCGAAAGTTTATCCTCTAAATTGGAACGCGCCTTTAAGGTATTGAAAGGGCAAGGCTACATTACCGAAATTAATGTGGCGGAAACCATGAAAGAAGTACGGAAAGCTCTATTAGATGCGGATGTTAACTATAAGATTGCCAAAGAGTTTACCGATGAAGTGAAGAAAAAGGCAATGGGACAAAATGTGCTGAAAGCGGTTTCTCCCAGCCAACTTATGGTAAAGATAACCTACGATGAGTTGATTGAGCTAATGGGTCGGGAGGCAGTGGATATCAATGTAAAACCCAATCCCTCCATTATTTTGCTGGCCGGTTTGCAAGGTTCCGGTAAAACTACCCACGCGGCAAAATTGGCTAGAATATTGAAAACCAGGCGTGCTAAAAAACCGCTATTAGTAGCCTGCGATGTATATCGCCCCGCCGCCATTGACCAGTTAAAAGTGCTGGGCGAACAAATTGAGGTAGATGTTTTTACCGATATTAACTCGAAAAAACCGGTGGATATTGCCAAACGCGCCGTGCAACACGCCAAAGACTGGGGACACAACGTTGTAATTATCGATACGGCAGGTCGTTTGCACATTGACCAGGAGATGATGGACGAAATTGGAAACATCAAAAATGCCGTAAATCCACACGAAATACTATTCGTTGTAGATGCTATGACCGGTCAGGATGCCGTTAATACCGCCAAAGCCTTTAACGACAAACTAAATTTCGACGGCGTTATTCTTACCAAAATGGATGGCGACACCCGCGGTGGCGCTGCTCTAACCATTAAGTCGGTGGTTAATAAACCCATCAAGTTTATTGGGGTTGGAGAAAAGATGGACGCATTGGATGTTTTTCACCCTGACAGATTGGCGGAAAGAATTTTGGGAATGGGAGATATCCGCTCGTTTGTAGAGAAAGCCCAGGAACAGTTCGACGAAGAAGAAGCGATTAAATTGCAGCGAAAATTAGCTAAGAATACGTTTGATTTTAATGACTTTCTTAGTCAAATTTCCCAAATAAAAAAGATGGGAAATGTGAAAGATATGATGAGTATGATTCCCGGAGTTGGAAAAACGGTAAAAGATTTGGATATTGATAATAATGCCTTTAAAGGGATTGAAGCCATCATATTATCTATGACGCCCTACGAGCGTTCAAACCCTGATTTCTTAAACGGAAGTCGAAAAAAAAGAATCGCTTCCGGTAGTGGAACTGATATTCAGGAAGTTAATAAGCTGATTAAACAGTTTGATGATATGCGTAAAATGATGCGGATGGTCTCCGGAGGCAAAGCAAAAGGATTAATGAATATGCTAAATGTTCCGGGAGTAAGATAACAGTGTGTTCTTCAACAGGCAAGCTATAGTAACTGAGCCAACACCGCCTGGCACGGGAGTAATAGATTTACATTTCTTGGAAACCTCTTGAAATTTAACATCCCCACAGATTCTGTATCCTTTCTCTGCTGTTTTGTCTTCTATCCGATGAATGCCGATATCAATCACTACAGCATCTTTTTTTACATATTCTGCGGTAATAAATTCCGGGTTTCCGATGGCAACCAACAGGATATCTGCTTGTGTGCAAACCTCTTTCAGATTTTTAGTTTTACTGTGACATATTGTAACCGTAGCATCTGCTTTTGGACTGTTTTGCACTAACAGCAACGCAAGCGGTTTGCCCACAATATTGCTTCTTCCCACTACTACACAGTTTTTTTGGGCGGTCTCTATTTCATACCGTTCTAAAAGTTCCATTACCGCGTGGGGTGTCGCGGGCAAGAAAGCTTTTTCGCCAAGAACCAACTTCCCCATATTTTCCGGATGAAAACAATCAACATCTTTCTTGGGATTCATTTTTTGAATAATTTTTTGTTTATCAATCTGTTTTGGGAGTGGCAATTGAACAATACATCCGTCAATTTCATCATCCTGATTAATAAAATCTACAGCGTCCAACAACTCTTTCTCAGTAACCGAAGCCGGAAATTGATACACTGAGCAAAGTATCCCTACTTCTTTCGTATTTTTCTTGATACTTTCCACGTATGTTAGTGATGCACTGTCATCTCCGGCAATAACTACCGCCAAATGAGGTGCATTTTTTCCTGCTTCAATCTGCGAAGTTACTGTTTTGGAAATTTCGTTTTTTATTTCCTGAGACAGAATTTTACCGTCGATTGTAATCATAATTGGGATTTGTAATTAATAATGTAGAGACGCGGCACACCACGTCTCTACAAAAAATCAATAATAATGAAAATGTTATTTATATAATTTTTCAAATTCTTGCATACACGCCACTAATGCCTCTACACTTTCGATGGGGCAAGCGTTGTAGATTGATGCACGGAATCCTCCTACGGAACGATGTCCTTTGATACCTACCATACCGCGTTCTTTGGCAAATTTCATAAAATCATCCTCTTTGTCTTTATATTGTTCGTTCATAACAAAACAAACGTTCATTAAAGAGCGGTCTTCTTTGGCAGCAGTTCCAACAAACATACTGTTTTTGTCAATTTCATCATAAAGAATACCGGCTTTTTTCTCGTTATGAGCTTGCATTGCTTTTAATCCGCCCATTTTTTTAACCCATTTCAATGTTTCTTTCATTACAAAAATAGAGAAAACAGGTGGGGTGTTGAACATAGAACCTTCGGGAATGTGTGTTCTATAATCCAGCATAGTAGGAATATAGCGACTTACTTTTCCGAGTAATTCTTCTTTTACGATAACAAAAGTAACGCCTGCCGGACCAACATTCTTTTGCGCACCGCCGTAAATTAAGCCATATTTAGCAATATCAACAGGGCGGCTCATTATATCGGAGGACATATCGGCAATCAAAGTTATCGGACAATCCATATCATGCTTAATCTCAGTACCATAAATGGTATTATTGGTAGTAATGTGGAAATAATCGGCATCTTTTGGAATCTCGTATCCTTTTGGGATATAGGAATAGATTTTGTCTTCCGAAGAGGCTACTTTTACTGCTTCGCCGAAACCTTTTGCTTCTTTGAAGGCTTTTTTCGCCCACACGCCGGTTTCCAAATAGGCAGATTTTTTCTCCATCAGGTTGAAGGGCACCATACAGAATTGCATACTTGCACCACCACCAAGGAATAATACTTTGTAGTTGTCTGGAATTTCCAATAATTCTCTCCAAAGTGTTTCACATTCAGCCATTTGAGCTTCCCATTCTTTAGAACGGTGTGAAACTTCGATTACCGACATTCCAGTTCCGGCAAAATCTTTCAGGTTTTCAATTGCCGTATCAACGGCTTCTCTTGGCAATACGCAGGGTCCTGCATTCAAGTTGTGTACTTTTTTCATAAATAAAAAATAATTTAATGTGTTATTAAATGGGTAATAATTTTCGGGGGCAAAAGTATCAATATAAATGTGATTTTTGCTAAAAAATGAAAATTTATTTTCTCAGTAACTGATAATCCTTAATCATTCACATTTCCTTTCAGTTGCAATCTTATTCTATCGGTTTGCGCATTCGACTGTACTGTAATTTGTTTAGTGATAAGCCCTGCTGTTTTGGCGGAATAAACCGCTTTTATGGCTGCCGTTTTGCCCGGCATAACCGGCTCTTTTTGCCACTCAACCTCGGTGCAATCGCAAGAAACAATAACATCAAACAACACTAAGGGTCTATTTCCTACATTTTTATAAGTAAACACACCGGTTTTAACATCACCAATATTCAAAGTACCGTAATCAAAGGCAATTTTATCAAATTCAATTTCTGCTCCCGTAGTAATCTTCGGA
Organism: Bacteroidales bacterium; assembly: GCA_031253655.1. GTDB lineage: Bacteria > Bacteroidota > Bacteroidia > Bacteroidales > WCHB1-69 > WRNX01. Next base: position 4,474 of record JAIRVY010000103.1, read on the forward strand.
ACAAAAGGGGGATCAGCGTCCTTTTTTGCTTTGCTTTGTGCAAATAAAGCAGAAGAACAGAAAAGCAGAAAGGCAGAAAGGCAGAAAAGCAGAATGGTTTTATTCATTTTTCAACAGGGAGGATGGTTTATTTTCAGGAGTAATTTCGGAGGGAGGCTCCACCACGTTTCCTTTAATAGACAAGGTAACTCGCTCTCCAGCATTGTGATCCACAAAGACCTTTTTATTTATCGAACCTATACTATTCGTATTATATGTTACTTTAATGATAGATGTTTGTCCGGGCGCTATAGGTTCTTTTGGCCAATGAGGCACCGTGCAGCCACAACTCGATGATACATTGGTAAGTTGCAGATCGGCTTTTCCGGTGTTTTTAAATTCAAAAGTGCAGTCGCCATTATCTTTTTTATAGATAGTGCCGTAATCGTGCTCTAAAGACTTAAAAAAGATCACAGGTACTTTTGGAAGTGTATCCTCCATTACAATTTCCTGTATTTTCCCTTTCACTTTTTTAGAAGGTTTTCTATCTTTTGCCTGAGCAAAAAATGCTGTTGATAGAACGCATAAGAGCGTTAATAAAAATAATTTCTTCATAAAAAACAAATTTTAGACGTGTAATGACAATATGTTAATGAATAAGTTTAATTTACAAAATAAAAGAGTGCCATTTCATATCCCTTAAGTCCGAATCCACATAATGAACCACAACATTTTGAAGTAATTAGAGAATTCTTTCTAAAATTTTCTCTTCCAAACAGGTTAGAGATATGAACTTCCACCACAGGCGCAGAAATGTTAGCAATAGTATCTGCCAAAATAACAGAAGTATGTGTAAATGCACCGGGATTTAAGATTATTCCGTCATTTTCTTTGTTCTTGAGCATAAATTCAGCCAGTTCATCCACTTTGTTGGATTGAAAATAGAGAAATTCTACTTCGGGGTAGCATTTTTTCAGAGTATCTAAATACGTATTAAAGTCAGTATGCCCGTAAATTTCCACTTCCCGAGTTCCCAACTCAGCAAGATTAATACCGTTAACTATTGCTATTTTTTTCATTTTCTTATTTCCCCAGCAACTTAAACATATTCGATTTATAGGCTTCCACGCCGGGTTGGTCAAAAGGATTGACATTTAACAGATAACCACTAAGAGCGCAACTAAATTCAAAGAAATATATTAATTCTCCCAAGGTTTCTTCGGTAATTGTGGGAATAGTTATACGGAAGTTGGGAACATTTCCAGAAATATGCGCTTTGCGAGTACCTTCTTCTGCAGTGAGATTAATCTCGTGAATGGTTTTTTGATACAGATAATTCAAACCGTCTAAATCATTGTTATCAAAAGGAATAGGTAAATGTGCACTTACTTTTTCTACCGATAAAACTGTTTCAAAAAGGTGTCGTTCACCTTCTTGAATATATTGCCCTAAGGAATGTAAATCAGTTGAAAAGATGGCACCTGCAGGAAAAATTCCTTTACCCTGCTTACCATCGCTTTCTCCAAAAAGTTGCTTAAACCACTCAATAAAGAAAAACAATTGGGGTTCATACGCCACCACAAGCTCCATTTTTTTCCCTTCTTTGTATAAAAGAAACCTCAGTAGCGCATATTGCATAGCGATGTTTGTGTCGTAAGTGGTGTTTTTCAGTAGCATCCTTCTCATATTGATGGCACCGTTCAGTAGTTTTCTAATATTTAAACCGGCGCAGGCAATCGGCAACAATCCAACGGGAGTAAGCACCGAGTATCTGCCTCCTACGTCATCGGGAATAACAAAAGTTTTGTAATTTTCTTCAGTGGCGAGTTTCTTTAGTGCGCCTCGTTTCTCATCGGTTATGGCAACTATCCGCTTTTGTGCCTCTGTTCTGCCATATTTATTTTCGCAATGTTCTTTCAATATACGAAAAGCAATGGCGGGCTCAGTGGTAGTTCCGGACTTTGAAATTACAATTACTGAATACTCTTTAATATCGAGCGTATCTATCAATGCCTTATGATAATCTTCACCTAAACTATTTCCGGCAAACAAAATCAATGGGGTATTTTGGTTGGGCAATATGGATTTAAAGGGATGCTGCAGCGCTTCAATAACGGCTCTTGCACCCAAATAAGAGCCACCAATACCCACTACCACAATAATTTCGGAAAATGACGCAAGATATTCGGCTGTTTTATTAATATCGCTAATTTGATCGGGCGTAATCTCTTCGGGAAGCGTAAGCCAGCCCAGAAAATCGTTACCTTTTCCTGTTTTTGAGACAAGTTTATGATAGGCTTTTTCGATTCCGGGCATCTCATTTTGTATGCCCAACTGAGGTAAAAATTTCTGTACACTAATAGTGTTCAACACGGTGTTAATCATACTGTTGTTTCTATTGATTCTGATGTTTTCTGTTTTGGCTTTTTCTCTTGTTTTTCAGGCGTTTGCTTTTTCGCTTTCTCCGACTTCTCAGTTTGAGACTGAAACAAAGAATTGAGTTCGGGTTCTTTAATCCTTTTTATTACAGGAAAATCGAACAATAATCCAAATGTTGCATTAATTTTTCTTGCATTTAGTAAATTTACTGCGGCAAAAACATTATCGGTGCCCGTATAAAGATGTAGAGGTCCTAATCTGACCCCCAATCCAACTCCCAAATTTGCAAAACTTTTCTTTAGCATAGAGTAACTAACTACCACATCAAATATATTAAAAAAAGTTCCGTTGTATGCTAAAGTTAATTGTGGGAGGAAATTTTTTCCTAAAATATAACCTTTACCTTGAATAATAAATCTGTTTGAAGGGGTTAAATCGAAGTAACAATCCAGCATAATTTTTGACGTTAAGCTTGTTGAATAATTTATTGCCGGTTCCAAATAAAAATTATTGTTAACCGTATTAATCAACGAATCAAAATTGAAGTCAAAACCGTTACGGATAAAATTCATTATTTGTTCGGATTGAAAACCTGAAAACTCTTTCCATTCAACGTCCATACTATTAACACCCATCTGCAAAGGGGTACCCTTCCAGCTAATAAAACCGAGATCTGTAACCGAAGCAGATACCCTAATTTGTTGATTAATCCTGTAAACAGTACCTAAATCAATAGCAAAACCAAGATTTTTTGAAAAGATATGTTTTGCTAAATTCCTGTAATCAGAATATTCAGTGCCAAGTATTATTTCGCTATTTTCTATTTTATAAAACGGGAAAACTGATGCCGCTTTCATCGCTACATTGTAATTGCCGTAAATGGTAAAGTCGTCCGGATTTGTCCAAATCTTCGCTTGAAAACTATCAGTATGAAAATTAATTAAACCAAATAGAATTTTAGGGCGAACACCTATGTAAAGTTTATCTAGAATTTGTCTTTGAAAGCCAATACCTATCTCTTGATAAATGTTCAGATTCGGAGATATCTCTAGAATAGCAGGAGTAGCCTCGGTATAAAGATATTTTCCGTTACCATCTTGCGCTAAATTGCCTTGAAAAATAAAACGGAACAAATCTTTTGAATATCTGAATCTTTCCTCCATTTTAAATTGATAACTTAAGGAAAAAAAAGATTTCCCAATCCTAAAACCAAGCCCCAATATTTCAAAGTTGACATCCGAATTGAACCAATTGTTTTTAGAAAGCGAGTTAACAAATTTATTTGGGGTAAATCTAATCACCTTACCGTGATTATCTCTCACAATAAACTTATTTATCTGGAGCCCTGAATTAAAAAAACTGAAATTCATGTTTGAGATAGCAGGAATTCCAAAGTATCCATTATAAGGCAGGAAATATGCGGGATTGTTTTTACCGGAATAGGGGTTCAACCGCATAAAGTCTGTAATACCCACCGATTGGGAAAAAAGTTTTAGCAAAAAACAACATACTGTTACAAAAAGAAATATATTTTTTTTCACGAGTTTACTAATTTTTTTGTACTACTATTATTTGCGCACCTAACTTTGTTGTAAGTTTGTTTTTATTATTAAAAGGCTTGTGCCTACCCTCCGTATTTAATGAGATAGATAAAACCATCTTATCGGCTTGTTGCAAATTTTTTATTCTTTCGTTAGTAATATTTATGAATTGAACATTAGATGGTACAGTAGCGGCATCGTAGGAGCCTTTGATAGTTAGCGGTTTGGAAAGCAGCGAATCTGTTACGGTCTTCGTTTCAGAATTATAAAACAAAATTTGAAAATACATATCAAGCGGCATCGAACTTTCAAATGCTGTTCTCATCCTTACCGTATCAAGAATTGTTAACGCCCTTAAGCCGGAGAGACCAAAGGGAATAGTGTCAGTAAACGAGGCCTCATTAATTGTTATATCAAAAAAAACGTTAAAAAAGAAGTTTGATTCCAGAATAGAGGTGTCAAATATTTTAATTTTTCCTCTGGGAATATTAACCGTATATTTAAAAATGAGCGAATCATAGTTTGAAGATAGCATAATTTCCTGTTTGGTATTATGAACTTCAAGAGAACCGGAATAATTGTCAGGAACATTAAATTTTGTATCATTTTCAATCAAAATAGATTGTTCGTCCGTGATTCCTTTTAAATATGCCTCCGAAATATTGATTGTTGCAATAGAACCAAAGTTATTGGTAATATCAAACAATAATTTTGGATTATGTATGATGGCATTTAAACTTGCATTACTTGGAAAAAAAGAAAACGAGGAAGTTGTAACATAAGAGTGCGTAAGCTCCTTAAGAAGTTCAATTTCTGCCTCTTTAAATACGATATCAGATAATGCAATCTGTGGTCTAAATATTACATTATTAACAGATTGGGCATCAGGAGAAATAATTGTAATATCAAAATTCAATTTACCATCATTGGTTTCAACTGTAAACCCTGCCGCCGGAATATTTTTGGTTGGCTCAACTTTGGAAAGTCTTACCTCTAAGGGCTTGTGTTCCTTATCGAATATTGTTTTCGATTCAAAAATAACTTCATAATTAATGCCTTGCACAGAAACATCATAAATATTGAATTTTAGCACTCCCGATTTGATAATGGCTTTAATGATTTTTGTTTCATCAGTTGAGAGGTCAATCGTGTTGTTTTCAAACTTGTGCATTGCAACGCTTGGCGGGAACGGCAAAGGGAAAGTAGTTGCCGAGTACTGCTGAGTAAGATATTTGCTTCCTGTAAAATGCGTTTCACGCTTAGTTGTATTTTCAAAAAAATAATCCCCATGGGAATCATATTTAATATATCCCTTCGCTCCAAAATTATTTAATATTTCTTCAATACTGTAATTGGTATTGATGAGCGGAATACCCCAATTCATTTTTCCGTCAAAACCCAGTTCATCATATTCAAAATCAAACATTTTTCTGTACTTTGAACAGGAAAACAGCAAAATGAACAGAAGAAAGCTGAATAAAAAGTGTAAGTTATTTTTCATATTACCTCTTATTTTTTTATTGTTTTTTTATAATACACTAAATTTCAATGCGATAAATCTTTTTTTCATTTTTCTAAAAGACTCCGCAAACGTAAAATATTTTTTTGATATTTGTAGATATTTTGTTCGAAAAAAAAAATATTTTTGTCGCCTTAAAATATGGCGATCATAGCTCAGTAGGTTAGAGTGCCGGATTGTGGTTCCGAAGGTCGTGGGTTCGAGTCCCATTGGTCGCCCAAATTCCAGAAACATATTTATAACCAATAATTTGCAACAGCAAGTTGTTGGTTGTTGGGTTTAAACTGCGACAGTATTGCATTTGAACAATGGAACCAGCACATTTAAACTAATATGCTCAAATAGGTAATTTATTACGAATTACGAATTACGTATTGAGATATGTCACGTCGTTTTCCTGAATTTTATTCATTCAAATCTATGGCATAATAAACAACTTGTCCATTTTTGTAAACTCCTGTTAACAAAAATACTACGTCTTCTTCATTTTCATTTTTGATTTGTTCGCACACCTCTGCCAAATCTTCCTCCGTATGGATTATTGTTTTGTTTGCTTTTAGGATGATATATCCCTTCTGAACGCCGGCTTTTGCCAAACGTCCATTTTTTTCCACCGCAATAACTTCCAAACCGCCGTCTATGCCGAATTTGAATTTAGTATTGCTGTTAATGGGTTGAAATTTAGCACCTAACTGTGCTAAGTCCACGGCTTTTACAACTCCCGTATTTCCGGAGCGATTGCGCAATTCTACTTCAAGCACCTGTTCTTTTCCATTTCTAAGAGCCGTAATATGAATAACATCACCCGGTCTATAGCGTCCTACCTGCTCCTGCAACTCTGCCATCGATTTCACTTTCACATCTTCAATTGCCACAATTACATCTCCGTCTTTAATTCCGGCGGTTTTTGCAGCACCTTTATCAATCACATTCGCCACATATACTCCATCTAATGTAGGCAATTTTTTCTCTTTGGCAAACTCGGCGTCAATATCTCTTGACTGTACGCCAAGCACAGCGCGTTGAACGATGCCGAACTCTTTCAAATCGGCAACCACTTTACTGACAATGCTTACCGGAACGGCAAACGAGTACCCTATAAACTGTCCGGTTTGGGAGGCAATAGCTGTATTAATACCAACCAACTCACCTTTTGTGTTTACCAACGCGCCGCCACTGTTTCCGGGATTAACCGCAGCATCGGTTTGAATAAATGATTCAATTTTTAAATCAGCACTCAAAATATTTATATTTCTTGCTTTTGCACTTACAATTCCGGCTGTAACGGTAGAAGTTAAATTAAAAGGATTTCCAACGGCTAATATCCACTCGCCAATTTTCAACAAATCTGAATTTCCGATGGGTATAGGGGTCAAATCGAAGGCATCTATTTTGAGCAGTGCTATATCTGTTGCCGGATCGGCGCCCACTATTTCCGCTCTAAAGGTACGTTTGTCATTCAAAGTTACTTCAACAGAAGAAGTTTTGGCAATTACATGATTATTGGTAACAATATATCCGTCTTCCGAAATTATTACGCCGCTCCCCGAACTGCCGGGCTGTTCTTTCAGTTCTTCGTTTCTACGCGGATTTTGCGGTCTTCCGAAAAAAAACTCAAATAAATCGTTAAAATAATCCTCGCCTTGTTGATAAGCCACTTTGAACTTGGTTTTCACGTGTACCACCGAACTTACCGATTTTTCTGCTGCAAATGTAAAATCAACCGGATTTCTTTCACGAATGGTTTCTACTTGGGCGAACAGAGCAGAAGAGCAGAAAAGGAGAAAGGAGAGAATTAAGAATATAGAATTTAGAATTAAGGGTCTTGAGAGGTGTAAAACGTTACTTGCACCTTGGAACTTGGAAATTGTAACTTGTAAATTGCATTTTTTTTTCATTTTGCATCAATTTATTAATTTAATATTTTCAGTATTAACGTTGTTTTTGCAAAAATTATACCAAAATGCATTTCATGAGGGCAAAAAAAAACGCTACAAAGGTAGCGTTTAAAAAAAAATAATAAAAGTTACTATTTTTCAATACGTAGTTTAGCAATAGTAAATCCTTCAGTATTTTCAACTCCCGGAGCTTTCGAATCGCTGTAATACTTAACCATAGTTGAATTTTCAATAGTAATTGTTGTTTCTGAATTACTATTAACTAAATATTTATTCACAGTAATGTATCTAACGCTGTAAATTCCGTCAATGAAGAATTTAAAAGAAATAGCTACTTTTTCAATTTTACTTGCAATTTCAGTAGGAGAAGAGGATGAACCTACACCTAAAGAACCTGCATTTTTTTGGTCAACTTGGTCATTGCCTTGATAACAAAAGATTATCATATCAGAGATTTGAAAATCGGATAAGTTTTTTACTACAACGGTTGTTTTAGTATCTATACAACCAGTAAAGGCAAACGCCACAAGTAATAAGAGAGAAATCGTTAATAATTTTTTCATAATTTAAAATTTTGGTTAATAATTGAAATAATTTTGGTTTTGAATAATTGCTGCAAAAATAGTATTTTATTAATAGGAAGCCATATTTTATTAAAAAAAAGGTTAAAAATTAGTTTGAGGCGTTATGAATGGGATTCCTCGCTGCGCTCGGAATGACAGCACAATTTTGCTATATGGGAGGGGCGGAAAATGCGGCGGCGGCATTTCGACAG
>JAIRVY010000111.1 GCA_031253655.1 Bacteroidales bacterium
TTGGCAATACATCGTGAGAAAGAGTTAAAGAAGTGGAACAGAAACAAGAAATAATTGTTAATTAACTCCATGAATCCGAAATGGAAGGAGTTAGTTAATGAGTTTGGATTTGTTCGAGATTCCTCGCTACGCTCGGAATGACAACGACGCCACCGGTAGGAAGGGGATTCCTCGCTACGCTCGGAATGACAACGCGGCGGCTGGTCATTGAGCCTGTCGAAATGCAGCCGCCGCATTTTCCGCCCCTCCCATATAGCAAAATTGTGCTGTCATTCCGAGTGCAGCGAGGAATCCCATTCATAACGCCTCAAACTAATTTTTAACCAAGAAAAAAGATTTAGCCTGGAAATAATATTAAATTGTAATGCAAAAATATATATTTGCGGCCTATTATTCAATAATCACATTTGTTTATGAAACAACTTGTTCTATTTATTTCCTTAACCGTTTTCTTATTAGGTTACACTTATTCTCAGGTTGACCTTTTGCCACCCAAACAAAAAACCGATTCGGTTTCCTTTCAAGACACGCAGGAGGATATTGCTTCCTCTGTGAGCAGTATCGTTGAGGGGCAGTCGGATGATGAGGGCGGTGCCAACTTTATCCCCAGTTTGCTCCATTCTTCTCAAGATGTGTATCAAAGTAATACTTCTTACACTTTTAGTATTGCTTTTTTTCGCAGCCGTGGTTTCGACAACCAATACCAGGATGTTTGCATCAACGGATTTATGATGAATAGTATGATTACCGGTCGTGCCTCATTTTCGCAGTGGGGCGGCTTAAACCACGTGGTCCGCTGGCCCGAGCAGGTAATTAATATGAACCCCACTACTTTTATTTTCGGAAATGTAGGTGGCGCTACAAATTACGACCTCCGCGCCTCCGGTTATCGAAAGCAAACACGCGCCTCTTATTCTTTGTCGAACAGAACTTATAATCAAAGAATTATGCTTACTTCTGCTTCCGGTGTGATGAAAGGAGGCTGGTCAATGGTGGGCTCTGCATCTGCGCGTTTCGGCGATGCCATTGCTTACGCGCCAGGTACTTCGTACCTTGGTTTCAGCGCATTTTTGGGCGTGGAAAAGAAGTTTAACTCTGAACATGCCCTCAATTTAACCGCATTTGCGTCTCCCACACAAAGAGGAATGCTGGCAGGTGCCACGCATGAAGCCTTTGAATTGACAAAAACACACTATTATAACGCTAACTGGGGCTGGTATCAAGGAAAACAACGTAATGCCCGTGTAAGAACAACCATAGAACCTGCTATTTTTCTTACCCACTACTTTACCCCTGAAAACAATAAATATACAATTACTACTACAGTTGCTACATCATTTGGAAGGAGTAATACAACAGGATTAAACTGGGGAGATGCTCCCGACCCACGCCCTGATTATTATAAGTATATGCCAAGTTTCAACGACAGCCTGAATCTATATGAAGAATGGCGAAATGCCTGGCTTACAGACGCATCAAGGCGTCAAATCGACTGGTATAAAATGTATGATGTTAACCAACGGGCTAAATGTTGGATAGATACCGTTACAGGCCTTCCAGACCCGAGACGTGCTCAATATATGGTTGAAAACCGCGTCATGGACCACTTTGAACTGGGAGGAGCCTCCAATTTGGTAATGGATATTAACAACAATATTAAACTCTCTGCCGGTGTAGATGTTCGAGGATTAAAGCAACATAACTATAAGACAATTAACGATATGTTGGGCGGTGCGTTCTGGTTGGATGTGGATAAATTTTCCGAAGGCGCACAACCCGAAGATTCGAGTGTTGAGTATAATGACCTAAATAATAAGGATGTAAAACTTTACGAAGGGGATATCTTTGGTTATGATTATAATTTCTTAATATATAATCAGAAAGCGTGGGCAATGCTTGATTTTGTGTATCCCAACATTGATTTTCATTTAGGTGGGCAGTTGGGTGCATCTGAAATGTGGCGCGTAGGATTTATGAAAAACGGACGTTTCCCCGAGAATTCGGAAGGAAAATCGGAAGTAAAAGCATTTTTTGAAGGAGGCGCAAAAACCGGAATTACCTATAAAGTCAATGGTCGTAACTATTTAGTACTGAATGGACAATTTACCAACAACGCCCCCGGAATCTTAAATTCTTTCTTAGCCCCAAGAATTAGAAGTACCTTTACTCAAAATTTAAAAACCGAGAAAATTGTAAGCGCTGATTTATCATATATTATGAAATACCCTTTTATGAAAATGCGGGCTTCTTTGTATTTTACACAGTTTTTCGATTTAACAAAAGTAATCAGTTTTTACCACGATGATTATGGGTCAATGGTAAACAACGTACTACCGGGATTGAGCCAGAGACATCTCGGCATTGAATTAGGTGCCGATATAAAATTATCTTCTATGTTTTCGCTTATTTTGGCAGGAAATCTCGGAGATTACCGATACAGTAACGACCCGATGATGTACACAAATTTTGAAAACGGATATGATTATAAAGGTGCAGAATTAGATTTTGCAGAACGTGTGTTCTGGAAAAACTATTTTGTCGCCGGGTCACCACAAATAGCAGGTACATTAGGACTTAAATTCAATAACAACTACTGGTGGGTTAATATTAATGCCAATTATTTCGACAGAATATTTAGCGATATTAACCCTGATAGAAGAACATCTACCTGGACACCTGACCCGAATAATCCCGAAGATGTTGAAAAAAATAAACAAATCCTCTCTCAAATTCGCTACAAAGGACAATTCACATTGGATGTTTCGGTAAGTAAAAGTTGGCGAATAAAACGTTATACTATTGGTTTCAATATTAATGTTACTAATATTACAAATAATAAAAATTTGATTACAAGTGCCTGGGAGAATTACCGTTACGACTATAGAGAGCTGAATATCGAAAAATATCCGAATAAAAACTATTATGCCTATGGTACTACCTTCTTCGCGGGATTTAATTTTACGTTTAACTAAAACGCAGAACGCGAAACGCAGAAAACTATTAATATTTAAACCTTAAACAAAATAAACTATGATTAGAAAAACCTATTTATTCCTCATTATTTTTTGTGTTTTATTTATCTCCTGCTTTAAAACAGAGATACCACCACCGTTAATGTTTGAAGGGGAAGCCAATATGTCCATCGCAGATTTTCAAAAATTGCACACCTTAGACCCTGAAGAGCCGGTTACTTTAATTAAAGATGAAATTATTATTACCGGAATTGTTACCTCTACTGATAAATACGGGAGTTGCTATAAAGAGATATTTTTTCAGGATAAAACAGGCGGACTGAGTATCCGTATTGATAATTCTTCATATTACAATAAATATAGAATTGGACAACGCATTTTTGTCAAAGCGAAAGGACTATATTTGGGAAACTATGTAAGTTGGAGTTCGGCTGGGATTGGTCGGTATGGATTCTATCAACTTGGTTTGTATGCAAATAAAAATAGTGGTTCGGTGGCTATTACCTCTAAAAAAGAGAATCAGCACATCTTTCGCCACGATATTCCGACTACCCGTCCGATACCGAAAACTATCTCAGGTACAACTGATATTGTTGTAGGTATTGGTGGGGATTATCATACCTTAGTCAGATTGGCGAATTGTTATTTTATTGATGCTGACGGCATTAAAAAATATTTTGAACCCTCCGGTACTCTTACAACGATAAGCCAAAATATTGGTTTTAACAATGGAACAGGAACAATCCAGGCACGAATTAGTTCTTTCTGTACTTTTGCCAACGATTTATTACCGGAAGGTCCATTGAACATCACCGGTATTTTGTCTATGTATGAAAGTCCTCCTTATTCTCCATATCAACTTATTATTTGCAACATTGATGATGTTCAGGAGTTTCCGAGAGAAAAAAACCTGAAAACATTTGATATGTCCACTTCACCTTTTGATAATGGATGGAAGAATGTTCAAATTACCGGGACCGATGGCTGGAAATATTATCCAGAAAGTAAGCATGTAAGAATCCAAGCAAAAGAAGGTAATGTAACTGAATATTTATTTGTATCTCCTGCCTTTAACTTCTCCGGAGAAAAAGATGTGGCACTCGCTTTCAATTACAGACTTCCTGACGGCTCAGGCGAAAATGCCCAAGTACTTTACTCTGTTGACGGTACTACCTGGATTCCTTTTGAATATACGGTTCAAAAAGCAAGCCAAGCAATTACCGTATATGTTAAAATAGAGGAGAATATTGCCTCAAATCCTAATTTGCAAATAGCCTTCAAATATAAAACTACTACCACTTACCCTATGTGGGCAATAAACAATATTTCTTTTAAGGCTGATGTGACGATGTAAGAGTTTAAGAGTTTAACAGTTAAAAAGTTCAATAGTATAAAAGTTTAGTAGTTCAATAGTTTATGATAATAATAGATGATGAGATTATTTTGGAAAAAGAAGTATTGTGAAGACCACGCTCATAATTCTTTTGAAAGGACATTAGAATTTTTAGAAATAACTATTTCTTAACTTTTGCATTGGCTGCAAGAAAACATTTAAAAAAAAAATTAAACTGTATCAAATATGAATAAACAGCAACTTCTATTAGCATTATTTTTTGGCATACTCCTCTTTTCTGGATGTCAAACATGGGAAGAACCCGAATTTAAAGCAGATGACTGGGTAGCCCCAAAAGATTGGGTGCAATGGACCATTGGCAGCAAAGGACCCAACGATAGACGAAATGTACTTGAGCTTCATACGAATGGAAATGCTCCGGATTCTATCGTTTCTTACAAGGCCCGCACAAGTTACATCAGGGCAGTGGTGGTAAGTTCCGATGAAGGAGGTAATTTTTATAAAGCAATGTCCATTCAGGATGCAACCGGCGCCATTCAACTGCAATTAGACCAAACCGGTTTATTTAACTTCTATCCAGTGGGACAAAAAATAGTACTGGTACTTAATGGTTTAGTTATTGGTGATTATCATAATTTACCCCAAATAGGTTGGATATATAACGGAAACCAAGTGGGAAGAATCAACTCGCTTTTTATTGATAAATATATTATCCGAGATGGAAAACCCAGTCTGCAAAATATCCCAAAACCACTAACTAATGATGAAATTGATTTTGTATCAGAAAAGGACCTCAATAAATTAGTGAGATTAGAGGGGGTTAAATTTGAACCGGAGGCTTTTGAAAAACCAATCTCATTTGATTTTATTACAACTGATTGGAAAGTTAATGTGCCCTTATCCAATGGAAAAATGCAAGAAGTTTTTGTACGGACTTCAAATTATGCAAAATTCAGAAATATGATTATTGAAGATACAGAATACAATCTTACAGGTATATTGACCTACTACGCCAGTAATACAAAATCTCCCTATCAATTAATGATAAGAACAAAAGATGATATTCAAGCGTTTACCCCCGGCGAATCTGTTTTATTTGACTTTGCCACAAATCCGCTTGAAAATGGAAACTGGCGTAGCTATTCACGTTTGGAAACCAACACGCAATGGGGATTTCGTTCAGCCGGCTTCATGATGCACGCCGGAAACAATGCCGGAGACTACAACAAGGCTATGGACGACTGGCTTATTTCGCCGCTAATTAATTTTTCTGATGTAGAAAACGGATATTTGCGGATTGAACACGAACTCCCTATATTAAATGCACAATATGATGCGTATCAGGTTTACTATACTACAAGCAATTCTACCACCTTTAATTTGAACGACTGGAAAGAGTTGGGAAAACTTAACTCCACCCCAGAGACTTTTAACTGGAGTAACAAAATTCTCATTTCGAAAATTGGCGCTAACTCTTTTAGAATAGCATTTCGATATAATGCGCCGGATGTAAATATCTTGACTTACCCATGGAGTATTAAGAAAGTAGAAATAAAAAACCGGTAATTTAGGATAATTTCCCGTTTTTTTTTCCAACTTCATCACATACCATCTTTAAGTCTCTTATGTTCAACTGTTTAACTATTACAGTATTCGCCACAGTTTTCAGTCAGTTTAAAGTAATATTAAATTACATTTGGTTAAAAATTAGTTTGAGGCGTTATTTTTTATTTTGGTGTTTTACAAAAATGTTTATTTGTCGCAAAATTAATTGAAGATGACTAAAGGAGGTTATGTTTACATTCTCACAGACAAAAATAAAACAACTCTTTATATTG
>JAIRVY010000148.1 GCA_031253655.1 Bacteroidales bacterium
TAAAAGAAAGAAGAAAAATTTCTAAAAAACAATTTATCCTATAATTAGTATAATTTTGCACCCTAAAAACCTATGAACCCTAAACTAACTTCGGTAAACTTTTATTTGAAGACATACAAACGCTTTTATTAGGCGTAAGCATTCCGATAATAATAGGTATTGTTTTAATTGGAATCACTATTGCAGGAATAATGAGTTAATAATATGAATACACCGGCTTACACTATCAGCATAAAAACCATTGATTTGGTTGCACGGATTGCCGAAAAACTTGGCGAGATACGAGGTTCGGGTGAATACAGTCGTAATTTGCGCTTGCGAAAAATCAATCGTTTGCGGTCTATCCAATCCTCTTTGGCTATTGAAAATAATACACTTACGCTCGGTCAAGTTACAGATATTATTGAAGGGAAACGAGTATTAGGGCTACCACACGAAATTCGGGAAGTAAAAAACGCTTATCGGGCTTACGAGTATTTACTTGAATATGATCCTAATAAAGTCAAAGATTTTCTGAAAGCTCATCAATTTCTGACTATACATTTAGTAAAAGAAGCAGGACATTTTCGTTCTCAAGGGATTGGAGTTTTTGAGGGGACTAAACTTATTCACGCAGGAGCTAATTATCAATTTGTTCCGCAGTTAGTAACAGACTTATTTTCATGGGCAAAGAAAGCAGAAGTACACCCACTCATTAAAAGTTCAATTGTACATTTTGAAATAGAATACATTCATCCGTTTATTGACGGAAACGGACGAATTGGACGACTTTGGCAAACACTTATACTTTCAAAATGGAATGAATTATTTGCTTGGTTGCCTGTTGAAACCGTAGTACATGAAAATCAGCAAAGTTATTACGATGCTTTGGCTATTTCGCAGAAATCAGGTGATTCAGAATCATTTATTGAATTTATGCTTAATGCAATCTTACAGGCATTAGAGGAATTACCATCGCGAAAAATTACCGATATATTTACCGATATAAATACCGATAAGTTATCAAAAGCCGAATTGGAATTTTTAGAACAGGTAGCAGGTTATCTTGACAAAAACGGAGTAATAAACAACTATCGCGCGCAATTATTGACAAATAAATCAGATGTTAGCGTAAAAAAATATTTTGCTAAATTCGTAGAACTTGGGCTACTAGAAGTTGAAGGAAAAAATAAAGGGAGGAAGTACAGAATCATAAAAAATGAAAATTAAAAAGTGACATGGCAACATACGGCAGTGGAAATAACAATGCTGCTTGTTGAAACAGATATATTGCTGTAGGTTGATTTTCCTGTTTGTCCATAGCGACCTGTCATCAAAGTTTTATAATGCGGAATGAAAGGAAAGGCACCACCGGGCATTACAATTAAGGAAAGTGGACTGAAAAAATGTTTGTTTCCGAAAGTGCCGTTTGTTAAATACAATGTACCATTTTGTTCATTGAATGTACCACCTGATTTACCACTTGCATTTTGAGGAAAAACCACATTACCTTGAGTAACACCACTTACAGCCCCAGAAACAGTATTTATGTTATAAATAGGTCCTATTACATCATAAATATGAGAATGCCCTTGCAAAGCAAGGTGAATATTCAATTCATCGAAGAACGGAGCCATGGTATTGTGCCATACAGCGCAACGCTGTTCGTTTTGTTCATCACTTGCACCGGTATAAATGCTTTTGTGGTAATAAACAATACGCCATTTAATGTCTTGGTGAGCGGCTACTTCAGCACGCATCCAATTTTTTAAAGCAGTAATATATGCGGCATCAAGTGTAGTACTTCCGCTCCACTGTTCGCTATTGATGGCAAAAAATTGTGCATCACCGTAAACATAAGTATATGTGCTTCCGTGTGAATCGAATGAAGTAGAAGGACTGCTCAAATTGAAGTGACGGCTAAAGTTAAGGGTACTGCCTGAAAGGTCATGATTACCTTGTATTGGTGCAAACGGATATCGGTAAAAATAGTGTTGTTGTTTTGTAAAGAATTGATCCCATTGGCTTTGACTACTACCATTATCTACTAAATCACCGCAATGCAACAAAAACTTAGCATTCGGAAAATTTGTAAATGCTGCCACACAATGAGTTTGTAATATAGTGTAATCGTCATTTTGTGATTGAGTGTCTGTAATATATATAAATGAGAAGTAGTCTTTATTGTTTTTGGCAGTGGTAAATGTACCAATACTACTCCATAAGTTTGCTTTACCCACTCGAAACGAATAAGTAGTATTAGGCGATAAACCTGTAACTACTGCTTTATGCACATTTTGATTGGAATTAGCATTTACAGTTTTGAATGGTGTAAATGCGCCAGTACCGAGCGAAATTTGTACTTGCTCGCCTGTAGTATTGCTTGTGGTAAACCAGTTAAAAGCCATTTTGGTTTTTGGATCATCATAAATGTTCATTACAATATTGTAGGGAGTTTGAGCAAATACTGATGAACCAACACATAATATACTCGCCAATAATAATATTCTAAAAAATAATTTTCTGTCCATAATTTATTGTTTTACGATTTTAGCGTTTCCAATAATTATCCCTTCCGAAAAAACATTAACAATATAACTGCCGTTTTCCAAATGACTTATATTGATTGATGTATTACCTATAGCATTATGTGCTATGAGTTTTCTGCCATACATATCGTACAGTTTTACTGTAATTTGTAGCGAATCTTTATATTCAATAAATAAAGTATCATTGACAGGATTAGGATGAATTTTCAGTAGGGGATTATCTATTGGGGTTATTCCTGCACCATCAGAATAGGTGAATATCATATAACCACTCAACCATCTATATTCTAAATTGGTTTCCACTTTAAAGAAAGTACTATCCACGGTATTGTCCCTGCTTTTCAGAATGCCGCCAGAATAACTTATGTCACTATTTTCAAAAGTTGGATTGTTTAACGAAATAGCACATGAATATTCCCCTATTTCGTTTTTATACAGCGTAAGGGGTACATTCTGATGACTTCCACCAAAATTTCCTATATTATTTATACCTGTCAAGTCTAGTTCCGTTAAACTATTGAAATAAAGATATATGTTTTCAAGTCGCGTACAATTTGTTACTACCAGTTTTTTAAAATATGGGTTGTGTGTACAACTAATAAATTTCATTTGTTTACAATTTGCTAAATCTAATTCAGTAGTGTTACTTTCATCAAATCCAATGCTTTCCAAGGTTTCTAACTCCGCAAGTGAAACAATTCCAGTGAGTCCTTTTTTACTCAAACTCAAGCTTGTAATCTTCTTGGGGGTTTCTTCTGTCCATTCGACAAATCCTCTCGACTCTCCCGTTTCGGGATTATAAAACATTGTCCATGATTCAGGGTTGTCAAAAGTTGCATTCAAACCATTGTTTTTAATTAAGTTATTAATTACTTGCACATCGTAAGGGTCGTAGATTTGAGCCTTTGTTGTGTTTACCATTACGCCTATAAAAGCGAAAACTAAAATTATTCTGCACATTACCGTGACTTTTTGCTGGCACTTACCATTCTCAAAAAGATTTAATTTTATTTGTTTCATTATAAAAATATTTTATTTGTTTAACGAATACTTACTGAATTTGGCACATTCAAGTCACAAATGCAACTTTTTTGTTTCGGCGAAATAAGGAGAAATATTCAATTGGAGTCATAAATCCTAATTATTAACCAATTTTTATTTGTCTGTGTGTAATTTTAAAAATTTCATGTTAATTTACACCCGATTTAGAAATTTTAATTTTCGCGTATAATATAAAAACAAATTAGTACGAAATAGTACAAAAAAAGACAATATAAAATAGCGATTTACTGCTATTCTTGATTATCATTTTTCCACAAAATATAGCCCAAATTTGGGTTAGCGCTCAAGGAAAGTTAGTGAAATGCCATAGTAATACGGCGTGGAGCAGCTTGCCAGAGCGATAGGCGTGGAAACCTGATAATCAGACAGGTTGTTTCCACGCTATTTTTTTGCCAGAATTTTCAGAAAAATAAGTTACAAACTAACAATAGCATTTTAACAAACCAAAAATTAATTAAGAAGTTGCGCCCGGCACGAATTTAGGGATCTAAAGTCAATGAAAAAAATATCTAAAATATTGGAAGTGCTACCTCTTTTCTGTGGCTTATTAATTAGCTCATCTTGCGACAAAGATGTGAAAAATCCATTTATCGGTACGTGGAGATCATCTACTACAGATTATGAAGAATATACTTTTGAATCAAATAATAGTTTTGAAGTATTTTTTTCAGATATTTCAGCAACATTTACAGGTATTTACTATTTTGACAAACTTCCCGATGCCATAAACAATAGTGCTATATACAGATTAACTTATCAGTTGGGAAGTCAAGATGTACAAATAGAGAAAAATGTTACTTTTCCAAACTCAAGAACAATGGTTATGGGAAACGACACGGGAGGCACTACGTATCACAAACAATAGAAGTTTTTGCAGAATATTGAATGAAACCTTTTAAATATAAACAAACTAGAAGTTGCTCCCGTTACGTATTAGGGATTTAATTATGAAAAAAATCTTACTTATTTTAGTTGCGGTAATTATCTTTGGGATTATCGCTCAAGCCCAAGATGTGATTGTTACAACTGATGGGAAAAAAATCAATTCAAAAGTTATTGAGGTCAATGAAAACGACATTCGTTACAAACTTTTTGATAATCCATCAGGGCCTACTTACTTCCTGAAAAAATCTGAGATTGCTTCCATTTTATATGAAAATGGGCATGTTGATGTTTTTAAAATTTCTCCACTCCCAACTTATTATTATCCGCATCAATATCCTAAACAAGATTTGAAAAATGCAAAGGACTTGAGAAATTCTGGTGTCATTCTCTTTTCTGCAGGTATGGCATTCACATTTCCAATTGGACTTTCACTTCTTTTTACACCTAGCCGATACTATGATCCTTATTCTGGAAGTTATTATTATAATTACAGTCAGATGATTGCGGGTTTTTGTTTTATTGGAATTGGACCAGCTCTTACAGTATCGGGAATTGTTATGTGGGCTGTAGGTCAAACACGAATGGATAGGATTAAAAGGTTTAACCCCAACGGTTTTTCATTATTTGAGAATGAAAAAGTTCAGTTTAACTTGGCAGTTGGTGGAAATTCTATGGGATTAAAATTGAATTTTTAAAATAAACAGCCCTTTTTTATAAGAAAAAAAATATTTCTTTGCGCACGAAATATTATTAATAATTATTAAGTATGACTAATTCAATTTTAAGTTTATTTACCCCCAAAGAGCCTAAGTTTTGTGCGTTATTAAAACAAATGGCAGAGGTTTCTGCCGAAGCTGCCATTTTATTACTTGATTGCGTGAAAAATGTTGACTATGAAAAAGTAGTTGAGATTGCAAAACAGATTAAAGTGTATGAGAAGAAAGGCGATAATACTTTAATTACAATCTTCGATGAATTAAATTCAACTTTTATCACCCCTTTCGACAGAGAAGATATTCACGATTTGGCAAATCGTTTGGATGATGTGATGGACTTTATTAACAGTTGCGCAAAAAAGATAATGTTATTTCGACCCAAACATTTGCCCGAAAGTGCTTTGAAATTAGCCCAATTGATAGATAATGCATCCGATATTGTTCTAAATGCCATAACACAATTGTCGAATATCAAAAAAAATGCAAAAAATATTAGCCGGTTGGTTAATGAATTACATGATATTGAAAACAATGCCGATGAGGTTTATGAAGAATTTTTAAGTGATCTGTTTGCAAACGAGAAAGATAGTATTGAAGTTGTTAAATTGAAAGATATATTGCATGAACTTGAAAAAGCCACTGATGCAACCGAAGATGTGGGAAAAATAATAAAAACAATCATTGTAAAATACGCATAAGTTATGACTTTTTTAATTATTATCATTGCTTTAGCGCTTATTTTCGATTTTATCAACGGCTTTCACGATGCGGCAAATTCCATTGCGACAATTGTTACTACTAAGGTGTTAACTCCTTTTCAAGCAGTTTGCTGGGCAGCATTTTTTAATTTCATTGCTTTCTTTGTTGCTAAGGATTTAATTGGAGAATTTGGGGTTGCCAATACGGTATCGAAAGCAGTAATTGAAGATTTTGTTACCTATCCGGTTATTTTTTCAGGACTAATTGCTGCAATATCCTGGAATTTACTCACATGGTGGTGGGGTATTCCTTCTTCATCTTCCCATACATTGATTGGTGGGTTTGCGGGCGCTGCTATTATGAGTTTTGGTTTTCAAGCCATTAAAAGTTCTATAATCTTAAAAATTGCTGCTTTCATATTTCTCGCTCCAATTATTGGAATGATCATTGCCATGACTTTAACTATGCTGATAAATAATATTTGTGTAAGGATGAATCCACATAAAGCCAATATCTGGTTTAAACATCTGCAATTAGTTTCTTCTGCCATGTTCAGCATCGGGCACGGATTAAATGATGCTCAAAAAGTAATGGGAATTATTGGTGCAGCCTTAATTGTTGCCTATAAATCAGGATTTCATTTTGGCATTAGCAGCATTTCAGAATTACCTATGTGGGTAGCGCTTTCTTGTCACATTGCCATTGCATTGGGCACCATGTCAGGAGGTTGGCGAATAGTAAAAACAATGGGTACAAGAATTACGAGAGTTACACCTTTGGAAGGCGTTGCAGCAGAGACAGCCGGAGCCTTTACATTATACCTTATGGAATTTTTAAAAATCCCTGTGAGCACCACACATACCATTACAGGCGCCATTATGGGAGTTGGAGCAACAAAACGCCTCTCTGCCGTGCGCTGGGGAGTAAGTAAGAGACTTTTGACAGCCTGGATACTGACCATTCCTGTGAGTGCTCTGCTTGCCGCATTGATTTACCTTGTGGTGAGTTTGTTTATGTAAAAATAATTTTCGAAAATTCCAAATTGGCAGCCACTAACGAATGTGCTTGTTAAGTTTTTGAATTAATTCTCATATTGTGCCTCCTAAATATAAATCTTTTTTTAAAGGAGCCATGTTTTATATTGCGTTAGGCATGGGTGGTTCAGTTGAAAAGTGAAAAAAATAATCATAAATAATATATTTATTCATAACGAAACTTTTGTATTTTCGCCGAACTAAGAAAAAAGAATGAAAAAACGTTTTGAAGTAAATTATTAGATGAAGTTCAAAATACACTCACTGGAAAAATCGGAACGCCGGAACGTTACGGTAGAAATCTTATTAAGAGTTTTTACCGGATTGAGAGCAAAGGTGAAACTGCAAGTTGAATTACCCGATGTTTATGTAAATTTCTAATAATGAGTAACAAAACGGCACATACCGCTCACAAGAAACAGGTTAGTATTAAAGAAGTTTCTACAAAAAAAGAATTTAACATTTTTTTCGATTTTCCTTATCAACTGTTTAAAAATGATAAGATGTGGATTCCACCGATGTTGGCTGAGGAAAAAGCAACTTTTAATCCTGAAATTAATCCGGCTTTTGAGCACTGTACCGCAAAAATGTTCTTTGCTTATAGAGGCAATGAGATAGTAGGAAGAATTGCAGGAATTATCAATCCGAAAGTGAACGAAAGGTGGAACCAGCGACGTGTGCGCTTTGGGTGGTTCGATTTTATTAACGATAAAGAAGTGGCTCAGAAACTGTTACTTGCTGTTGAGGAATGGGGAAAATCAGAGGGGATGTCAGAAATCGTGGGTCCGCAAGGGTTTTGTAATATGGATAGAGCCGGAATGCTTATTGAGGGTTTTGATGTTGAACCTCCGGGGGGATGCTACTATAACCCACCCTATTACCCGCAAATTTTAGATGAATTAGGCTATATAAAAGAAGTGGATACTGTTCAGTATGAACTGCCCGGATATCAAGAAGTTCCTGAAAAAGTGCAGAGAGTTAACAATCTGATTAAAGAAAAATATAACCTTAAAATTGTAGAGGGTTTGTCGAAAAAAGAAGTAATGAGACGTTACGGAGTGAAATTCTTTGAATCGTTGAACACAACCTACCAAGACTTGTTTGGTTTTGTGCCGCTTACCGAAAAACAGATTCCCTACTATATTAAACAGTATTTTCCATATCTCAATCTAAAAATGTCCTGCTTTATAGTGGATGAAAATGACGATATTGTAGGATTTGGAATCTCTATGCCATCGCATTCACAAGCACGCAAAAAAGGAAAAGGCAAACTTTTTCCTTTCGGTTGGTACTACCTTTTTAAAGCACTTAACAAATACGATAAGATAGACCTCTACCTTACGGGCGTTACGCCTGAATGGCAAAACAAAGGAATACACACCCTCTATCACGCAGTTTTGAATCAAAATTATATTGATTTGGGAGTAAAAATCGCTATCACCAACCCGCAACTGGAAAACAACGACGCACACTGGATATGGCTAAAATATAATAGTAAAGTGGTGATAAGGAGAAGAATCTATTTTCGTGATATTTATTGATACCTTTCCGATGTTTTTATTACATTTTTTTTGTACTGAAAAATAATTTTAACGATTTCTTTACGTTGTTGCAAAAGTAAAATGGCTACTACAATATGTTGAACAAACGATTTACTTTTCTTACGCTTTTTTGCTTGCTTTGCGGTCTTTCCTATGCCCAAGAGTACTCTGCAAAAGCAAAATTGGATTCCGCACACATACTTATCGGCGATTATTTGAATATAAATTTAGAAGTTACCGCCCCCAAAGGTAAACCTGTGTTCATCCCGCTACTAAACGATAAAATTCTTCAGGAAGCGGAAGCCCCATTCGATTGGATTTCCAGTTCCAATTTCGATACACTGTGGAATAATGATTACTACATTATAAAACAGACAATTACAATAACTGCCTTTGATTCAGGAAGGTATGTATTTCCTGCCATTCCTGTATTCGACATTGATTCACAAATGGTTGCACACACCAATCCGCTCTATTTTGATGTTTCCACAGTTGCCGTGGACACAACCGCCGCTTTCAAGGATATAAAGGATATTTCAAGAATAAATTTTACATTTCGCGAATTGTGGATGTATGTAAAAAAATATTCTTTGTTTATTTTGGCCGGTTTGCTAGTGCTTGGATTAATAATTTATCTTGTTTGGCGATATGTTAAAAAGAAGCAGACACAAAAACCATTACCTTTGGAGAAGCCCAAACCAAAAATCAAACCTCATATCACTGCTTTGAAAGAATTAGAGAAATTGCGACAAAAGAAACTGTGCGAACAAGGCAAAACCAAAGAATTCTACACCGAACTAACCGATATTATTAGAATCTATATTGAAGACCTGTGGAATATCGGCGCTATGGAGATGGTAACTACAGAAATTATGGAAGCACTGAAAAAAATCTCCATTCATGAAGAAGTTTTGAAAAAAGTGCATCAGGCATTTTCTATTGCCGATTTGGTAAAATTTGCTAAATACTCCCCCCTTCCCACCGACCACGACCTATCATTCAGAAATTGCAAGGAATTTGTAGAACGTACAGCGGAAGTAGCTATTGAGAATAAATAAATAATTAAGAATAATAAATTAAAAAAAAAGTAACTATTGAACTATTAAACTTTTATCTTTAATCCTTACACTTTACTCAATGAACACAATAACCTCTTATTTTCAGGGTATAGAGTTTGCAAATCCCCATTATTTCTTGCTGCTGTTGTTGATTATTCCGGTGGCTGCGTGGCTCTACTTCTTTCGCAATAATATGCAAGCCTATTTTACTGTGCCAACATCTGAGAGTTTTAAAACAATTGCAAAAACTTGGAAAATACGTTTGCGTTGGCTACCTGTTTGCTTACTTCTTATCTCTTATGTAGTATTTATTGTTGCATTAGCGCGTCCTCAAACATCCTTCCGGCTCAGTGATGTTGAAGTGGAAGGAGTAGATATTGTACTTGCTTTGGACATTTCCGGCTCTATGAAGGCGATGGATTTTCGTCCTAACCGATTGGAAGCCTGTAAAAAAGTTGCCCAAGAGTTTATTTTGGGCAGACCTACGGACCGAATCGGATTAGTAGTATATGCCGGGGAGGCATACACGCAATGCCCTGTTACCAGCGATCATAATACACTTCTTGGGTTGTTGCAAAAAGTTAAGTTTGACATTATTGAAGATGGTACAGCTATTGGCGATGGTTTGGGCACAGCCATTAACCGTTTGCGTGAAAGTGAGGCTAAAAGTAAAATCATCATTCTGCTTTCCGATGGTGTTAACAACAGAGGATATGTTGATCCCTATTCTGCTGCGGAAATTGCTAAGAATATGAACATTAAGGTTTATACAATCGGAGCTGGAACCAACGGGCAAGCTCCCTACCCTACACAATATGGAACAATGCTGATAAATACTGAAATAGATGAGCGTTTGTTACAAAGTATTGCCAATGAAACCGGTGGAAAATATTTCCGCGCTACCAATAACGATAAGCTGAAGGCGGTTTATGAAGAGATTGATAAAATGGAAAAAACTATCCTCAATGAAACCATTTTTGAAAATAAAGCCGATGCTTTTCTCACATTCCTGCTAACAGGAGTAATTTTGTTGATTATCTATATCTTGTTAAGATACACGATATTTAGAGTAAATCCGTAGTTATTGGACCCGTATTCTAAGCATATTTTACGATAATTGTTTTGATAATTTTTCCAACGTCTTCCGTTGCATCCGTGGCTTTCTCCAGTTCATGTAAAATATCTTTTAACTTCACAACTTCTATACTGTCTTTTTCATTGGCAAACAAATCTCTTAGAAATAGTTCATAAATTTCGTCTGCTTGATTTTCAAGTTCGTGCAATTCGTTAACCAACCGGCTCATATTCTTCGCATTCTTCTTGATATTTTTTAATCCGGAAACGGCTTGCAGCACAATATCAGAGGCTTTATCCACAATTTGGGCAAGAGCAAGGGCGCTTTCCGGTAAATATTTCGGATGAAACAACACAATTTTTTTTGCGCAACTATTCATATAATCCATTACATCATCCAGCACATTTGCCAAATCATGAATATCCTCTCTATCAAAAGGAGTAATAAAAGTGGAATTCAATTCATCGAAAATCTTCACTAAAGTAATGTCGCCTTTTTTCTCATACACCTTAATTTGCCTCGCAATTTCTACGACCTCTTCGTATTCTAAATTCTTCACACAATCGAGCATTAATATAGCTGCCTCTGCCGATACTTCTGCCATTTGCCTAAGAAGAACACAAAACTTGGGCTCCTTTGGCACAAACATTTTAAAAAACGAATTATTCATACTTTTTGAATATTTTTTTAGGCGGCAAAGAAATGTTTTTTTACTTACAAAAAGGTGAATATAAAAAAATCAAGACAATTCAAACTCTTCTTTAAATCTCGGAATTACAACATTTTGGAATCCATTTTCAGTCATCAGATTAGCAAACGACACCAGAGCATCATCTTCCCCGTGAATTACAAAAAACTTTCGTACTTTTTCCGGGATTTGTGTGCTCAGATATTGTTGTAGTTCAAGATAATCTGCATGCCCGGAATAAGATTGAATATTTGCTAATTTAGCCCGCACCTTATATTTACTACCGAAAATGGAAACCTCCTTATCGCCGCGCATAATTTTTGCCCCCAATGTGGATGGTGCACAATATCCTACAGAAAGAACTGTTGTTCGCGGATTGTCAATATTATTTGCCAAATGGTGTTTTACCCGCCCCGCCTCCATCATCCCAGATGCAGAAATTATAATGCAGGGTCGATTGTAGGTATTTAATCGCTTTGAATCCTCAATCGTTCTCACATAGTGCAAATTATCGAACCCAAACGGGTCGGGGTTGGTAAGAATAAACTGCTGCATCTCTTCATTAAAACTTTCCGAATGTAATCTAAAAATACCGGTCGCAGAAACTGCCAACGGACTATCTACAAAAATATCAATGGAGGGTAGATTTCCATTTGATTTTAATCGATGAAGCGCATACACAATCTCTTGAGCTCTTCCTATCGCAAATGCAGGAATAATAAGTTTACCCTTTCTTTTAGCACAGGCATCAAGCACAATCATCATCAATTCCTGTTCAGCATTTTCTACCGACTTGTGCAGGCGATTTCCATACGTTGATTCACACATTACGTAGTCTGCTTGAGGTAATGAGCTGGGGTCGGGTAATATTCGTTTATTGTAACGCCCCACATCACCGGTATAGAGCAATGTTTTTGTTTCATTATTTTCTACAAACGAAATATAAATGGAAGCGCCGCCGAGAATGTGTCCCGAATCGTAGAACTCAAAAGTTAAAGTAGGTGTTATTAAAAAAGGGGTCTTGTAGGGAACTGTAATAAAATGCCCTAAACAAGATATCGCATCTTGCATAGTGTAAAGCGGTTCCACAGGAGACATTTTCTGAAAGGCGAGTTTTTTATTGAATTGCGCAGTATCTGTTTCCTGAATTTTTCCCGAATCGGGAAGCATAATCGCACACAAATCGCGGGTCGCCGGAGTACAAAAAACCTTTCCTTTAAATCCGTTTTTGTGAATATATGGAATTAACCCCGAATGGTCAATATGGGCATGCGATAGTATAACAAAATCTATCTCATCCGGTTCAAAACTCAAATCGCGGTTCATAGCGTCTGTTTCCAATCCCTTCCCTTGATACATTCCACAATCAATCAAGATTTTAAGATTTTCATTTGTGGTTAATAAAAATTTACTTCCTGTAACCTCTCCGCCAGATGCGCCGATACATTGAATTTTCATATATTATTATTTATCAAAATGATGCAACAAATTTTCTTAGCTATCTCGAAATCACCGCATCTATCCCAATCCCTTCAACAATTTCAAAGAAAAGTTTATCTGTTTTGTTAATTTCTCTAACAATATCAAATTTATTACACAGCGTTTCTGATTTGATATAATTTTCAAATCTGTGAAAAGCCTCGTCGGTTTCGGGGTGACTTTGAAGGGTAATGGAAATAGTATCTGTAACTTCTAAAGCGCTCTCTTTACGGTAGTTTTGGATACGATTTATTAACTCGCGGACATAACCTTCCTCTTTCAATTCTTTGGTAATGGTAATATCTAACGCCACTGTTAATGCGCCCTGATTGGCAACCACCCAACCCGAAATATCTTCGGCAAAGATTTCTACATCAGTAAGAAGAATATCAACTTGCTCGTTGGCAATGTCAAGTATAATATGCTCCTCTTTTTCAATTTGTGCAATATCTTTTTGGGTAAATTCAGCCACTTTTGCAGCAATAGTTTTCATTATTTTTCCATATTTGGGTCCTAATGTTTTGAAATTGGGTTTTATTTTTTTAACCAAAATACCCTCGCTGTCTTCCACAAATTGAATCTCTTTTACATTTACTTCATGTAAAATAAGCGGTTTTACTTTTTCTATCTGTGTAACAAAGTTTGAGGTTTCCATCACCGGAATCATAATTTTTTGTAATGGCTGGCGTACCCGAATGTTCGATTTTTTACGCAATGAAAGTACCATAGAGCAGATTTGTTGCGCCAACTGCATTCTTTCTTCCAATGGTTTGTCTATCAGTATTTCATCCGCTTTTGGAAAATCGGAGAGATGAATGGATTCTACGTTTTCTTTTTGAGTAACCTTGTTTAAATCTAAAAACAGTTTATCCATAAAAAACGGTGCAATGGGAGATGCCAACTTTGCGATGGTTACCATACAAGTGTAAAGCGTTTGAAACGCCGAGATTTTATCATCAGTGTAATCGCCTTTCCAAAATCTTCTACGGCAAAGCCTTACATACCAGTTGCTCAAATATTCATCTACAAATTGTTGAATATCTCGACCGGCTTTTGTCGGTTCATAATCCGCGTAATTGGCATCGCTGTTTTTTATCAATGTATTAAGTTCCGATAAAATCCAGCGGTCAATTTCGGGGCGATTTGCCATGGTAATTTCCCGTTCTTTGTATGTAAATTTGTCAATATTAGCATACAAAGCAAAGAAATTGTAGGTATTGTAAAGTGTTCCGAAGAATTTGCGTTGCACCTCTTTAATCCCTTCTTCATCAAATTTTAGGTTATCCCAGGGTTGTGCATTGGTAAGCATATACCAGCGGGTAGCGTCTGCTCCGTACTTTTCAATCGTATCAAACGGGTCAACGGCATTACCCAACCGTTTCGACATTTTATTTCCCTCTTTGTCTAACACCAGCCCATTAGAGACCACTGTTTTAAACGCCACGTTGTTGAACAGCATAGTGGCGATAGCGTGTAAGGTAAAAAACCAGCCGCGGGTTTGGTCAACGCCCTCAGCAATGAAATCGGCGGGAAATTTTTTATCAAAAAGTTCCTTGTTTTCAAAGGGATAGTGCCATTGGCAATAAGGCATCGCACCGCTGTCGAACCAAACATCAATTAGATCCAACTCGCGTGTCATTTTTTTGCCGCTTGGGGAAACCAAAAATATTTCGTCCACGTAAGGTCTGTGAATATCAATCTTTCCGTAGTTTTCTTTACTAAAATCGTTGGGAACAAAATCTTTATAAGGATTTTCTTTCATTATTCCGGCTGTTGTCGCTTTTTCCATTTCGTGGTAAAGTTGCTCAATAGAGCCGATGCAAATTTGTTCTTTTTTGTCTTCGGTGGTCCATATTGGAAGCGGGACGCCCCAAAAGCGAGTGCGCGACAAGTTCCAATCCACCAAATTTTCGAGCCAGTTTCCGAAACGTCCCGAGCCTGTTGCCGCCGGTTTCCACAAAATAGTTTCATTCAATTCCATCATTCGCTTTTTATAATCGGTGGTTTTAATAAACCAGGAATCCATCGGATAGTACAACACGGGCTTGTCGGTGCGCCAACAATGCGGATAATTGTGCGTATATTTCTCAATTTTAAACGCTTTGCCATGCTGTTTCAACCAAATTGCCAACTCCACATCTAATGTATCCTCATGTTTTTCATCCCCTTTTTCATAATCGTATTTGACAAATCTTCCTTCAACGGTTTTATACAAATCAATATTAACGCACTCATTTACAAACGTTTCATTCAATTCTTCTATGCGGTAGAATTTTCCGGTTTTATCTACCATAGGTTGCCGATTTCCCAGTCTGTCAATCATAACCAACGGTGGAACTCCGGCTTCTTGCGCCACGCGCTTGTCGTCGGCACCAAAAGTGGGGGCAATGTGTACAATTCCGGTGCCATCGCCGGTGGTAACGTAGTCGCCAACAATAACTCTAAAAGCACTTTCGCCCGGATTTACGTACGGGATAAGTTGTTCATACTCCAATCCTGTCAATTTTTCGCCGGTAGATTCTGCTAAAACTCTAAACGGAATATTCTTATCACCTTGTTTATAATTCTCAAAAGCCAACTCTGCATTTTTCTCAGGAAAAAAAGTGTGGAGCAGATTTTTAGCCAAAATTACCTGAATTTTATTTCCGGAATAAGAATTATAGGTCTCTACTAACAGATATTCAATCTTTTGTCCTACCGCCAACGCTGTATTGGAGGGCAATGTCCACGGAGTAGTTGTCCAAGCCAACATGTAAAGATTCTCAGGAATGGGGCAATCAGCAGGAAGATTAAAGGGGTAGGTTTTCAGGTTGGGTTGTTTTGTTTTCACTTTAAACTGCGCCACTACGGTAGTGTCTTTCACTTCTTTATAACATCCGGGCAGGTTCAGTTCGTGGGAACTCAGTCCGGTCCCTGCTGCAGGCGAATAAGGCTGAATAGTATAGCCCTTATATAACAATCCTTTCTTGTATAATTCAGACAACAAATACCATACGGATTCAATATATTTATTATCAAAAGTGATATAGGGGTCGTTTAAATCCACCCAAAAGCCCATTCTTTTGGTAATGTCATCCCACAAATCCTTGTATTTCATCACCTCTTTTCGACAGGCATGATTGTACTCTTCCACCGATATTTTTTTGCCTATATCCTCTTTCGTAATTCCCAAAGTTTTTTCTACACCCAATTCAATGGGGAGACCGTGTGTATCCCAGCCACCTTTGCGTCCCACATACCTTCCTTTCAGGGTTTGGTAACGACAAAACAAATCTTTAATGGCACGCGCCATAACGTGGTGAATACCAGGCATTCCGTTAGCAGAGGGAGGTCCTTCATAGAAAACATATTCGGGATTACCTTGGCGGGAGGTCAAACTTTTTTCAAAAATTTCATTTTTCTCCCAGTATTCTTTGATTTCTTTACCAATGAGCGAGAGATTAAGTATTTTGTATTCAGCATATTTATTCATAGAATGTGGCGTTTTTTAAAGATGCGAAAATAGGTAATTTTTTTTACTCATTTTTGCAACCTCTAAACATCCTTTTCCAGCGGATTTTTCCTTCGCCAAAAGATTTATACTTATCTAAGGATAGCCAAACGAACCATACTTTTCCCGACACGTGGTCTTCCGGAACAAAACCCCAAACACGTGAATCTGAAGAATTATGGCGGTTGTCGCCCATCATAAAGTAGTAATTTTGAGCAAAAGTATATTCGGTAGTGGGTTTGTTGTCAATCAATATTTGTCCATTAATTATTTGTAAATCATGGAGTTCGTAATTACGAATAATTTTCTCGTAAAGAACAATCGTAGAGTCATTTAATTCAACAGTAGCCCCCTTTTGAGGAATTGTAATCGGCCCGAAATTATCTTTATTCCAATTATATCTACTATCGTGAGGAAAAATGCTTAAATCTTGTTCTCCTATCTTTTCCACATTTTTCTCCACAATGAATCCCATTTTTTCAATTTTCTCTTTTTGAGCATTATTTAATGAGTAATCGGTGGTAGTACTCGATATTTTCCACATATCATCTTCATTAATATTTAGCGCCTTTCTTTTTTTTGAGTTAATTCCAATGCCGTTTGTATCGGTAACGCAATAAATATATTGGATTCTAAGAGGGTTTTGCATCGGTTCATCATCTATATATATTTGTGTATTAATAATCTCAAACTTATCTCCGGGTAATCCTATAGCTCTTTTCACAAAAAATTCCCGTTTATCCACCGGCCTAGCGGTTACATGATATTCTTTTTTAACTACCTCCCTTCCTTTACCCATATAATAGGGTCCCGGATGTCTGGATGAAAAATAGTTAACACCTTCCATAGAATACTTATTCGCAACTTTCATCAACTCTTTTCTCGGCGCGTTGGGGTTGAGCATAGTTTCAAACTCTCTTACAATGGCGTAATAACTCTCTGCTTGTCGTTCCAACACTACGGTATCTCCATCTGAATAATTAAAAACTACTGCGTTTCCTCTTTCAACGTTATGAATCTTCGGAAATCGCAAATAAGGCAATTTCACCCATTCTACATAAGCCTTTGTGAATTTTGTGAGTGGGATGGAATGATGCACAAACGGTATTGCCAAAGGAGTGTTAGGAATTCGTGCGCCGTAAGTTACTTTGTTCACAGCTAGATAATCACCCACCATCAACGAACTCTCCATAGATGAAGTGGGAATAGTGTATAATTCAAACAGAAAACTGCGTAGGATATAGGCGGCAGCTACTGCGAAAATCAGAGCGTCCATCCAGTCGCGTGCTGGGCTTTTCTTAAATTTCGGGAGTTTTTCAAAAGTGGTGTATTTCTCTTTTTTTGAAATTCCAAACCAGGGTAACGAGATAAAAAAGAAGAAAGTACCGGGGATTAGATACAGATAACTTGTTTTTCCAAACAGCCTGATTGTTTTCCATATCATTAAGAAAAACATAAAAAAACCTAAAAAGGGAAAGAGTATAACAAACAACCACCATTTAGGACGGGATAATATTTCTAACCAAATCCAACAATTATAAATAGGGATGAGTGATTTCCACGGTTTTTCTCCTGCTTTTTTGAATATATACCATAATCCTAACTGAAAGCCTATTACTGATATAATTGTTATTACAATCAACGAATTTGGGGTAAAAGAGAGCATATTTATTGTTTTAAGATAAGGAAACGAAATTATTATCTGAAAAGTATAGTTGGTTCATTAAAACTTAAACTGCATCCTGCATGTGAAAACACCTTCTTCTACATGTCTTTGATAATTGGCAACATGAATTTTTCCGGAAGATGGTTTTTCAGGAACGGGAATAGCATTTTTTGTAGAATTGAAAGGCAACTCGTAAAAACAGAGTAAATGTAAGTAAGATGTAAATTTCACAAGAAATCCTGCGCCAAAGTAGTGATAAGGTAAATCTACCATGTTTGTGATGTTACTACCATTTAGTTGTGTATTTGGATTCAAAAAAGCATATTTTAATACGAAAGTAAGAGGCGTTTTGTATATATCCTGTACAAAATAAGTGTGTAAGCCCCAAAATTTACGAAGATAATTAAATGGTGTATCTCCAAATTGCATAAATCCGGATTTAGGCGAACTAAAGTCATTTTCTGTAGAGGGTTGTGTTCCAAACAATACCTCACTGCGCAAGTTTGTAATTCCCCATGAAGTTTGAACTGAGAAGTTCGCGTCTAAACCATAGTATTGTCGAATATTTTTTTGAAAATTGGGAACATTTTCTCCAACCCATTTTTTTTCCTGTGAGGCAACTCGTTTAACTTCATAAATCACAGAATCAGTGTTTCTTACTGTTCCATAATACATAGAAGCACCTATACCAAAAGTATAGTTTTTCCATTTTTTATTGTATTTCAACTGCCCAATAAAGTCCATTTTTCCGTTGTCGGGTAATGTAATTCCGTTTCCGCAGAAGGTGCCGGCTTCCAATTTAAGTCCGTCCGGTTTTGAGCCTTTTGGCGAGGCAAGCGTTATCATAGCACCTAGATCTCTTTCATCAGGGAACAGTTTTTGGAATAAAACAGTTCTCTCGGGACTTTCCCTGCGGGAGGAGGAGTAGGAAATTTCGTCTCCAAAAGGCCGGTTAAAGATGCCTACAGTTAATGATGCCACCTTAAATCTTGACTCAGCTACTTTGAAATAGAGGTCTTTAATTATGATTCCTTTTTCGGTTAGGTCTAACTGAAAAGTTGCATTATACCAGTTTTCTTCATAAGAAATCTTGATGCGTCCTCGTCTAATACCAAAACGAAAAAAATCTCCTGATTTCCCATCTCTATCTTTATGATACGACGTTGATTTTCCTACTTTTGTTGTTGTAAACTCCTGCCCTACTTCAAATTGTCCTTGAATGTAGCCGGAAATCTTTAACTTTTGAAGTTTCTTAATTTGGATAAGGTTCTTATCTACGTCTTCTTTTATTTGGGATAATTCTACCCTTAAAGAAATTGTGTCGGTTTGGGCAGAAAGAGGTTGAAAGCAGAAGAGCAGAAAAGCAGAAAGGCAAAAAGGCAAAAACTTAAAGTTCATAAATCTTATTACAGTTTCGGACCAAACTCCCTCAGGCGTTTTCCTTCATCGGTATCAGTGAATTTTTCAAAGTTTTTTACGAAAAATTCAGCTACTTTGTTCACATTTTCTTTGAAAGCATCTTTATCTTTCCAGCTGTTTTCGGGATTTAATACCGCAGTATCCACACCATTAATTTCTTTTGGTATATTTAGCATAAACGGTTTTACCAATACTTTTTCACAGTTCACCAACTCGCCATTTAATATGGCTGAGATGATAGTTCTCGTATCTTTTATGGAGATCCGTTTTCCGCCGGTGTTAAAACCACCGCCAATCCAGCCGGTATTTACCAAATAACAGGTAGAGTTGTGCGCTTCAATTTTTTTGGCAAACACTTCTGCGTATTTCGTGGGGTGCAACATCAAGAATGCCGCTCCGAAACAGGAAGAAAATGTGGGTGTAGGTTCTTTAATACCGCGCTCTGTTCCTGCTAATTTTGCTGTATAGCCGCTTAGAAAATAATACATTGCCTGGTCTTTCGACAAAATGGAAACCGGAGGTAAAACACCGAAAGCATCTGCCGTTAAAAAGATCACCTTACTGGGGTGATTGCCTTTCGATTCCGGTTTTACAATATTATCAATATGATAAATAGGATAAGAAACACGGGTATTTTCGGTTTTCGTCTGTGAAGCAAAATCAATATTTCCTTCTTCGTCAATTACCAAATTCTCTAAAAGAGCATCTCTTTTAATGGCGTTGTAGATATCGGGTTCGTTTTCTTTGCTTAAGTTAATGCACTTGGCATAGCAACCACCTTCGTAGTTAAAGATTCCGTTGTTGTCCCAGCCGTGCTCGTCATCGCCTATCAATGCTCGGTTCGGGTCGGCGGAAAGGGTAGTTTTTCCGGTTCCGGATAATCCGAAGAAAATAGCCGTATTGCCGTCTTTTCCTTGATTGGCAGAGCAGTGCATAGAAGCAATTCCTTTAAGCGGGAGGAAATAGTTCATTACAGAGAAGATACCTTTCTTCATTTCACCGCCGTACCAGGAACCACCGATAAGCGCCATTTTTTCTGTAAGATTGAAAGCAATAAACACTTCGCTATTGAGATTCCACTCTTTCCAATTCGGGTTAGTAGTTTTACAACTGTTGAAAACAACAAAATCGGGAGTAAAGTTTTCTAACTCTTTCTCTGTGGGGCGAATGAACATATTTTTTACAAAATGTGCTTGCCAAGCCACTTCGGTTACAAAGCGAACTTTCATTCGGGTGTCGGGGTTAACGCCTGCAAACAGATCCATTACATAAATATTTTTATTGCTTAACTGCCCTTGGCTCAATTTTTTAAGTTCTTTCCATTGTTCAATGGCGAGTGGTTTATTATCCGGTGATTTCTTTACCGGATCGTGCCACCAAACGTTGTTTCTGGTTTCATCATCCACCACAACATATTTATCTTTTGGAGAACGGCCAGTAAAGATTCCGGTATCCACCGTTAATGCACCCGATTTTGTATGATAGGCACGTTCAAAGCCGGTCAGCTCGGGATTAGTTTCATGTTTATACAATTCTTCATAAGATAAATTGTAAAAAATTTGTTTCGAATTGGTAATTCCGATAGCATTTAATTGTTTTGCAATGTTTTCCATACTTACATTAATTTATTGATTATTATTATATTAAAGTTAATTATTAAGTTAAAAAAAAAGTTTGCGAATATTCATAAATTATTCGAATAACGGATAGTTTTCAAAAATAAATATTTCAATTGCATTTAATAATGTTTCCCCATTAATTCTAAACTCCCTTGAAACTCTCGCCCTTTTAATTGATTTTTCATTTTTTACAATTTTCGATTTTCAGAATAGAAACCAATTATGGATAGTTGTACAACCATACGTGTTAACAATGAGTGGATTAAAGTAATAAAGCCGTGAATAAGATTGTTTATTGCAGAGAGATTGTTATCTCAAATAAATGAATTTGTACCATAAAAACGTGTGTTATGTTATTTGAAAAACATTTTTTGAATTATTACGTTTATTAATCTGAAATAATATAATATTGATGATTTTGTTTAAACAACGTGTTGCTTTTCTATTAGTTTTTCTCATTCTGACTTCTTCAGCAATGTTTGGGCAAGATGAGCATTACTCGCAGTTTTACGCCAATCCTGTCTATTTGAATCCCGCTTTTACAGGAACGGCAAATTGTCCCCGTTTTACATTGAATTTCAGAGATCAGTGGCCCTCTATACCCGGCAATTTTATCAATTGTTCAGGAAGTTACGACCAATTTATCCATCTTATTTCCAGTGGAATTGGTGTATTGTTTTCTGCAGATATAGAAGGGGGCGGAATATTACAAACCTACCAGGCAAATGCCATCTACAGTTTCAGAGTGCAAGCCGCAGAAAAATTGAACTTTCAATTTGCTTTGCAGGGAGGTTTTCTGGGCGCTTCATTGAACTGGAGCAAGCTTCAAACTGCCTCTGATTTGCTGAATACCTGGGCGCAGAATGACTTTCCGCAAGAGATGGAAAACGGACTTGCAAAATCGCAGTTTGATGCGGCATTCGGTTGGATGGGATATACTCCTTATCTCTATTTTGGCATGGCTATTCATCATTTACTCCCCTTAGAAAAAAGTTTTATTGGACATTTTTCAAACTTCATTAATTCAAAATGGAGCCCCAGATGGACAGCGCACCTTGGAGGAAAGATTACCTTTAAACAAAAAATAAGAAATAAGGAAAGTTTTGGTGACTTTTTTCTGTATCCCAATATTATTTTTATCAGTCAGGAGAATTTTCATTACCTGCACGAAGGGGCCTACTTTAAAATTTACCCGTTTACTATTGGGACATGGATCCGGCACAACTTTAAGAATTTAGATGCTTTTATTTTTTCTTGCGGCTTGGAATATAATAATTTCCGTTTTGGCTATTCTTACGATTTCAACCTAACCGCGCTGGAACGTACCGGCGGGGCGCACGAGGTTTCCATACAGTATATTATTCCCTGCAGCAATGAATTAAGTAATAAGGCACAACAGAAAAAGAAGTTCAGAAACGCAACTTTAGATTGCCCGTGCTATTAGAAAAGAAGAATGTTTTACATTTTTTATAATAAAAAATCAATTGCTTCGTTACAAAATATAAATTTTTAAGAAAATGAGAGAATCATCAACAACATTGTGGCTAATTATTATTGCATTATGTACTTTTTGGGCATGTAAAAACAACCAACAATCTTCCACTACCGGATGGAAATACAATAATCCCAAACAGGGCGGATTTGAGGTAACTCCCTATATAGAGCAAGCCACTGGTCCAGGGTTGGTGCTCATCCCCGGCGGCACATTTACTATGGGAAATATGGATCAGGACGTAATGTTCGATTACACCAACATTCCACATAAAGTTTCCATTGCTCCTTTTTATATGGATGAATGCGAAGTAAGTAATCTTGACTATCTGGAATATCTGAACTGGCTGAAAATAGTATTTGTAGATATAAAAGAAGGGTTAGAAGGGGTTTACGAAAGAGCACTACCGGATGTTAAAAGTTGGAGGCGTCCTGCTGCTTTTATGGAAGATTGGGTTGAAAACTACTTCCGCTCGCCCGCATATCGCTATTATCCTGTAATTGGCGTGAGTTGGATTCAAGCCACGCAGTACGCAGAATGGCGCTCCGATCGCGTGAATGAAAAAATATTAGCCGATTTGAAACTGGTAGAATGGACTCAAAAACCATCACCTTCGGGACACTTTACTACGGATGCTTACTTGAACTATGAAACCTACGAAATGCAAAGCGATAAAAGGATGCAATATATAACCACGGGAGATTACCGAAATGTTACTATGGAAGATGGAATACTATTACCCAAATACCGACTACCCACCGAAGCAGAATGGGAATATGCCGCACTGGGATTGGTAGGAAATTCTGATGGGGAACAAGTACTTGAAAGATATACGTATCCATGGAACAATAAATCATTACGCTCGGACAGTAAAGGTAGTTTAGGAAAATTCCAAATGAACTTTAAAAGAGGAAAAGGCGATTATTCAGGCGTGGCTACTATGCCCAACCCCGGAAACATCTTTACTGCAGACGTAAGAAAAGATATTCCGAACGACTTTGGTTTGTACCACATGGCAGGAAATGTTGCCGAGTGGGTATTGGATGTGTATCGTCCTAGTGGAACTTCAGAACTTTCTCAATATAACCCATTTAGGGGCAATGTATATATGGAGAAAAAGAGAAATCCCGATGGAACGCTCATGGAAAGAGACAGTATCGGTCGTATTCCTACGATTATGGAAAGCGATGCAGCAAATGAAAGAAGAAGCAACTACAGGTCTTCCTATAATGTTAACTATAGAGATGGTGATTTACAATCGCTTATCAGTACAGATGTTGCTAACGCCGACCCCATAAATACTACCGAATATATGTATCGAAAAAATTTGAATACAGCTTATTCCTATTCATTAATAGGAGATAATGTGAGAGTTATTAAAGGAGGCTCTTGGGCAGATATCCCTTACTGGGCGCAACCCGGAAATAGAAGATTTCTATCAGAAGATGAATCTGCCGACTGGATAGGGTTTCGTTGTGCAATGTCGCGGCTCGGAGATATTAACTATAAAAAGTAATACACTTATCTGTGTTTCAAGAACTTAACAATATAGGGGAATTGTACAAACTGTTTGTGCAATTCCCTTTTGTTTCTACAGATACGAGAAATATAATTCCCAATTCTTTGTTTTTTTGTTTAAAAGGTGAAAAATTTGATGGGAATCAGTTTGTTGTCGAAGCACTTGAAAAGGGGGCGAGGTACGTAGTAACAGAAAGGAGATTTGAGATGGAAGATTTGCGATTTGAAATGAAAGATTTGAGAAAATTAGAACCATCTGATATCGCAAAATCTCATATCGCTTATCGCATTATAGTGGTGGATGATGTGTTGGAGACGCTTCAGCAGTTAGCGGCGTATCATCGCAGGCAGTTGAAAACTCCAGTGATTGGAATTACTGGAAGCAACGGAAAAACAACTACAAAAGAACTGATAGCCGCAGTTTTATCCAAAAAGTATAAAACTACTTTTACACAAGGCAATCTTAACAACCATATTGGCGTACCGCTTACCCTATTATCTACAAAAAAGGATGACGAAATTGCCGTAATAGAGCTGGGAGCAAACCACACCGGAGAAATTGAAGAACTCTGCAAAATTGCCCAACCCGATTATGGAATTATTACCAACATTGGAAAAGCGCATTTGGAAGGTTTTGGTACTATTGAAAATATTATTGAAACAAAAACAGCCCTCTACCGCGCAGCCCCTATTCTGTTTGTAAATGCCGAAGATGAACTGCTGACTCATTTTATTAGCCGCCGGTTTCAACCGGCGGAACATATAAGACGGGATGGTTTATTTTATTACGGAAAAAATACCGAATATAATGCTGAAATTGTGGAGATGAATCCCTGTTTGGTTATCAATTTGTTTGGAAATAAAATTCAAACCCAACTACCCGGCAACTACAACCTCCCCAACATTTTGGGAGCGACAGCTATTGGAGATTATTTTGGCATTTCAACACAAGATATTTGCGATGCTATCGCAGAATATAAACCCCAAAATCAGCGTTCACAGATTATTAAAACCACAAACAATACGATAATTGCCGATTACTACAATGCCAACCCCACCAGTATGCAGGCAGCGTTGAACAATTTTATACAAATTGAAACACCCAAAAGATTGGCAATTCTCGGCGATATGCTGGAATTGGGCGAAAACAGTAAAATAGAGCATAAAAATGTGGTCAATTTTTGTAAAAATAATAGCATCGAAACCCTATTTATCGGTAGTGTATTTCATTCTCTAAAAGAGGAACATTTTCATTTCTTTATGAACGTTGAGGAATGTAATTATTACTTAAAAAGTCACAGTATTAAAGACAGTTTTATTTTGATTAAAGGCTCTCGCGGAATTCATTTGGAGGAAATAATATTATCTCTATAGAAAATCACCCTCCCGCCTGCTTTAACTTCTTAACTCCTAAATTTTTATTTTTCAGTGTGTAATTTTGAGAATTTTATGTTTCTTTGCAGATTGTATATATACTATCAATGTATAAAAAAGTAATTAAAAGGATTCTAAAAATTTTCCTCTGGTTCATAGGAATCATTATTACCCTTGACCTCCTTTTGGTTACGCTGATACTTATTCCTCCCATTCAACAATTTACACTGCTGAAGGCATCAAGATTTCTCACAAACATTACCGGTGGAGAGATTACCATTAATAAAATTTACCTCTCACCTACCCTGATACTCAATGCAAAAAATGTTGCCATCAAAGACCATCATGGGAATAATATGATTTTTGCCTCAAAACTAAAAGGCAGAATAAATTATGCCCAAACAGGCAAAGGAAGAATTACTTTATCCTTTGCAAAACTTGACGAGGGGGAAGTGGTTTTACGAAAATACTCCGGAGAAGAGAGCGTAAATATCGCCATTTGGGCGAAAGGATTTATAAAGGATGTTAATAAAGACCCTACATTTAAACTGTTGTTTGAAAATATAAATCTGGAGGATGTTCGTTTTGCTTTGATTCTTGACGACAAAAGATTGTACAAAGAGGATAATACCATTGATTATGGTTACTTTGAACTGCAGCATATTCGTCTCAATGTGGAGAATTTTTTAGTATTTGGTCCAGATATTTCCTGCAAAATAAATTCTCTCACGCTGTCGCAGTACACCGGTTTTGAAATTTCAAATTTTACGGGAGATTTTCGTATCCATTCCCAGGGATTAACATTAAACGACTTGCATTTTTCTACGCCAAATAGTATCTTTTCCGGTGATTTTGCTTTCAGATACAACGATTTTCCAGACTATGCCGATTTTGTAAACAATATCTATTTTGATACCCAAATTAAAAGTGCAAGTATTGATTTTAAAGATATTACTTACTTTGCCCCTGCTATTGAAGGGATGGATAATACGCTCGTTGCATCCGGATATATTGGCGGTACTGTAAACCACCTTCAAACCAAAGATATCTATTTCAAATACAACACCCAAACGTATATTACCGGAGATTTTTCCATTAAAGATGTGATTGATTTCAAAAATAGCAGTTGGAATATGTGGATAAAAAACTCAAATATTAACCTCTCCGACCTTACTCAATTCAAACTACCGAAAGGAAAAACTTTATCTTTTTCCGAAACAATTCGAAAAATTAACTATTCTAAAATTTGCGGATTTTTTAACGGGACTTTAACGAATTTTATTACCAATCTTGAGGCTGAAACCAATTTGGGAAAGGTGGAGTGTTCGGTAAATACTACGTCCCAAAATAACAATATCTATTACACTGGAGGAGTTGCCTGTAAAAAATTAAACATCGCAAAACTATTAAACCAGCCTGAATATTTGAATCAAATTGACTTAAAAAGTTCTTTTGAAGGAGAAGCAAATTTGGACGATGGTATTACAGGGTTATTTTCTTCTATGGCAATTAAAGTTCGAGGGGCTATTTCTGATGTAGATATTTTAGGTTATCCGGTGAAAGATGTTAATTTTTCGGGTAATTACAACAAAAAGAATCTCAATCTGGCGCTACAATGCGCTGATTCGATTATTTCGTTTAAAGTAAAAGGAAATCTTAATTTTACCAATGGTGTTCCCAATATCGAAACAACATTAACAAAAGCAAATATTAAACTTTATGACCTTATTGCTCATTATCCTCATAAAATTGATTCTGCCACCGCTCAAGGATTTGAAGCCGTTATTTTGAAAATTAAACATATACCTAATTTAGAACTTGTTATGGATTCCATTACCCTGGTGATGAGAGGAAACAACTTTGATAATTTTAACGGTTATTTGGGTATTGATAATGCGAAACTTACTAATGGCGTGAAAGCTTCACGAATCGACTGGTTTCGCTTAAATGCCATGAACCCGCCTAACTCTCCGCATCAATATATCGTCCATTCCAACGCGGTTAATCTGTCGCTGAAAACGAATTATGATTTCCAAGATGTTAAATCTGTTTTTATTAATGCTGCATATCATTATCTTCCGAGATTGTTTGACAAGAACGGAACGTTTGCTGCTGAACACGAAATAAATTCCACCCATCCCAACCCTTTTCTTGATCTCGATATTCAATTGTTTTATTCCAGAAATCTTTTCGAACTGATTCTTCCAAAATTAGATATTTCAAGAAATACAACCGCTCTTGTTCATTTTGGAAAAACTAAAAAAGAACATAATATCCAAATTTATTCTCCCCAAATCATTTACTCAGGATTGGGAAAGGTAAACAATCTAACACTCTTCGGTGCACCGGATGAACAACAATATTTAGTTTTTGAATTGAAATGCGACTCTTTAATTACGTATCAGAAAGCAGAACATCTCTCTTTTTCCAAAATAAGCATTCAAACAAAGAATAACAATGAAGAAGTGAGGTTTAACCTGGGATGGAAAAATCCCAAATCAATATCAATTAGCGAATTAAATAACCTAAGCGGCTTTTTTTGGCTAGACTCTGTAAATAACGCTACCCTCAAAATTAATGATTCAAAGATCTTTCTTCGAGAATCGCTGTGGCAATTTACCGGCGAAAAAAACACACTGAAATTTGGGGATAGAGGCTACTTCTTCGATAACTGTGTGTTATCATCCACATTAGGAAAACTAAGTATTAATGGCGAAGTGTCAAGGTATTCCGATAAGGAGTGTAATATTCTTTTAGAAGACTTTGATATTTCATTATTAAATAATATCACCGCAACTAAAGGGTTTAGTTTTGGGGGAGATATGGTGCTCGATGCTAAAATTGCCGCCAAAAATGAGAAAATTTTGGTTGACGGAAAAGTCTTAGTGAAAGGATTTATTTTTAACGAAGAAACTTTTGGCAATCTGTTTTTGGATGCCACTATTTTGAATCAGGATAATCTTTATTTTTTCGGCGGGATATTACCCAATACCGATAATCCTGTTTATCTTTCAACGTTTTCCTATATCGATTATTTCACGCTCCAAAATAGAAATATAGATTTAAACGGGAATTATAATGTCAAACAGAAAGAACTTAGAGTTCAAGCGATGATGGACACTTTGAGAATCGGTTTTTTGTCTCCTTTTTTAGCTTCATTTAGCAATTCAGTAACAGGTTATGCTTCGGGCCAATTGAACTTTGTAATGAATCCCGATTCACTATATTTCGATGGTAAAGTAAACGTGAAAGAAGCACAATTAGGTATTACTCCGCTTAATACCAACTATTATCTCACCAACCAGGAGATTCTTTTCAACCGCGAGGGAATTAGTTTTAACAATGTGGTTTTCAAAGACAAATTTAACAACGAAGCCAAACTGTCGGGAACAGTACACCACAAAAAATTCAAAGATTTTAATATTGATTTAAACATCTCTGCACCGAAAATTTTAGCGATGAATACAAAAAGAAGCATGGATGATTCCTTTTTTGGAGATGGAATAGTTTCGGGTGATATTTCCATAAAAGGAGATACCAAACAACTCAACTTTACCAGTCACAATATTAGAACTTTGCCCGGCTCTATCATTACATTTCCTTTATCCTCTGCAAGTTCCGTATCTACATCGAGAGGAATCTATTTTATTCAAAGTAGCACATCGCAAAATAAAAGTGCCGAAAAAGTAAAACCATCCTCCACAGTGATGAATTTCGACTTTACATTTGATATTACCAAAGATGCTGACGTGGTATTGGATGTTGATCCTATTGATGGAGTGTTGCGTTGTAAAACAACCGGCAAATTGCATTTAACCTACAACACTTTCACAGATATTTTAGACCTTGACGGCATTCTCTCCATCGTAAGTGGCAAATTTCACATGTCGTTAAGAAATTTCTTCCCTAAAGATTTTGCCATTGTAGAGGGAGGCACCATCTCTTTTATAGGTCCACTTACTTCCGCACAAATCAATGTTCAGGCACTTTACCAAAAAGCATCTTCACTCAATTCTTTAAGCCCAAATCTAACTTATATTGGACGTACGGAGGTTTCGGCATATTTAGGATTGAACGGAAATTTAATGAATCCAACTCCAAATTTCATTTTCGCCTTTCCAAGATTAACTAACGATGACTTGTTTAATGTTTTTGCTTTATTAGACACGACAAACACTCAAAATACTATCCGGCAATTTTTTACTTTTGTTTTCTTGAATACATTTATTGCCACAGAGTCGGGTACATTCGACCCACAAAATACTATTAATACAGGAGCGGGCTTTGTATCCGGGATGCTTTCTTCTTTTATTTCCAATCAAATTAATAATTTTAGTTTGGGATTTAATATCGACAAACAGGATAACTACCAGGAATATTCTGTGAATGCCCGTGCACAATTTTACAACAACCGAATTGAAATCAAGGTGGGCTTGGGGTATGCCGAAAACAGTGCCGCGAATTTTGATAACAATAATAACGTGGTTGGCGATGTGAGCATTGAGTATCTATTGAATCCGGACGGAAACTGGCGCATCAGAGCTTTCTATTTTAACGATAAAACCGGTACTGTTGATAACATCTGGAGGCCGCAACAAGGAGGAGGTGTGGGGATTACTTTCCAGCAGGAGTTTGATAACCGGAAAGACTTTTCAAAAAACTGGTCACCGAAGAAGGTAAATACTAAACAAAAAAAATAACCATATTCTATGAATAACAAAAA
This sequence comes from Bacteroidales bacterium, assembly GCA_031253655.1. Classification (GTDB taxonomy): domain Bacteria; phylum Bacteroidota; class Bacteroidia; order Bacteroidales; family WCHB1-69; genus WRNX01. The sequence goes on from JAIRVY010000148.1 coordinate 30,067, forward strand.
TTTTTTCACCATTATTGCTTTTTTAGGGGTCTTAATCTTCTTAGGATACTTGTTTTCTAATATTCTCATATTTATATTGTTAGCAATCATTTTTGCCGCGGTAGGTTCCCCTCTGATGCAATTGTTGCAAAAAATAAAAATTAAAAACACAACCTGTTCTTCCTCCCTTGCCGCATCCATTACTCTCCTGGTACTACTTGGAATAATATCGCTGATTCTCTATATTTTAATTCCTTTCGTAGTCAAAGAGATTGAATTTGTTTCTTCCATAGACCCAACACTTTATACATTAGCCATTGAGAACTGGTTGCATCAGGCAGATAAATTATTATATGAATATGGCCTATTGAATGACAATGAACATCTGGGCGACCTTCTTTTAGCTCAAATGAAATCTACTTTAGGCTCCATTAGTGTGTCCGGCATTATGGGGAATATAATATCCTTTGCCGCTGCACTCTTTATTTTACTCTTCTCCGTAATATTTCTATCCTTCTACGCATTGAAAGATAAAGAGTTCTTTTTCAAGATGATACGCAGCGCTATTCCTGTAACTTTCAGAGAAAATTATGACCGAATTATTACTCAAACAAGAGTTCAAGTGGCACGTTATTTTAATGCGGTATTGCTAGACAATATTATTCTGGGAACTGCCATTGGCATTGCCTGCTATTTTGCAAAAGTACCCAATGCTTTGTTAATAGGTGTTTTAGCCGGAATTTTTAATATTATCCCGTATATTGGTCCTTTTATTGCCATGGGGCTGGGATTAGTCGTCTCTATTACTTCTCTTCTGCCAACCAACCCTTCGGCAGAGGTTCTTTCTTTACTTTTCTGGAAAATGGCAATCATTTTTACTGTGTTAAAAGCTCTAGATACATTTGTGTTGACCCCTGTAATCTTCGGGAAAAGCATCAAGGTGCACCCTGTTGAAATTTTTATCGTCATACTGCTGGCAGGATATCTGGGAGGAATCATAGGAATGATATTTGCCGTTCCCGCTTACTCGATGATAAGAATTGTGGTTAATGAATTTTTTGGTAATTATTATTCCATTGAGAAGAATGAAGGAAAAAGTTAGAAAATATGTTTGATTTAGATAAATTTCAGGAGATTTGGCAAACCATTACCCGTAATAAAACAAGGAGTTTTCTCACGGCATTTGGCGTTTTCTGGGGTATGTTTATGTTCATCGGAATGCTGGGAATTGGACAGGGGTTTGAAAATGGAATGAAAAGAGCAGTAAGTAATGTGGCTACTAATTCTATGTTCGTCATTGCACGCACCACAACTATTGAATATAAAGGATTTAACGCCGGAAGATATTGGGATATGTCACAAGATGATATTGATATTTTGGAAAGAGAAATCCCTGAAATAAAAACCATTACCGGAATGACTATGTATGGAAGTCACAAAGCATCCTTTAATGATAAAAACTGCGAAGTTTCTGTACAAGGCATCGATTATTTATATTATCAAATTGACAATCAAGATATAACATCAGGAAGAGGGATAAGTTTTTTGGATGTGGCGGAGAAACGAAAGGTGTGTGTATTAGGGAATGGTGCCGCCGACCAACTATTTCCGCAGGGAGAAGACCCCGTTGGAAAAATGATTAAAGTGGGACCGGTATATTTCACGATTATAGGCATTGTGAAACCCCGTGGAAATATTAATTTCGGTGGCGATGCCCGTACTACCACTTTTATCCCCACCTCTACGGCACAGCAATTAAGAGGCGGCGGAAAAGTAGTAGATATTATTGCCATAGCAGTTCCTGACAACATAAAAATTAAGAAAATAGAGGATAAAGTGAGAAATATCTTACGTATTAAACACCTCATCTCTCCTTTGGATAACAACGCGGTAATGATTCTTAATATCCAGGAAATGTTTTTAATGTTCAACTATCTGTTTATAGGCATTGCATCTCTCATCTGGATTGTAGGTATGGGAACTTTATTTGCCGGCGTTGTAGGAATCAGCAATATTATGTTGGTAACCGTGAAGGAAAGAACCAACGAAATCGGCATAAAAAGGGCGCTTGGGGCTAAACCAAAAGTAATTACCCGACAAATAATGATGGAGAGTTTGACCCTTACTTTTATCGCTGGATTTATGGGTATGTTTTTCGGTATTCTGGTACTTGTCTCAACCGAACAGATTACTCAGTCCTCAGACAGTATGTTTACTAACCCAACTATTTCATTTACAATTGCAATCGTGGGTACTATAATCATTGTTTTATCCGGTTTGATTGCCGGTATCATACCCGCTAAAAACGCTATGCGTATTAAAGCGATAGATGCACTAAGAGACGAAAAATAATCAATTATTAATAAAAAATAAGAATTATAAGAATATGAATATAGTAAATTTGGGTGAGTTAAATTCACTTTTTAATCAATTTATTTCCGAAATTAGAAATATTGAAATTCAGAACGACACTATGCGTTTTAGAAGAAATTTAGAGCGTATCGGGGAAATTTTTGCGTACGAAATCAGCAAAACGATGAATTATGAAAAAAAAACTATTGTTACTCCTTTGGGTGAAACGGAAATGAACCTCCTTAAGCAACAACCTGTCTTAGCCACTATTTTAAGAGCCGGTTTGCCGCTACATCAAGGATTTCTAAATTATTTCGACTGCGCCGAAAACGCTTTTGTATCCGCTTTCAGAAAACATGATTTAGAAGGCAATTTTGAAATACAAATTGATTATATGTCATCTCCGGTTCTCAAAAACAAAACACTCATTATCATCGACCCCATGTTGGCTACAGGAAAATCAATGGTATTTGCGTTTAACGAATTACTTACGATGGGAAATCCAAAGCATATTCATATTGTTTCTGCCATTGCCTCTGCAGATGGGATTGAATATGCTCAGAAATATTTGCCTATCAAAAAGTGCACTTTGTGGATAGGTGCTCTGGATCAAGAACTTACTGCCCAATCATATATTGTTCCGGGATTGGGAGATGCCGGCGATTTAGCATATGGGGCAAAATCCGAACTATGATTTTTTACATTCAATACTGAAAATAATATGCCTTTCAATAATAATTTTATCATATCGAAGTTTTAATAGTTTAATCCTAATTATATTTTTATGAAAAACACAAAACCAACTCTTTTTTTTGTTTTCTTATTTTTTTTGTTTTCTGCCTTATATGCAATTCCTGCAATCCCTTATCCTGTTACTTTTACCCAACCGGACGGGAAGGAGTTGACAGTGATGCTTAGAGGTGATGAGCGCATTCACTGGCACGAATCCCTGGATGGATACACTCTATTGTATAACAAAGTAGCGTTTCTTACTTATGCTTATTTGGACGATGAGGGTAATTTGCAACCCTCAGAATTTATTGCCACTGACATTGAGAACAGAGATATTGTTGTTAATTCTTTCTTAAATACAATTGATAGGAATTTGTTTTACAGTGATTTACAAAAAGATGTGATGAAAAAAGTATGGGAAATCGAGGATGATTATGAAACAAGAAGCAATAGGGCATTAGAAGGGCAATACAAAACCTTATGTGCTTTTGTGCAATTTCCTGAAAAAGCAATGATAAAAACCATTTCACAGTTTGAAGGATTGATGAATCAATTGGGCTATACAGGGAATGGCACCGGTAGTGTTCGTGATTTCTTTAAAGAATCCTCTTATAATAAATTTGATTTAATAATCACCTTATGTGGCATCTATACTGCACCGCAAAGCGAAAGTTATTATGCTGGAAATGACGGCGTTCAAAATTGTCAGGTACTTGCAAGATGGACGGCTCTACAAGTTGCGGCTGAGCCTGATATAAATTTTGCAGATTACGACAGCAATAACGATGGAAAAGTGGATGGTTTTCATTTCATTTTTGCCGGTAAAGGGCAGGAGGCCGGCGGAGGAGCCGGAACAATCTGGTCGCATAAATGGCAGTTCTCTCCTGCCGTTATTAAAAATGGAAAATCTATCAGCATTTATTCCTGTTCGCCCGAACTCTACTCAAATATAATTACTACAATTGGCGTTATTGTTCATGAAATGACCCACGCTTTTGGCGCACCCGACTTTTATGATACAAATTATGGCACCGGTGGTCAATATGATGGAACAGGTAATTGGGATGTTATGGCAAGTGGAAGTTGGAACGGATACCCGGGTGGAAACAGACCAGTCCATCACAACATGTACACAAAAATACAGTTTGGCTGGGTAACCTCCACACTTCTAAATTTTCCTATTACCATTTTTGATATGCCAAACTCGGCAGAAAACCCTGTGGCATATAGAATAAATACAGGCAACGGCAATGAACACTATTTACTGGAAAATAGACAAAAAATTAAGTTTGACACCGATTTACCCGGAAGTGGTTTACTTATTTATCACGTTCATACCAACGTAGGAACTTCCGGTATTAATGACACACATCCCCAAAGGATGTACCCTGTTTGCGCCAGTTCAGCAGTAGCTATTCCTGTAGCAGGAACAAGCAATTATGGAAATATAAACAGTGCCGGTTGCACTTTTCCGGGAACCAGTGGAAAAACAGCATTTAACGGCACTTCAACTCCACGAATGTTTCATTGGACTAATACCGTTATAAGTGATAAACCTATCACGGATATTACCCAAAATACTTCTGCAAAAACCATTTCATTCAATTTTATGGGTGGAGGCATAATAACACCAGTTATTGATATTACGGGCGTACCCACTTCGGCTTTAGTAGGCTTACCGCTTACCCTTACCGGTACAGTGATTCCAAACGATGCAACTTTTAAAACCATTCTATGGAGCGTAATTAACGCAGGAACAACCGGGGCAACTATTTCCGGAAACACGCTCAATAATACGGGAACTGGAACAGTTAGTATTAAAGCAACTATAGAAAATGGGGCTGCCTTTGGAACAAGTTTTACAAAAAACTTTGATATTTTGGTAACTAAATCATCTCAAACTCCTCCATCTGCACCTACATTACTTCACACAACTCCTACATCCATTACGTTGAATAATATTCCCGGATGCGAATATAGAAGAGATAGTGGGGATTGGCAAACTTCTACAGCATTTGAAGGACTTACTATTAACACAACCTACAACTTTCAGGCACGCAAGTATGAAACACCTACTCATTTTGCCTCAGATCCGAGTCCCGAATCTCAATTTACTACTGCATTGATTCCGGTTACTCATATCACAGATATCCCTTCCATTGCTTATGTTAAAGTCCCGTTTACACTTAACGGCACAATCCTTCCAAGTAATGCCTCTTACCAAGCTATTATCTGGAGTATTTATGAAGACTATAATACCAATACAACAATAACTGATGATGTTTTCTTCGCTAATGCTACCGGATTTGTTACCATTGAAGCTACTATTATAGATGGTATTGAGTTAGGAATTAATTACTCGCAACAGTTTGAAGTTACTGTTATCAAATCAACTCCTATACCACCTCCCGCTCCTATCCTTTTTAGCAAAACAAAAACAAGTATTACACTTAACGAAGTGACTGGATGCGAGTTTAGAATGGACGATGGGAATTGGCAAATTTCAAACTTTTTTGAAGGACTAGAAATTAATACGACTTACAGTTTTCAGACAAAAAAAATTGAAACAGAAACTCACATCGCTTCAGAACCAAGTGCAAAAGCATTTTTTACTACAGACTCTATTAAAAAATTCAGTATTACGGCATCCGTAAACAATGCTTTATTCGGTACGATAACGCCCAATGGAATAATTACTGTTGATGAAGAAGAAACACTTTCTTTCAATATTGCTCCTTTAGATAAATATAAAATTTCTAATGTGTTGGTAAATAACGAAAATAAAGGCGAATTAACTACCTACACATTTGAAAATATTCAATCCAATGGAACAATCCATGTCATTTTTACGGAAAAGGTGGGTATTAGAAATAATGAACTTTCTAACATCAATGTTTTCAGCCACCAAAATCGTATATTTATCAAAAATGAATCAAATGTGCCCATCAAATCGGTTGAAATTATTGACATGATGGGACGTTTGATATATCAAAATGAAATAAATAGTATTGAAACCGTCATTCCTCTTTATGTAGAGACAGGTGTTTATCATGTGATTTTGTATAACAAAGATTTAACCCCTTACAGTATTTTTAAATTATTGATAACTAAATAGTTCGTTTTTTACTCAAATAAATCAGTAGTATTTTCCGTCCAACGATGAAAAAAAATTGCATTTCAGTAATAATTATATAATATCAAAGTTTTTATTTTAGCCCTAATATTTTTTTATGAAAAACACAAAATCAACCCTTTTTTTTGTTTTAACATTTTTTTTCTTTTCAGCCTTATATGCAATTCCTGCAATACCTTATCCGATTACTGTTACCCAACCGGACGGGAAGGAGTTGACCGTGATGCTTAAAGGTGATGAGCGCATTCACTGGCACGAGTCAATGGATGGCTACACCCTGTTGTATAACAAAGAGGCATTTCTTACTTATGCTTATTTAGACGATGCGGGCAATTTGCAACCCTCAGAATTTATTGCCACAGCTATTGAAAATCGAAATATTTTCGTTAATTCATTTCTAAACACTATTGATAAAAATTTGTTTTACAGTGAAATACAAACACAATTGATGAAAAAAATATGGGAGATCGAAGACAATTTTGCAGGAGGAGACGAGAGGGCATTATCCGGACAATATAAAACCTTGTGTGCTTTTGTGCAATTTCCTGATAAAGAAATGAAAAAAACCATTTCACAGTTTGAAGGATTGATGAATCAACTTGGCTATACAGGAAACGGCACGGGTAGTGTTCGAGATTTCTTTAGAGAATCCTCATATGGAAAATTTGATTTAATCATCACGTTATGTGGAATTTACACCGCACCGAAAACTGAAACTTATTATGCAGGTGATCCCGGTGATGGTACCGCAAACTGTCCTGAACTTGCAAGATGGCTTGCTCTACAAGTTGCTGCAGAACCGGATATCAATTTTGCTGATTATGATTCTAATAACAACGGTAAAGTGGATGGATTTCACTTCATTTTTGCAGGGGTAGGGCAAGAGACCGGAACGTGCAACTCTTGTATTTGGTCGCATATGTCTATTGTCTATCCAGCAGTTACTAAAAACGGAAAAAAAATCGATACATATTCCTGTTCGCCTGAATTATATTCCGGTTCTACAATTACAACAGTTGGTGTTATAGCTCATGAGATGTCGCATGCTTTCGGTGCGCCCGACTTTTACGATACTAACTACCAAGTCGGCGGACAATATACCGGAACAGGAAAATGGGATTTGATGGCAGATGGCAGTTGGAATGGATCTCCGGGGGGGAATTGTCCCGCGCATCACAATATGTACACCAAAGTTCAGTTTGGTTGGGTTACTCCTTATATTTTAACTGCGCCTACAACAATCCCACAAATGCCCTATTCGACTGAAAGCCCTGCGGCATTTAGAATTAATACAGGCAACGGCAATGAACACTATTTGCTGGAGAATCGTCAAAAAATTAAGTTTGATTACAGTGTGCCCGGAAACGGACTGATTATTTACCATGTGCATAACAGTGTGGGTTCTTACGGTATAAATAACACCCACCCACAAAAGATGTATCCCGTGTGTGCCAGCTCAGTTACACCTATTCCGGGAACTGGCGCTGCCTCAGTTCAGTATGGAAATATTAACTCCGCAGGATGCCCCTTTCCCGGAACAAGCGGCAATTCATCCTTTGACGAAAATTCAACACCAAGAATGTTCCACTGGACGAACACTGTAATTACCGGAAAACCCATTACGAATATTACCAACGATGCTTCTACCAGATTCGTTTCATTCGATTTTATGGAGGAAAGCGATAATCTGTTTTTTATTACCACAAAACCAAATGCATCAGATCGCGGAACAACAACAGGCACAGGATGGTACACCGACAACAGTTCAATTACCGTAAGTGCCACACCTAAAGCCGATTATAAATTTTCAAACTGGACGGAGTCCGGAAATATCGTTTCTGAAGCTCCAAACTATACTTTCACTATCTTTGAAAGCGCCAAATTAGTTGCTAATTTTACAAGCAGTAATGCTCAATTATCGGATTTATGGGTTTCAACAGGTAATTTAGTCCCTGCCTTTAATACAAATACAACCAATTATACGGTTACTGTTTCCAAATCCGTAACCTTTATTACTATCTCGTGTACCACAGCAGATCAGTTCGCTACCGTTGAAGGAGCCGGTGTAAAAACGTTAGAAATTGGTAATAATATCTTTACAATTACTGTTACCGCAGACGACAAAATTACCACGAAGCAATATACGGTGAATGTAATTAGAGAGAATGAGAATAAATATACAATCACTTCAAGTGTTGAGGACAATGTTGGCGGTACTATTACCCCGAATGGTGAAACAATTGTATCGGAAGGCGCAAATCTCACTTTCACTATTACCCCATTTGATAAATATAAAATTTTCAATGTGTTGGTTAATAACGAAAATAAAGGAGATATAGAAACTTATACCTTCGAAAATATCAAATCAGATGGAACTATCCATGCAATTTTTATTGAAGATGTAGGTGTAGATGGGAGTATCCCATGTAACATCCTTGTTTACAGTAATCAAAATTGTGTGTATATTAAAAATAAATCTAATATTACGCTTAATTCCGTAGAAATTACAGATATGATGGGGCGTATTGTTTACAAAAAAGAAATATCTAATGAAGTAACAAATATTCCATTATGTGTAGTAACAGGTATTTATCACGTAAAGTTATTTTGCAATGATTTAACCATCCCAAATATATATAAAATATTGATAATCAGATAACATTGAGTAATTCACACTTAAACGACTATTAATTTTATAAAATTATGAACTGTTTACCATGAGAAAAAAACTCCCTTCTCCTTTATACTTTCTCCTTTTTGCTTTCTTCTTTCTCCCCTTTTCCTCTTTCTCGCAAACCTACAATGAAGACGACAAAGAGGGCTTGCGTATCTTTCTGCGACAACCCTCCGTAATTGCGGGCGATATTAATGCACAAAGATTAGGACTGCAAATAAGCGATACAATAAATTGGATGATGGATGAATTGTGGGTAGCTAAAGTTACTGCACTTACTTGGAACAGTGATATACCTAAACGATTGATAGAAATATACGGTAATAATATGGGATGGGATTACAAAGGGCTTGCAGGCTACTTAGATTGTAGTTTGTGGACTTATTTGACAAGGATGCGTTGCACTGCGAATAATTTGACAACCCTGATAGCTAACAACAACACCGCATTAACACATTTGTACTTCCGATTTAACAAGCTTACATGCATTAATGTAAGCAATTGCCCTGCCTTGGAAGTATTGTGGTGTAGTTCCAATCAATTAACAACACTCAATATTTATAACTGCCCGGCTCTAAAGTCTCTATGGTTTGAAAAAAATTTATTAACAACACTTAATGTTAACAATTGCACAGAATTGAATTGGGTAGATTGTAAAAATAATCAATTTATCATTCTTGATGTTGGCAATATTCCGGCTTTATCGCATTTAGAATGTAGTAGTAATTTTTTATCTTCCATAAACCTTAATGCAAGTTCTGCCTTATCCTACTTGGAAATCAACAATAACCTTTTAACAACCATTGATATTAGCAATAATAGTTTATTATCAGAGTTACATATTAATAACAATCAAATTACGCATCTTGCCCCACATTCCGAATCTTTAGCACATTTGGAATGTAGAAACAACAATCTTGTTTCTCTTGATGTAAATAACAGCCCAAACTTACTGCATTTAGATTGCAGAAACAACAACCTAAACTCTATTGAATTAAGTAATAATAGTAAGTTACAGCAACTCTATTGCGAAAACAACGAACTAACCTCCCTTGATATAAGTAATAGTAAAAACCTGCAAGAACTGTATTGTGATAATAACGAATTAACCGCGCTTAATGTAAGCAATGCTACAAAATTAGAAGAGTTACTATGTAAAAACAACCAACTCACCACGCTCGATGTAACCGATTGTCATGCCTTAACCCATTTAGATTGCAGAAACAACAGTTTAGCTTCTATTTCCAACATTCATAATAAAAACAACTTAAAAAAACTGATTTGCGACAACAATCAATTAACTACCCTTGATGTGAGCAACTGCACTAAATTGGAAGAGTTGTCGTGCGTAAACAACCAATTAACCTCTCTTGATGTAGCAAAATGTAAATCTATTGTTCATATCGATTGTAGAGATAATCGGTTAAACTCCTTGGATATCAGTAGCGTTGGAGGAACTTATCTGTTGCACGCCTTGTGGTGTAGTTATAATCAAATGTTTTTTTCGGGCATTCCTCCCACCATCCCTTATCCGTGGGAGTATGTGTATTGGCCCCAAAATACCATAGAGGGCGGCAAAATTGATTATGATACCGGCATTGATCTCAGTAAAGAATACTTGGTGGAAGGCAATTATACCCACTTCTCGTGGTTTGATATTACCAACGAGGAAGAACAGCCGATAGAACTACCGAATGACTACGGCTTTTTCTCACTTACAGAAGAACATATTGGAAAACGCCTGCGCTGCAAAATGCACAACGCCACTTTTCCATGGCTAACCGGCAATAATATTTTGGTGTATGAGGTAACAATAAAACAGTTTTGTGAAGCGGTGAACAATCTTGAGGCGGAGAAACACCCTTATAATTCTATTCTACTTACATGGAGCAAACCCGAAAGCAATTTTACGGTAGCCGGATACAGCGTTTATAGAAATGAACAATTATTAAATAATGAATTATCGTCTATCTGTTCTTCCTTAGATGAAAATTTACCTGATGGGAATTATGATTACTATGTAGAAACACATTACACAAACGGTTGTATTTCAGAAAAATCGAATATTGTTACCGTAACAGTTGGGGTTGGAATAGAATCAATTAAGAATTACGAATTACGAATTACGGTGTACCCGAATCCAACTACCGGTCAATTGAAAATTGACAATGGACAATTAACAATTGAAAAAGTGGAAATTTACGATATTTACGGTAGAAAAGTTCTTGAACCACCTCTTACGGTCTTACGGTCTTACGATCTTACGGTCTTACACCACGGTATCTACTTTATAAAAATAACAACAGAAAAAGGAACAATTACCAAAAAAATGATTAAACAATGAAAAAACATCTATCCATTTTTATTGCCATTGTATTTTGTACCACAACTTTATGGGCGCAAACTTGGGTGGGGCTTACAGACACTGTGCCTGCCGAACCGGAAATCACACTTATTAATTCCACAAACCAACAGGTAAGTTTCACAGTGGAGTTGTCGGGTTTTTATGCCACTTCTACTACCGAAAAAGGGATTACCTACCAGCGCCTTTCCATTCCGGGTTGTGGAGTGGCTGGAGAGGTGGGCACACCCGAAATGCCGATAATAACCCAACGAATTGCCATTCCCAAATGCAGCGGGGTAAACTATTCGGTGCAGATTACCGCTAGCCAAACACTGCAGGGATACAGGGTATATCCTGTTCCCGAACATGAAACCGACTCTTCCGGCAGGCTCTCTGAGGTGTTTGCTATAAATGAGTTGGCATATCAAACCAACGCCTTTACGCCGGTGGAGAGTTATGCCGTACTGGAAAGCGGCGCGTTGCGCAACCAACATTTTGTACAGTTAGAACTGCATCCCCTGAAATTTAATCCTGTAACGGGTCAGTTGCAGGTGGCTACCCAAATGAGTATTACTTTATCTTTTGTGAATCCTACCACAAGCGTAAATGTAAATACCGGTATCTTTAACAATGTAGCCACGAACACTTTTTTAAACTATCAAGACCAAGGGATTAAAGCCTCTATTAATGACAGGGCTTTTGAAAAAGCAGGATTCACGCATGGGAGTGTTGATTGGATAAGAATTAATAATCCGTCAGATGTAGAAAACATTGTAGCGGACTATTTAATAATTTGTGCTGATGCATTTTTTCCGGAGGACGCTCCTAACGAAGAAATTTTACGTATTGCCCACCATAGAGCCACCTATAATGGTTTTGATGTAATGATACTTAATGTGGAGGATATTCTTAATGAAAAAGTTGGTTTTTACTATGAGCCTCAATCTGCAAATCCCGCAGTAAAGAATGCCCGGCGTATTCGCACGTGCATTCGTATGATTTACGAAGGGCAAAACGCCCAACACACCTACGATGGGCATTTGGGCTACGTGCTGCTGGTAGGAGATGTGGATGCGGACAATACAGGAATGCCGAGTTCGAGTGCAACAGAAGGTACTGATTATTACTTTTCCTGTATTACAAAAAATGAATATGGGATTTATGATAATGTGGGGGATTTGTATGTTGGTCGCTTTTGTGTGCCCAATAACATTTTGCCCAACGATGGTTTGCAAAAACTCTACAATATGGTAGAGAAAACCATCTTTTTTGAATCGGAAGCCAGTTTTGGCGGGTGGAGAAATAATGTCTTGTCGGGAAACGGAGACCCACCGCCCTGGGCTCTTTATTATAATTGGCTGCAAAATGAGTACATGCCATCCATAATTCACACTCAAAATTTGAAGGTTGTAAACTATTATGATGGTTACCAACAACAACCGGTAGAAGTTTTCCGGCAAGATGTTTTGGATTTATTTAATTTTGGTGGTTCTTATCTGGGCTTTCACACACACGGCTACCCTGATGCATGGAATATGGGGCTAACCACAGATTATATATTACCCCGTCTCAATAATACTCATAAAACCCCTTTATGCGTTTCCACTGCCTGTTGGGTGGGCAAAATAGAAGAAGACTGTTTGGCAGAGCGTCTTACTCATACTTTTCCGGATAAAGGTTTTGTTGCTATGGTGGGCTCTGCTATACTTGTTATACAACCACCTCAAGAATACGGTAAATATTATGACATTGCAGATCTTTTTCCAAATGCCATTTATCAAAACCTATCACACATTGTGGGCGAAGCCTATTTAGAGTCAAAATTAAAGGTTTCCTCAACAAATGGTTTTCATATTTTCGGTGACCCTGCCCTCAATATTATGGCTGATGGTTTTGAAGTTACGCACGATATAACAGTAGATTCGCTTACCGATATTTCAAGCAGAGTGCGGGTGCGCAACGGCGCTACCTTAACCTTTACCGCAAATGCAGTTGTAAATTTTCATACATACGGTCAATTGATTATTGAACATGATGGAGCACTGCAAATTGAAAACCACGCGCAATTTAACGGAAATTTTGCCGGTAATGAGCCGCTTATCCACATTAAAGGCGGAGAATTTATTGTGGGAGAGGATGTGGTGTTTCAGGATTTACACGGGGGGATTTTGTTGGAAAATTATAAAGGTAAAGAAGAAAATATTATTTATGATGATAACAAACAGTACTATTTAGAACATATTACCTTTAATAACTCGCCACTTATGCATCAGGGGACGAGACTACATGTTGAAAATTGCACCTTTAATCCCGGAAGTAATGTAAAATCTGATATAGGAACTTGTAGAATTTATTATTGTAATTTTATTAATACTGTGATTTTGGCAAATCACTCTTTAGTATCAACAATTTCTGAAAATGTGAACGAAAAGCCTTTAAATATAGGACAAATTGTAGTTGGTGGCTCTCAGTTTATCGGAACTAATAATAATACTGCATTAAAACTGATTTCTACCAACGAGCATGAGATACATGGTAATACAATTTCTGGGTATGAAACTGGTATTTCGTTAACCAATAGCGGAAATACCACACATCTAACAAATAATACCTTCGTTGGAAATGACATCTCGAATTGTTATACGGGCTTTGAATTATTCAATTCACGTTCAATTATTGCAAGGAATAATATTCATAATAATGTTCACGGAGTAAAACTTTTTAACAACAGTTATACCGTATTTGGATGGGGACAAAGTGAGCCGCATATTATTCAAAATTGCGATTCTATAGAACTATATGCTTCCGAAAACTCTTTCCCAACCTATTTTCGGTACAATAAAATTTCTGATGTAAACAATCAAGGTTACTCTAAGGATATTCCTCTGTTTTGGTGGGACGTGGACTATCCAAACCCGGATAAAAGAGATGTTACTTATAATTGTTGGGGAAATAATTTCGTACCTCAATATCATCTTTATCCTTCAGTTCTTGAATGGGACCCAGTTTGGGATTGTAGTAGTATATCCGGTTCGCCCAAACAAGGCGATGACGAAGACCTTTACTTTGCCGCATTAGATTATTTCGCCAATGATGAATACGCCAACGCCGAAGCCACATTTAAAGAACTCATCCAAACCTATCCTCATAGCCGCTTTGCTATTGCTGCACTGCACGAACTGTTTGCATTAGAGCACTATACAAACCGCGACTTTTACAGTTTAAACAGTTATTATATTACTTTTACACCAACTGACAGTAACTTGTTTAACACGGCAGATTTTTTGGCAACGCGCTGTATGGTAAAAGAGCGCGACTGGCAACCCGCAGTGGACTGGTACGAAAATCGCATTGAAAACCCGCCCAGCTACCAAGACAGCGTGTTCGCCGTAATAGATTTGGGAGATATTCACTTAATGATGGAAGCAGACACCCTTTCAGGCGGTAAATCGGGGCACTACTGTCACTATCGTCTACCGAACATAAAACCCAAAAACAGAACGCACTACGAAGAAAACAAATCTTCTTTGTTGGCAACACTGCCGCAAATAAAGAAACCAAAGACCGAAACTCCGCAAACCGACTACCGCTCATCGCACACCGCAAAGGGCGCGTTAGGAGAGTGTGTTCCTAATCCTACAAGTGGAGATGCAACTATTTCTTATGAAATTTTTACCGGCGGGGTCGTAGAGATTCAATTTTTCAACAGTATGGGACAATTGGTGAAAAGTTTACCGCAGGGAAATTTATCAAAAGGAGATTACAGGGCAACAATCTCCGTTGTGGAAATGCCTGTGGGCGTTTATCATTATACTCTTGTGGTAATTGGGGAAAGAGTGGATAGTAAAAAGATGGTAGTGAATTAATTATTTTTTTCTCCCCCAATAAAAAACATTATGCTCCACCTACAAACACTGCGTGAAAACCCCGAATTAGTTGTTGAAAAACTTTCCGTAAAGAATTTTGATGCCCTACGAATCGTAGAAGATATTCTTGTTTTAGATGTTGAAATAAGAACACTAAAAAAATTGTTGGATGATAATTTAATGTTGCAAAACAAACTTTCTAAAGATATTGGATTGTTGTTCAAAAACGGAAAAACTGATGAAGCAAATCGCTTTAAGGAAGAGATTCTCCTTTTGAAAAATGAGGAAAAAGAGAGACTTGAATCCCTGCTGTTAAAAGAAAACGCAGTTCACGAATTGCTTGTTTTACTGCCAAACCTCCCACATCATAGCGTTCCGTCAGGAAAAACTGCCGATGATAACGAAATTGTTTTTTCCGAAGGCGATGCCACCTCCCTTGAAAATGCTTTATGCCACTGGGATTTAGTTAAAAAGTTTGATATTATTGATTTTGACTTAGGTACAAAAATCACCGGCGCAGGATTTCCTGTGTATAAAGGAAAAGGAGCACGTTTGCAACGGGCATTGATTAACTTTTTTTTAGATTCTGCCGTAAATAATCATTACACCGAAATACAACCTCCTTACTTCGTGAATAAAGGTTCGGCATATGCTACCGGACAACTTCCCGATAAAGACGGTCAAATGTACTACATTTCTTTGGATGATTTCTATATAATACCCACGGCGGAAGTCCCTGTTACTAACATTTACAGAGATATGATTCTCAAGGAATCCGATTTTCCGGTTAAACTTTGTGCATATTCTGCTTGTTTTCGCCGAGAAGCCGGCTCTTACGGAAAAGATGTACGCGGGTTGAATCGCTTGCATCAATTCGATAAAGTGGAAATTGTACAAATTCAACATCCGGAAAAATCGTATCAAGCATTGGAAGAGATGATAAGTTATGTAACTTCTCTTATACAACAATTGGAACTTCCTTTTAGAATTGTGAAACTCTGTGGAGGCGATATGAGTTTTACCTCTGCCTTAACCTACGACTTTGAGGTGTTTTCCAAAGCGCAGCAACGCTGGTTGGAAGTAAGTTCTGTTTCCAACTTTGAAGCATTTCAGAGCAACAGAATGAAACTTCGTTTTAAGGATGAAAACGGAAAAACAAGATTAGCTCACACCCTCAACGGCAGCGCATTAGCATTGCCCCGCATTTTGGCCGCTTTGTTGGAAAACAACCAATCCGCTGCCGGAATTGTCATCCCCAAAGCACTGCAAAACTACACCGGGTTTAAAATAATTGATTAATGCCTAAAAATAAAACTACCTTCAGCATCTTCATCATCGGGGCGCTCTTCCTTGTGTTCGGGTTTGTAACCTGGTTAAACAGTGTATTGATACCCTTTTTAAAAACCGCCTGCGAGCTCAGCGACACAAAAGCCTCTTTGGTGCCTTTTGCATTCTATTTTTCCTACTTTGTGATGGCAATCCCCTCCTCAGCCATCTTAAAAAGAACAGGGTTTACTAATGGAATGGCTTTGGGTTTAATAGTTATGGCAATAGGCTCACTGTTGTTTGTTCCGGCAGCCATCGAAAGAAATTATTTGTTGTTTTTAGTGGGTCTTTTTACTCAGGGGACAGGTTTGGCACTGTTACAAACTGCTACTAATCCGTACGTTACGATTGTTGGACCTATCGAATCCGCAGCGCAGCGCATCAGCATTATGGGAATTTGTAATAAAATTGCCGGAATGATTGGCGTTATGGCACTCTTCACCGCCCTTTTTTCAAGTACAGAACATCTGTTGGTTAATTTTAACTCCGTTTCCGATGTCGTTTTAAAAGACAAAATATTACAACAACTCTCTAACAGCGTAATTTTTCCATATTTAATCATAACCACAGTATTAATTGGGTTGGTGTTGTTTATTAAAATGGCAAAACTCCCTGAAATTTATGAGGAAGAAAATGAAGATACAAAATCAGAACATAAGTCAATTTTCTCCTATCCCTATTTGTGGTTTGGCGTAGCTGCGATCTTCTTTTATGTAGGCGTTGAGGTAATAGCTATTGACTTTCTGATTATTTATGCAAACGAATTACAAATCTCAACGAATATTTCAAGATATTACCCCATTGCCGCTTTGTTCGCTTTGGTAATTGGATACCTTATCGGGATAATATTGGTTCCCAAACTGATTTCACAAAGGATTTCATTAATTATTAACGCTTCACTTGGTTTATTACTCGTTATTATTGCTTTGGGTACAAATGGACTAACCTCTATTTATGCAATTCTTGGGCTTAGTTTTGCACACGCAATAATGTGGCCGGTCATTTGGCCTCTTTCCATTCACAATTTAGGAAAACATACAAAACTCGCTTCTGCTTTTCTAATTATGGCAATTGCAGGTGGTGCAGTTATGCCTTTGATTTTTGGTAGAATATCAGATATTTTTTGCGTTCAATATGCCTATACAGTGATGTTGCCCGCATATCTCTATTTAATCCTGTTTGCCACATACTTATGTAAAATAAAAAAATAAGAATTATGAAAAAACTCATTTTCATCCCACTCATTTTTCTAACTATTTCATTATTTGCGCAAAACGATTTCGAAATTGCTAAAAATGTGGACATTTTTGTTTCTATATTAAAAGAACTGAATGCTAAATATGCCGACGAAATTAATTCTACCAACTTGGTTACCAAAGCCATAAACGGAATGTTAGAAAGTTTGGACCCCTATTCTGTCTATTACCCTGAATCGAAAATCGAGGAGTATAGATTGATGACTACCGGACAATATGGCGGGATTGGCGCTATAATTCAACAATACGGCAATAACGTTGTGATTTCAGAGCCTTATGAAAATACACCTTCCCACAAAGCAGGACTACGCGCAGGGGATATTATTCTGAAAATAAACGGACAAAATGTACAGAATAAAAATTCTGAAGAGGTTAGTATCATATTAAAAGGACAACCCGGAACAACTTTAAACATTGAAATTGAACGCCCTACGGATAGAAAAAAACATACATTTTTCGTGAAACGAGAAGAGATTAAGTTCCCTCCCGTACCTTTTTACGGAATCTTAAAAGATAGAGTGGGATATATAAACCTTAATCAGTTTACTGAAAAAGCAAGTGCTGAGGTAAAAGATGCTTTTATGAAACTGAAAGAGCAGGGAATGAAATATTTGATTTTGGACTTGAGAAACAACGGCGGTGGCCTCCTTACCGAAGCCGTGAATGTAATGAATCTTTTTGTGGACCAAAATGTGAAAATCGCCGAGACAAAAGGGAAAATTAAAGAGCAGAATAATGTTTTCAAAACGCGTAATGCAGTTGTTGACAGGGATATACCTATTGTGGTTCTGATAAACGAAACCAGTGCTTCCTCTTCCGAAATTGTGGCCGGCGCAATGCAGGATTTGGATAGAGGAGTGATTGTGGGTAAAAAATCGTTCGGAAAAGGTTTGGTGCAAAACATTGTGCCATTGAGTTATAACACATCTTTAAAACTCACTGTGTCAAAATATTACATCCCCAGTGGACGCTGTGTGCAAAGTATTGAATATTTTAGCAAAGATACTTTGGAGGCTGCCCCGTTGATTCCCGATTCCTTAGCCACACCCTATAAAACAAAAAATGGTAGAACTGTTTACGACAAAGGAGGAGTGGAACCTGACGTAGTTACCCCTGATTCTATTCCCGGCAATATTCTCTTTGCTTTGGTAGTGAACAACATTATTTTCGATTTCTGTAATCAATATGCTGCCGACCACGAGGCAATTCCTCCGGCTAAAGAATTTTATCTCTCTGAAAATGAGTTTAATCAGTTTATGAAATTTGCTTTAGGTAAAAACTTTGAGTACAAAACAGCTACAGAAGAGTTGTTGAAAGAATTAAAAGAGGTTGCCACCGAAGAAAAATATTTTACCGCAATTGAACCCATTTACAATGAGATTTTTAACAGAATTGAGATAGAAAAAAACAACGATATTTACAAATATAAGGAAGAGTTGTCAGAATTTATTGCCAACGAAATCGTGGTCCGTTATTATTATCAAAAAGGAAGAATTGAACACCAACTCGGAACCGATCCTGATGTAAATACCGCCATTGAAATCCTTTTAAATCCAGCAAAATACAAAGGAATTTTATCAGGAAAGAAATAGCAGAATCATCAGTTAAATTATTAGAAAAATCTTTTCTTTTCGCCGCTGTTATTAATCATCATTTTCTATGAAATATTACAAAATTTTAGGATTATTGTTATCGTTTCCTGACTTCGTCAATGCGTAAACCAAAAATTTTCATCAAAAAGGATTTCAATTCGCTTATGGCGTTTCATAATCATTGTTCTTGATAAAATTTGGTTATTGAGAAGCATCTTAATTTTGATTGTTGTAATGGTTCTTGCCATATTCAAAACTTTATCCACACTCATATTAATGTGGGATGGTATGCTGTATAAATCTGTTCAACTGCCAACTCGGTATTTGTTAAATAGCCCTTCAAGCCATCCCATTGCGCGTCTTAATGATCTGTTTATTTTCTTCTTTACAAACATGAAGCGAAAATAGTAATAAGAGCTTGTGTACCCCAAAACAGTGTACGCAAAAAGTATAATACACAAATTGTTAATTAGTTATAATTCTGGTTTCTATTGAGTGACGAAGTCAGGAAAAATCTACTTCTTGACTAAACCCAGTAACAAATCTCTTTTGTTGGGTGAAACTTCAAAAATAACTGATATTTTTTCAGTATTATCAATGGTAGAAGCATCCACATATTTTTTTGGGTATGTGAATAAATATACAATATCAACATTTAAAGTTTCTGCGATTTTCGCAAGATGGTTTACTTTTAATTGCTGCTTTCCGTTCTCAATTTTATTCCAATTTGATGCATCACAATTAATAGCAAAGGCTATATTTTCTTGACTTACACCCTTTTCCTTTCTTATTTTTACGATGTTATCAATTACATTCATAGTTACAAATTTAATCAATTGATTTATACAAATTTGTGAGTATTTATATAAATTATATGATTTATTGGAATGTTTTATATGAGTTTTACTCATTTATATATTTTTGCAGTAAGAAATTTGTATCAATTACAGTTATTCATTTATCAATTCAAATCATTATGAAACAAACTCTTACCCTTTTATTATGGCTTTGCCTACCGTTTCTTAGCTTAGCCCAAAATCCACTAACTCGCGTGTACGAGTACGATGCAGCAGGCAATCGTGTTGTGCGAAAATTAATTACATTAAAGGTACCCTCTACGCCGGCGGAAGATTCGGTGGAAGTTACAAGTGACGAGTTACTAGTTACGAGTTACATTTATTTTGTTGAAAAACTTGCCCAACTTGAAATGAAAATCAACCCCAACCCATCTACTGAAAAGATTACGCTTTCTATTATCAATATGAATAAATTGCAAAGCGGACTACTGCAATTGTACTCTATGAATGGACAGTTGCTTCAAACCCAACCCATCCATTCTGCTACAAGTGAAATTTCATTGGTAGGCTTTGTCACAGGCTCATATATCTTAAAAGTACAAATAAATGATACCATCGAAAATTGGAAAATTATTAAACAATAACAAATAATCTTTACCACAAAGAACACAAACATTATGAATAGAAAATCAAACAATTTATTTCAACGTGCACTAATAATTCTATTTTTGCACTTCATTTTTGCAAACACAATGTTAGCACAAATAAACACGAATCTTCCTGTGGGTGCTATTCCGGGCGCGATTGACGTGTCTCCAATGGGTGCAACAACCTACACCGTTCCCATTGAAGTAGTACCCGGCACGCAAGGAATACAACCCAACCTTTCTATCGTTTACAATAGTTCTGGTGGTATGGGATTATTGGGCATGAAATGGGACTTGGTAGGGCTGAGCGCGATAACCCGAAGCGGACAACTACCTTATTTTAATGGCCACTTAACTGCCATACAATTTAATAATAACGATCGGTTTAATTTAGACGGCAACAGATTGTGTAATATTGAAGGCAGCGCCTATGGTGCAGTGGGCACCAAATATGCACTGGAAATGGAAGATTTTTCACGTATCGTTTCACACGGCGGCTCACTCGGACATCCCGATTATTTTACGACTTACACCGATGGACTTCCAACTCAAATGCACCACTTCGCAACAAATAAACATAGTTTTTACACCCCACGAATGCAGGAAGTTGTTAAACCATTAGGTCTTGACCTTAGCAGTTCCTGGAATAAAGCGCTAATGCCTCATGTAGGAAGACACCCTGATGCATATCATAGATTTGTTCTTGACCAGATGACAAAGGCTTCAAATGCAGCTGGAGGCAATCAGGCAATATTTTTACAACTTTACAATAATATCGTAGTTCAACCGGTATTAGACAATCCATTAATGCTTAGAAAAGTGGGCTGGCTGAAGTAAATACAACAAAGAATATAACAACATAATAAAATTAAACAGATGAATTACTATTTATTTAGTGGAAAAAATGCCCCCAAAGTGGCAAGTGCTTTTGCTCCGGAAGGTACTAAGCCAATTTATGAATTAATTCTCGAATTAGATAATTTGAATGAATTACCTTTTGAATTTGAGTTAGTAAAACTTACCGTTGGTAGAAATGGGCTTATCAAGAGCAATGATTTATCAAATTTAGAAGTAATATGGTTGGATTATCAGCCCGACAATAAGATAGGTTCATTATTTTCTAAAAAAATAAAGACAATCATTACAGAACATTTAACCGGTAATGAGGGGATTGATTGGCTTACGGCAAAAGTTAATGGTAATGGCGAGCAGAGAACTTATTATATTCCGCGTTTTGAAAAGATGCTGAATGTACTTAATTTTGAAAAATGCACCTATAATAAAATAGCAGGTGGAGTAATAATACCTTGTTTTTCATTAGAAAAAGTAAAAAATTACAGTATATTCCACCAGCCAGATTCTACAGAATTTTTATGGAAAATTCCTACTGGACTTTACATTAGCGAGACGCTTAAAAAGGCGATACAAAAAGAGAAGTGTACGGGAGTAAGTTTTGAGCGAACATGGGTATCTTAAGGAAATAACAATCTGAATTATTAATAGCCTGCTTTCGAGTGGGCTATTTTTAGTTTACAGAGCTGCGATATTTTGTTGAACGTAATCTTTAAATCGTTTTTTAGATACAAATGTTTCTATCAGCTTTAGGAGTATTGATTTTTCCTCTGTATCCAACTCATTGATAAGTTGCAGTTGCTCCAGAGTATCATTATCTTTTCGCTTACCTCTCCGGGTACGCCGTTTTTCTCGTCAAAGAAAATCAAGTCATCTACAGACATTCCAAAATGTTTGAGTAATAAACAACCAACCATTATCCTAATGGGAACGCTCGGAGTTCCTTTATCAGATTAGTATGCTTTAATTTTTTTTTTAAAATAGTTCCAATCAATTGTATTGGCTAATAAAACTAGTTCATGATTAAGATTTATCATATCTTCAAGCCGAACCCGAAAAAACTCAAATTGTTCTTTATTTTGTAATTTTCCTAACATAATTTGCCACTTTTTAGACCACAAAGATACAAAAAATGGCGAGAAAAACAACACTTTTTATATATTATTTTACTAACAATCAAATGTTTATATCTTTTTTAAGGAGCGACTAATTAGTTTTTAAAGATTCTTCGTTAAAATGTTGTTGTAGTTCCTTTACAAGGCAAAATCATCTAACCGTTTCTTTAGTCCCTCATATTTAAGTTTATAGATGGTAGTTTCTTTAAAATAGTGTTCAAAAAAATCGGGGGTTAAGTTTGCTAAAACTTCTTCCTGCTTCCCAACAAACGAAGGGCGTAACAAAATTGCCTTCTCATTAACGGGGGCATCTGCGTTGTTTGGGCAAACATTTTGACATTCATCGCAGCCAATTAGCCAGCCATATTTAGCTATTTTAGTAAAGTTAGTTTCATTTTTATTTAAGTTAATATTAGAAATACAAAGATTACTATCCACTTGATATGGGGCAACAATGGCCTTTGTAGGACAAACAGCGATACACTGTCTGCAACTACCGCAGCTACCGAGATTAGGATTATCATAAATATCAACTTCTGCATTTATTAACAGACACCCCAAATAGACAAAAGAGCCGAATTTTGTCTGAATTATACCGTTTTTCCCATAATAGCCTATTCCTGCCTGCACCGCCCACGCTTTTTCCGAAATAACCGAGGAATCTACTGTAATCCTATAATTAACCAATCCATATTTTTCTTGCAAACTACACGCCAAATCTTCCAACTTTTCTTTCATAAAAATGTGATAGTCTTTAATTTGTGCATATTGCGAAATTTGAGATTTGAAATTTGAGATTTGAGATTTGAGTTGTAGAAATTGGGTGTTGTAATTATAACCACAAACAATTACCGATTTACAGTGTGCCAATAACAATTCAGGGTGAAACCTTTTATCAATATCTCGTTCCAAAAATTCTTTATTGGCGTGCAAATTTTGAGCTATTGCTTTTTCAAAACGCTCTTTTTCAACAGGTAAAGGTTTTGCTTTGGTAATGCCACATAAGGCGAAACCTTGTTTTCGAGCTTCTTCTTTAATAAAATCTGAATTAATCCGTATCATCGCGTATCTCGTTGTGGTTCAATAATATATTTGCTAAATAGAAAATGTTTATTCACAAACTCTAATATCTCCACCGCCACTTCCGATTTTGGTTTACATTTGCCTTCAAATACTACCCCATTTTTTGCGAAAATCTTAACTTGATTGGTAACACTTTTAAAACCGGCACCTTTGTCTTTCAAAGAATTAAGGACAATAAAATCGGCATTTTTTTGTTGCAGTTTTTGTAGTGCGTTTGTCTCTTCGTTTTCGGTTTCCAAGGCAAAGCCAACCAAACATTGATTTTTAGTTTTTCTTTTCCCTAGTTCAAACAAGATATCTGTTGTTTTTTGCAAAGAGAGTTCCCAATCTTTATTTTTCTTTTTTATTTTTTCGGAGAAAACGATTTTTGGGGAGTAATCGGCAACTGCAGCCGCCATAATGATGAGGTTTGTATCTTTAGCATGAAACAATGTCTGATCCAACATATCCTTTGCCGTTTGTATATCAATTCTTATAATTGCTTTATTTACAGTTTGTAACGAAACGGGGCCCGTAATAAGAATAACCTTCGCACCGTGATCTGCCAATTCTTCGGCAAGGGCAAATCCCATCAATCCTGATGAATGGTTTCCTATAAAACGTACAGGGTCAATCGATTCGTATGTAGGACCAGCAGTAACTACCGCCTTAACTCCTAAATATATTTTTTTTGCTGTAAAAAAATCTGTAACTATCTGAAAGATTTTTTCAGGTTCTTCCATTCTGCCTTTTGCAGAAATTCCGCATGCCAAGTCGCCTTCTGTGGGTTCAATTATGTGGCAACCTTGTTTTGTAAGTCGTTCTATATTACGCTGTACCGCGTCGTTTTCATACATATTAACATTCATAGTGGGAGCTATGAAAATCGGTTTCTTTACAGCCAACAACAAGGAGGAAAGCGCGTCATCTGCAATGCCGTTGGCGAACTTTCCAATAATATTTGCCGTTGCGGGGGCTACTACTACTACATCTGCCCAATCGGCAATCGAAATATGTTCCACCGAAAATGGCTCTTTCCTTACAAAACAATCCGAATAGACCGCATTTTGTGATAATGTTTCCAACGACATTAGTGTTACAAATTGCAGTCCGTTTTGGGTAATAACCACTTTTACATTATGTCCAGCTTTTACAAATAAACGTATTAGCGACAAAGATTTATACGCTGCGATGCCGCCAGATATTCCGATAATGATTTTTTTTGAAGTCGTTTCCGGCTTCATAACAGGTTATTTTACAGGAGATTTGAAGTAAATCTCATTGTTTTCAAATTCTTGAATTGCTAATACGGAAGGTTTTGGCAATTGCTCGTAAAAACGTGCCAATTCTATCTGTTCCTTATTTTCATGCGTTTCATCAAACGCATCATGAGAATGATGGGAAACAACGTCTTTCACGTTTTCATGAAAATCTTCTTTAAACTCAGAAGCGATTTGATTCGCTCTTTTCGACAGAATGGCTACGGTTTTATAAATATTTCCCGTTTCTTTGTCAAATGCTCTTAAATCTCGCGTAATAGCAAAAGGATTAATTTTTACTCTGGTAAATTCATTCGCTTTCATCCTGATAATTTATTTTTTTTGTTCTTCTAATTTTTTTATTTGAATTTCTGCATCGGCAGCAATTTTCTTACTCTCTGCTAAAAAACTACTTTCCGGATACAGCATTTGCAATTTTTCGCAGGCTTCCACACAATCTTTATATCTGTAGTATTTTTTATGTTCCACGCTTTTTCGTGCGAAATCGTAATTGTTTTTTATTAATATGGACAGCACTTCCGATGTATATTTTGAGAAGGAGTAATTTTTTAAAAAATTATTAACCATTATTTGAGTGGCTTCATAATTCTCTGTATCGTAATACATTTTAATATTTTCCATATCCTTTTTCGCCAACTTGTTGTGTAGATTGTCTAATATCTCATTACATTCTTCAATATGTTTACTATGAGGATATTGTTGGATAAACAGCTTTACTTCATCAATAGCGTAGCGGGTGGTATATTGGTCTAACTGATATTCGGGAGAGTTATAGTAGAGTGCTTTCACAGCATTCAGGGCAGCTAATTCCGTTCTTTCCGTTCCTGGGTATCTTCTCATATATTCCTTGAAATGGAATGCTGCCATTTGATAATCATTGTTTTGGAAATAAGAGTCGGCAAAATAGAAAAGTATCGTGTCTCCAATCGGAGTACCTATGGCTAAGGGATACAATTCTTCAAAAATGCGTGCTGCCGAAAGATACGCCCTTTTGTCGTAATAACTAACCGCCTTATCAAAAGATTGCCGAAAAGTCTCAAAATTTACTTTCCCCTTACTTGTTTTAGATTTTTTTGCCTTCTTTTTTTTACTTTTTAAATCAATTGGGGAGACGTTTGATGTCAAAACCGGATATATTTCGCCTGAATATTGATTGATTTTTTGGAAAGAAACACAGTTCTCGGAAGCAAACGCATCCCCGAAAAACAAGCATAAAATCAATAAAATCAACAGATTAAATTCTATTTGACGTTTTTTTTTCATAGCGGGCAAATGTATACTTTTATCTGTTCTATTTTAAGTAGTTTTCCTCAAAAAATTGTCCATACATATTCCTGTCATCCGGTTTGGCGTAATAAATTGAATAATTTGTGGCAGAAATAGCATATACAATAATATTTTTCTCTTTTATCATATAGGAAAAAAGTTCATAGGTTGTCATAGCAGTATGATAATTCATAGCATCCGTCTTTCCCTTAAATCTGGCAATCGTTACCAATTGTTGGTTTTGGTTAATATAAAAACTATTGATATTGAAGCGTTCCAAGCTGAAAAAAGTAGAGTTAAAAGTATCGATATCATATTTCAATTCGTTAACGGTTCTACTATGCACATCAACAAGCACAATGATATAGTGCATTTCATCAATATTTGTGTTAAACGGCGATTCTTTCGGCATAGAAACAGTTCCACCTTCTGTTACGGGGTCTGACATAATTATTCCTTGCGTACTAGTTTCTGATGTTTTGGCGAGTGCGGAAAGTGTTGAGAGATAAATCTTTGCCAGTTCTGCTACCTCCTCTTTCGGAAATTCCTTAATAATTTGCTTAAGGGCATTTCTAAGAATCTCCTGGTCTTCTAATTGACCTACGGCAACCGCTCTCAGATAGGCTATTTTTGATTTCAGCGTAATTTCACGTGTTTGTCCAAGCAGTTCGTCAGCAAGTTGAACAGTAGATTCCCACTGTTTGGCTTTGTAGGCTTGATAAAGTTGCTCATACCTGCGTTCATTTTCTTTGGCAGTTTCCGCTAATTTTTTATAGTAGTCGGGGTCTAAAATCAACTTTGCATAATCAGAATCGGGATGATGGGTAAGGATGTAGTTTTTCGCCTCATTTGCCTTGATTGCATTTTTCAGTTTTGTATTATTCGACCAAAGTATAAAGTAAGCAGGCAAAACCAAATCACTACCTGGAAAGCGCTGTATCAATTTTTGCAGCATCTCGTTTGAGCGTTTCAGGTCGCTCAACTGGTCGAAATAGATAATTCCGGCATTGTACATTGCGCTAACAATCAAATTATTAGAAGAATCTATTGCTTGCGGAGTTAAAGGCAGGTCTTGGGTATAGTACTCCGGTTTTTTGGGGTCAGTTTCTCTTTTTTTTACAGGATTTCCAAACTCATCCAATTCTTCCTCTTCCTGTTTTTCAACTCCGGCGTTAAAGTCGGCCATATCTTCGAACGACATCACAGATTTATTGCTTATTCTCCAGTTGTCTTCCAATTTTCTGTTTCCAAAACGTCTGTAAAACTCCGTTATACCTTGCGCAACTAATCCCGGATTATAGAAATACCACTTATTGCTTTGTCCCTGTGTGTTTACATTCACATTTGCAAAGTTAAGTGCTGAACCTAGCACCAGCAATCTGTCTGCTTCCTCTTTAGCCAATCTTCTCTCCTCCTCCGTATAAATAGCAATCATCTTAGCTACCCAGGTTCTTCTTTCTGTGTCACTCATTTTAGCAATCCTTTGCAAACTGTCTTGCAACTGAATAATATTCAAATTATCCACTAAATCTCTCAAAATTGAGGATTTTTGGATAATAGCCTCGTGATTAGGAAAATTTTGCGGCAGCGACAATAAAGTTGTATCGTAATAGGCTTGTGCTTTAACATATTCCTCTTGTTGAAAAAAGATGTCGGCTAATGTTACTGCCGAAAAAGTCCTTTGGTAGTCGTTATTGGTAAAGGCTGTTACCGATTTGGCAAGATAATTAGCTCTTTCGGCTTCGTCTGAATCTATTCGCGCAATTTCAGAAATAGCATAGTAAATTTGGTCTTTATAATCTTCATTTTTAGAATCACCGAGCATTTTATTCAACTCCTTCAGAATCATTTTTTTAGACAATGATGTACCGTCATAATTAACGGCTAAGTGCATTCTTGCACTAAACTCCATATCGTAATCCGGCGTTGCTTTAATAACTTTTCTGAACCAATACTGTGCGGCTTGTTTATCGTCTAATTTCTCATATAATTGACCTAAAATAAAATATAAACGCACTTTAAAACTCTTTTTGGGTTTATAATGCAGGGCTAACTTAATGAAATCAATAGCATCTTCAATTTCTCCGTTAGGTGCAAGCAAGTTATATTCTGCTTCTGCGGCATAGTATTGCAATTTAACATCCTTGGAAACCGATTTTTTTCCAAATTTCTTCTGAATCTTTACTTTGTTTTTAACATTTGCTTTAGAAGTGGTCTTTGAAGAAGAGGACTTGTTATTATTTTCCGAAATAAGTTGACTAATCTCTTCTAAATATATCTGTGCACGGACAAAATATCCCTGTTGCATTTCACAACGGGCGAGCCAAATAGTAGATTCCACAATGCTCCCCCATGGTTGATAAGAGCTGGTAATGTAGTTGAACACCCGCTTGGCTTCATTGTAGTCCTGTTTTAAAAAGTAGGCTTTTCCCATCATCATATAGGCATCGTCCATTGTCTTCACATACTCTATTCCGCGTTGCAAAATAGAGTGTTTAAAAACAGATTTTGATGCTTTTTCAATGGCTCTATCTAGAGATGGAAACGCGGATGTTAATTCGTTCTTTGGAGGGTAATAATAGATGGGAAGTACTTCTAAATAATTGTCTTTCTTCTTTTTCTGCAAATCATATCCCCCTTTCACCAGTGCATCTTTTCCGTTAAAGTTCACATTATACTTGGAGGTAACGGTATGGTATGCTCGGTTGGTAAAAGTATTTTTTCGGGTAGAGCAACCTGTGCCAAACAACAGCACTACGCTCAAAAAAACGCTCAAAAGGTTATTAGTTTGTTTCAAGATAGAGTTATTTTTTTTGATTAACGTATTTTAATGATTAATATTTTTTGGAAGGGTAATTTAGTTAAAAATAAACACTGTGAAACTACAAGGCGACAGCTTTTTGTTTTATTAAGAGCAGGAGACTCAAAATAATTCATTTCTACTTATTAATTTTTCAAAAAGGTAAAGTTCCGTTAGAACTTTCTAAATAATCTTCCAAAAATTGCGAAAAGAATAATAATATCCCATCTCTACAACGTTGGTAAAACGATTACCCTGTTGTCTTTAACGCGTTCAATTTCAATATTATGTGCAGTTTTTATACGAATTTTATCAATAAAAACATCGCGCAAAAGGATTTCAAGATAGTGTGTCGACTCAAAGTTAATCTGTTCTAAGAAACCATCCCCGCCTAGTGCTAAAAAATTGATAGTAACTATAGTGTAAACTTTGTCGTTCACAAGTGGAAGACCGCCAATGGTGTAGTTGGTAAGTCGCCCATTTTGGTAAACGGTTTGTACGTTTGCCATCGGAGCGTTTCTTTTTTCCGAAAAAACGGTAAACATTTTTTTCAACTCGCTGCCTTTCACATATACAAAAGTTACGGTATTGTCGAAAGGTGAAATTAGAAATATATTGCCAATAGTTATTTCGCCTTGCGGTAATGGTGCCCTTATTCCACCGAAGTTTAACAGTCCCAAATCTGCTTTTTCCATCTTTTTTCCGGTCAAATAATCATTTCCCCATTCAAAAAGCATATCAACCAATAAATTAGAGAGTGGACTCATCGGGGCAAAAGAGGTCATTACCTCCTTTGAGGTTCCAATTACCTGCCTCATTTTTTTCTCTTTTTCCACCTTAATATAATTTAGATAGGTTTCCACCGTCAAATCCGGATTATTGTCAAAGGTTGAATCCATTTTTACTACCTCATAATGGTAGTTATAATCTTTATTTTGTGCATAAATGCAAAAAAAAGAGGTAAAAAGTACAAGTGCGCATAAAAAATGTTTCGTCATTTCTAAATCCTTTTATTTTTGCGGCAAAATTAAAAAAATTGTTTATTATGATTAAGAAACTCCTCTTCGTTTTATTAAGTTTGTTCATTTTACAATACGTTTATTCTCAAAAAGCAGTTTACAAACCGCCTATTTCACCGGAATCAGCAATTATTAATCCCACTTTTTTCTATACACTGCCTAAAACGGCGTTCAAAGTAGATGTGGTAATTACCAAAAAGACCCAAATGAAAGGTTTGTTTGCCGATTATGCCGAGAAAATGCTGGGAATTACTAATTATTGCAAAGAAAACAGCAGTAATTTTACATTAAAAAGTTTTATTATCACCCCTTTTACTGTTCCGGATGAGTCTTTGCAATTTATGGTTGAACTATCCTCCGAACAGGTGAAGAAAAACTTTTTACTTTCTTTATATAACAATAGCGGAGATGCTGGTTTTCGCGTATTTTCAAGATTGGAACAAAATAACGTTGATGTTTTGCCCGATTTCTTTAAGAATTATGCCGATGTATTGACAAAACAAGCCCACATTTCCTATACAGAAACTAGGATTGTTGACGGAGAAGTGATTCAAGTGCCTGTTTTTCAAACCCAAACTACCACAAAAAATATTAAACAACAAGCGGAGGAAGCGATAGAATTTATCGAAAAAGTTAGAAAAGACAGATATTCCATCCTTTCAATGGAGCAGGAAACATCTTTGTCCAAAGAAGCATTTGAATATCTTGTGAATCAATTTAATGAATTAGAAAAAAAATATTTGGAACTATTTATCGGAATTATTACTTTTGAAGATATTCACGAATCATTGGTTATTTATCCGGATAATGAAACCTTATTCTTGCCGGTTTGTTCTGTTACCCCCAATCTTGGTTTCAGTACATCTATGAGCAATACCAATTCCTGCGATTATTATCTTAAGTTCGTTCCGCAAACATCTAATAGTTTGAAAATAAATTATATAGAAAATAATAAAAATAAGAAAAGCAGCGGTTATAGAATTCGAAAATCTGTGCCTGTTTTAGTTTCTCTTGTTCATGGCAACAAAGAGTCGTTAATGGGAATATTTTCTATATATCAATATGGATTATTGGAAACTTTGCCTGCAAATATGGATTTATTTGAGATTGGGCAGTGGGGGTATATGTATTAGAAAAAAAAATCGTGTAAACTTTTCATTTACACGATTTTCAACTTCATGATGTTTTTCTGTTATTCTTCGGCGGCTTTAGAAAGCATTTGTTGAACATAAATCGCTTTCAATTTTTGATCTCTCTTAATCACAGATGGTTTTGAGAATTTTTGGCGGTTACGTAATTCGCGAACAACGCCGGTTTTTTCAAATTTTCTTTTTAATTTTTTCAAGGCTCTGTCAACGGTTTCGCCTTCCTTAACGCTTACAACAATCATAAAAAATACCTCTTTCTTTTTTTAATTAATAACTGGATTTTTTGATGGCGCAAAAATATATTTTTTTTTCAATTAATACATTTTACTGTTTTCGTGGGCTAAATCTTTTCGTACCTCGTCTCTTTTTGCTCTATCGCTAATATGCTGTTATTTTCTGTTAATCTGCATCATCTGCGAACTAAAAGGGGAGACCGTTCATTTCCGTTGGCACGCTTTCGGCACTACACAAGTACCGGAAGCGCGGCATACCACCACAGGTGCTGCTAATACATCGGCGGCAGAAGCGCTGATATCGGGGCGGGGCACAATTACTTTTTTAGCTTCAAACACCATTTTCCTAGAGCTGTTTCCCACGTGGGTAATCACCCCGGAGGCTTCAATATAATCGCCGGCATAAACAGGTGCTAAAAATTCCACGTTATCATAAGCGCAGAAAAGACCCTCGTCTCCGTCTTGCATTATTAGCAATTCGGTGGCAACATCGCCAAAAAGTTGCAACATTTTCGCGCCATCTACTAAATTTCCGCCATAATGGGCATCCGCGGAACTCATTCTCAATCGAATTAAAGATTTCATTATTTCAAAGTTTAAAAGTTAATAGATCTAAGATATTAAGGCTTAAGGTTTGAAAAGTTTGAACAGTTTGAATAGTTTGAGGAGTTTGAATTGTTTGTATTTGCATAACAATCACTATTCGTTATTCACTACTCACTACCAAAAAATTTACCACAATTCCCGGGGTGTGCACATTTTCCATAAGGATTTCTCCGACGGGGACTAATTCTTCTAATTCGGCAATAACAGTATCGCAAGCCATTGCCATAAGTGGGTTGAAATTTTGGGTAGTGCCTTTGTAATGGAGGTTTCCAGCGGTGTCGCCGATAGTGGCACCCAGTAGTGCAACATCACCACGAATCGCTTTCTCCAACAGATACTCTTTACCATCTAAGGTTACGATTTGTTTTCCTTCGGCAACAACAGTACCCAGACCTGTGGGGGTAAGAAAACCTCCTAAACCTGCGCCGCCGCAGTGAACTTGCTCTGCCAATGTACCTTGGGGAACAAAAACTACTTCTATTTCTTTATTATTAAACTGCGCAATGGTCATAGGATTAGTTCCGATATGGGACACAAACACTTTTTTTACTTTTTTAGCGGCTATGAGTAGCCCGATACCTTT
This sequence comes from Bacteroidales bacterium, assembly GCA_031253655.1. Lineage (GTDB taxonomy): Bacteria > Bacteroidota > Bacteroidia > Bacteroidales > WCHB1-69 > WRNX01. Next base: position 62,729 of record JAIRVY010000148.1, read on the forward strand.
ATCGGGGAAAGCAGTATCGTTGCAAACAATCGTTAAGTCGCAGATATCGCTATTTGCTAGCGCTTTTAAGATTTTGTGCGGAGAGCCGGCAGCCATAAAACCACCAATCATCACAGTCATTCCGCTTTTTATTTTTTCTACGGCTTGCGTTGCCGTAAGGAGAGGTTTTTGCATAAAAAATCATTTTTTATTAAGACAGCAAATAAACATGAAATTATTAAATTACACACAGCCAAATAAAAATTTTTAAATAATTAATAGAAGAAAATAACACTAATTATTAAATCAATTTTGACTGCAGCCACAACTCCTCCTTTTCTTCTAACGTCATATCGGAAAGCTGTTTTCCCTGTTCTTTTGCTTTTTGCTCTATAAAATTAAACCGTTTTATGAATTTTCTGTTTGTTTTTTCCAAAGCATCTTCGGGATTAATATCCACAAAACGAGCATAATTAATTAGTGAAAACAGAATATCACCGAACTCTTCTTCCATTTTTTCAGAGTTTTTATCTTTTTCTCGATTAAACTCGTTCAGTTCTTCCTGCACTTTATCCCATACCTGCTCAGTGTTTTCCCAGTCGAAGCCCACGCCACGTGCTTTTTCCTGAATGCGATACGCTTTTACCATCGCAGGTAAAGAGTTTGGCACCCCGCCCAACACAGATTTGTTTCCCTCATTTATCTTAATTTTTTCCCAGTTTTCTTTAACTTCATCCGAAGAGCTCACATTTACTTTGCCAAAAACATGCGGATGCCGCCGAATTAGTTTTTCACAGATGCTGTTAATTACAGTTTCAATATCAAAAAGATTCAGGTCTTCACCAATTTTAGCATAAAAAATAATATGTAACAATAAATCTCCCAATTCTTTCTCAATATCGTTATATTTCTTGTCAATAATGGCATCAGAAAGTTCGTAGGTTTCTTCTATGGTCAAATAGCGGAGCGAGTCGAAGGTTTGTTTACTGTCCCAAGGGCATTTGACGCGCAATTCGTCCATAATGTCAAGCAGTTTTGGAAAGGCGTGTAGTCTCTTATTCATATTGTTTTGTTTAAATAAAAGTGCAAAATAATACTTTTAATTCATAAGTTGTTAAAATAAATATGTTTGAAATATTAATAAATGTATTTTTGTGCCCTTATTGAAACACATATTATCAATGAAAAAATTAATTGTACTTCTATTAGTTTTATCTGTAAGCCTTAGTGCATTAGGTCAAAAAAAGATAACTGTAGGTGATAATGCTTTCGCAGGAAAACAGTTCGACAAAGCTCTTACTGCCTATAAAAAAGGATTAAAAAAGGTGAGCAATAATCCCATAGAGGTTAAACGTGTTAGATATCAAATTGCTGAGTGTTATCGTATTATGGGAGATTTAAAGAAGGGGGAAGCACAGTATGTTGCCTTGGAAAAGAAAAACCACCAAAAAGACGAGCCGCTACTTTACTTTCACTTGGGGAGTATTAACCATTTGAAAGGAGAATATGACAAAGCGCTGGAGTATTATCTGAAATACCAGGAAAGAGAACCCAAAGATGTGAGAATAGAGGCTCGCATTGAAGGGGTTAGAAAATCAAAAGGATGGATGGAGAATCCAACTAACTATGAGGTGGAAAACTTTAAAAAAATTAATACCAAACAGGATGAATGGGCGCCGAGATGGAGCACACAGGAAAAACAAAATCAAATGATTTTTACCTCTAACAGAGAAGGTTCTACCGGAAAAGGAATTGACCAGTGGTCGGGAAAGGCATTTTCCGATATCTATAAAATTGAAAGACCCAGAGGAAAATCGAATGACTGGGTGGGCGAATGGACAAATCCGTCATTATTTGATGAGGGGAAAGTCTTAAACACCGAATTTAACGAAGGGGAAGCCACAGGAAATAGAAAAGGTTCCGAAATTTTCTTTACCAAATGTCCCGTCGATAAAAAAGCACTAAAGGCGTGCTATATTTACGTTACTCAGAAAAAAGGACAAACTTTTGAAGAACCCAAATTGGTGGAACTTTGCGAAGATTCACTTGTAAATTGCGTACATCCCTCCCTCTCTTTGGATGAGCTTACGCTATATTTTGCCTCTGATATGAAAGGCGGGCAGGGAGGATACGACCTCTACAAAGCAACACGCTCCTCAAAAGGCGGAAAATTTGAAAAAGTAGAAAACTTGGGTTCATTAGTTAATAGCCCGGGAAACGAGTTATTTCCCTCAATAAGAGGCGATTCGGTGCTCTATTTCTCTTCTGATGGACTTCCCGGAATGGGCGGATTGGATATTTTTTACTCAGTGATTAGAAATGACCAATTTCAAGAACCTCTAAATATGATGTATCCCATTAATACCTGCTGGGATGAAATTGGAATGATTTTTTATGACGAAGAAATTATTGACCCAAAATCTAACGCCCCTTACTTAGAAATGGGGTTTTTCTCCTCAAACAGACCCGGCGGAAAAGGAGGAGACGACATCTATACTTTCCAATTGCGCCCCACTGTGTTTACCCTTTCAGGAATTACGAGAGACGAAGGAAATCGGCAACTGATTGAAGGCGCCGAAATAGAAATTATTGGCTCGAACGGTACTACCTACAAAGCCTACACCGATTCGAAGGGATATTATGCGTTTGACAGGACTAAAATCCTGATGAATACTACTTATAAAATGAAAGTAAAAAAAACCGGATACTGGGACATCCCGGATGTCGTGCAAACTACGATAGGTTTTAACTTAGATACCGATTTGAAGCAGGATTTCTTTCTGAATCGCATCCCCAAAGATCCCATTGTGATGCCCGATATATACTACGACGTGGATAAGTGGGATTTGAAACGCCAATATGAAGATTCTCTGATGTATCTTTTTTTTGTGTTAATGCAAAACCCGAATTTAGTAGTAGAGTTGCGTTCGCACACCGACAGTAGAGCTTCGGATGAGCATAACGATTTGTTGTCGCAAAGGCGCGCCCAATCGTGTGTGAATTTTTTGGTAAAAGAGATGAAAATTGATGCCGATAGAATTGTACCCAAGGGATATGGTAAAAGAAACCCCAGAAAATTGGAAAAAGATATGATGGTGCCTTATAACGGCAAAATCTATCACTTCAAACGTGGGGTTACACTGGATGATACCTATATCAAAGCGTTGCCCAAAGACCAGCAGGAAGCAGCCCACCAATTGAACAGAAGAACCGAATTTTTTGTACTCAGAGACGATTATGTGCCAAAGAGTGATGAAATTGAGCCGGTTGCTATCACTAATACGGTTACGGTGGTGAAACAAAGAACTATCCCTGTGCAGATTAATGGCGATGTGATTACAGGAAACTGCAGAGTTAACGGAAAAAATGCAAATTTTGTAATCAGCAATAAAAAAACGGAAGATATTTTTATGGATTATGAAGCAGCATCCCAGATGTTGAGCAGTTATGATATAGCAAAAGAAGATTTTGAACTGGGCGAAAAAGCACTCAAACACGATGATGGCTATATTATTGAAAATTCCATATTATATCTTCGTGAATTGATTATGGGGGACGACTACGCCGAAAACGTAAAAGTTACAATAAAAAAAGGTCTCCCTGCCGCATTGCTCATTGGTGCTGAGTTTATTTCGGAAGAATGGGGAAAATATACCATTGATGAACAGAAAAAAGAATTAATTTTTGATAAATAGTTATGAATAATCTGACTTTTTCTCTTGCCTTCTTCTTCTTAATGCTTATTTGCATTAACCTTTCTGTTTTTTCTCAAAAAATTATTAAACATTGATGCTTTCCGGCGCTCTCAATACATCTTTTCTTTTCAAATAATTACTACTTTTTTTACATTTGAAACTGAATTGTAAATTTATATTCTGTAATAAATTGATTTATTGAGTTTATGATTTTTTTTTAACCCTTGACAAATGGGGGTGTTAAGCTGTATTATTGCAGTGTCGGAACGAAAGCGTAAAAGAGCTGGCAACTCAGTTACCCTTTCACTTACAAGATAAATGCCAACACTTAATAACTATTTACCCACTCAAACCAACTGTGCCTACAACTACTAACTTCTCAGAATGATACTTACAAGGTAAGAAAAAGAGCGCCGTTAATATGTACATAATTATTTCTGCGTCAGTGAAAAAATGTTACACAAAAACTAAAATTTAACTCAAAAAACTATTAATTCAATGAAAAAATTATTATTTATATTATTTTTTTGCGCACTATTTATAGAGAATTATGCACAAGACAACAAGGGGTATTGGGAAATTTCCGGAAATTCCGGTAACGATAAGTCAAATTTTTTAGGCACCACAGACTGTATGCCCTTAATCTTTAAAACAAACAATACGGATAGAATGAAATTGCTAAGTGACAAGTCATTTCTTGGCATAGGATTAACAGACCCAAAAGCCACCCTTCATCTTCACTATCAGTTAGATCAAAGACCCTGCGAAACTCCAATCTCTTTGAGTAATATAAGAAAATTACTACAACTCACTACAGACGAGACCGGAGAGACAGACAATAGCGGATTCGGAGTCTATTATTCTAATACAAAAGATATTATCTTTAAGCAGCAGGAAGAGGGCATGTTATCTATTGAAGGACCTGGCGGCGGAATATCTATCGCACCCGAAAACGGCTTCATCGGAATAGGTACCGACCAACCACAAGCACCTTTACATATTAATTATCATGTAGAATTATCAAGAAAACCTAACCCGCCGTCACCGGGTTTACTAACTTCTCCAATACTAAAATTCGGCGCATTAGCTGCTAATGCAGGGTTTAGTATTTACGGTTTTCCAAACAGTGGGGCTATTAATATTCAGCAAAATGAACAGGCAAATCTAAAAATTGGCGGTTACTCAAGCAGTTTGACGTTTATCCACGATGGAAATATTAATATGAGTATTCCATCACAAGCAAAATTTGAAGTAAACGGTTTATTTAGTACGCAAAATGCAAATGTTTCAGAATTATTATCAGCAACGATGCTAAGTGCTCAAAGTGCAAATGTCTTTGGTGCAACAACAACGAATCTGTTGAATGCTCAAAGTGCAAGTGTCGTAGGTACAACAACAACGAATCAGTTGAGCGCTCAAAGCGCGAATGTTGCTGGTACAACCACAACGAATCAGTTGAGTGCTCAAAGTGCAAACATTGCGGGAACAATCACCGCGAATACGTTAAACGTACAGAAAGCAAATTTTACCGGAACAGTCGATGTTAATACCGGCATTCAAACATTATCTCTGGGTAGTTCATATCACTCAGATTTAAGTTGGGGAACTTCTTACATTGGATTTAATGCAAAACGGAATAATGGAAACTGGACATTGGCAGGAGATGGCGCAAACAACGGTGGCGCTGTAATTTGGTCTACCGTGGACGGTAGCCTATTGTTTGCTTCAATACCAAAAACAAGCGGGAGCACACAAACGATAAGCGATGCGAAAGTGAAAGAGAATATAAAACTTTACTTAACCCCTAACGGAGTGTTGAAAGCAAAAGAGGTTTTAGTATCCACAACCGGTTGGCCTGATTATGTTTTTGCCAAAGATTATAAACTACTACCATTGAGTGAAGTAGAAGAATTTATTGACAAAAATCAGCACCTGCCAAATGTTCCTTCTGCCGTAGAAGTTGAAAATAATGGTATTCAATTGGGAGAAATGAATGCCATACTTATACGAAAGGTGGAAGAACTCACGTTATATGTATTAGATTTGCAAAAACAGATAACTAATTTACAAAAATAAACACTATGAGAAAACCAGCCTTTTTATTATCTACCATATTGGTATTCGTTATAGTATCACAACTTTTTGTTGCCTGCGACAGAGAGAATGATTCAAAAGAAAAGGTAATCGAAGTTGAAAATGTAATCAATATTTTTGACAGCAATAAATTGTATGATGTAGCAACAGTGAAAGCATTTGCAGTTTATTCTTCTGAAATTAAAATGCATGAAATCTCAAAGTGCAAATATAATAATAACGGATTTAAACTGACGCTGCCAAACTCAGTTTCTGATAACTATTTGAGCATTTATTCCCAGGTTCCTAATGGAGTAACTATAAGCAACGATAAAGTCAATCAATGTAGTGTAATGCTCGCTGCTTGTGATGTTGATGGGAAACAGATAGGTAATTTCTTTTGGTTTTCTTCTGATTATTTCAACGATTCTGCTGATAAACCCGTTTATACAGCAAATCATTACTATTTTGACAGAAACCTAACAGTGAAAGGAAATTACATAGAGGGAGAATTCAATATGAAATATGATTGTTCTTTTAAAAAAGGCTGGAATGTTTTATTCATTAAGTTGGAAAAGAAAAATGGACTACCTGTCGTCTCTTTAATCACTACGAAACCGCCAGATGTTATTTTTCAGTGGAATTATTTGGAAGGTGCTTTGCTGTATCCTACTAATAACATTGCTGTAGTAAACATCTACAAACAGATTATTCCAATTTTGGAATTTATTCTTGAAAGTAATTAAAAATCAATAAATTAAATTATTATGAAATTAAAAATTATCATTACAGCTTCTATTCTTTTTTTTGTTTCGTGTGTTCCTTACAAGGATGATTTGCATCTGACTCATATTGAGGTTACGAATAGCTTATTTGACGACAAATGCACTATCTATCTTGAATGTGAAATCTTTACAGATTCGATTGTTGAAATCACTTATCTTGAAAATTGTATTGTCCCAATTAATCAGTTTTGGAAAAATACAAATTATACAAATAAAAAAACAATAGATAAAATTTACGACGAAATTATTTACAAATATAATTTCAAAATATATCGTACTATAGATGGAGAAAAAAGTTATTTTTCTTTTAATAAATTTCGGACTAAACACCCTAATGATTGCGCTACTTTTGATAGACGAATTGAAAATGTAGTATATGTGCATTACGATATATTTGCAGAGAAAGAATATTTTCTGAATGATTAAATGATTTTTTTTAAAAAACACAATTATTGTTTTTTAGTTGCATAGTATTACAGTACAAGCAAAAGAAAAGGCAAGCACCAAAAGGTTATACAATTGCTTTTAGCAAAGATAATCTCTACTACCCGGAATATAGTTGTTATATTAACTTCAAACTTAGTGAAATAAAAGGGTTATTGATTTAGACACACTGTAGAGGATTATCCTCCCCACTCATGAGAAATCAATCTATTTTTCATGTTCTGAAATCAGAAATTAACTCTGATTTGTAACATAATCGTTTATTCTATGAACGCTTCTCGTTGTTGTCTTCATTAATTGAAGGACATAATCTAAAACCATATAACATTATTAACAAAACTCATTAACTAAAAACACTTTACGAATGAAAAAGAAATTACCATCAATTATAAAACTTGTATTACTTGTTGTGATATTGACGCAAGTAATTAATACTCAAGCGCAAAGAGATTATCACAAACAAATAGATAACATCTTTGACATACCCGCTGTAAAAATACCATCAGGTATATTAATTGACCGTTCTCCCGAATTATTGGATATGAACGGTTACAATCCGGCAAACAATCCGAAAACTGATACGTGCCATTTGTTTGATTGGCTGTGTATCTATTACCGGCTTTATGCATCACATTTATATCCGGAGGATTTTAAATACGACCTAAACATTGCCAATCAGTATCTCTCAGTCTTTAAACCAAAAAAGGAAAATATTCCTTTGGGAATTATTTATTTTAACTACGACAGGTTGAAAAAAAATGCTGTGGATAGCAGATTGTTGCAAGTGGATACTCTAAACCAAAAAGTGCGCGATCTGTCGGGTGCAGGTAATCCAACTGAACCGGCAACTTGCTTTGCCTTCTCCCCAATGGCAGATACTATTTCAGCCGGTAATCATCAATTTCACATAGACCCAACACTTTTTGTTTCTAATAAAACAAAAGAGTTTAGCGAGTTATATATAGATTTTGACGATGGCAGGGGTTATATCAGGGTTTTTCTAAATGAAACGGTTACAGCTTCCTATTTTACTTTGGGAAATAAAACACTGAAAGTAAAAGCAATTTTGGGAAAAGAGACATTGGTAGCTTACGCAGGTTTGTATATTTCTGAAAATCATTCATTAATGCTTTCACCTGCTACACCTGTTGCTATCCCCACTCCAGATGTGGGCCCAACAAAATTTCCAAACAACGGAATTGATGCATATTTTGGAATTTGGTACCGCTGCAATCATAACAATACTATCCATAAACCTATTTTAATAGTCTCCGGTTTTGACCCTCAAAATAAAAATCGTATTGGAAACGAAAAATCTGAAGGAGTAGAAGAAAAGGTATATTTATACAATATCGCTAATAAAAATGGATTTTTGGATAGATTGCGCGAATTTGGATACGATATCATCATCTACCGCTCAGATAACAGTACAAAATCAATTATTCCTAATGCCATGAATTTGGTTAATTTCATTAAAACCAAAGTAAACGATGCCAAAACTTCTGAAAATGAATTGATAGTAATCGGAGTTAGTATGGGTGGATTGGTGTGCCGTTATGCGCTTTCTTATATGGAACAACCCTCAAATAATTTCGACCACAAGACCAAACTATTTATTTCGATGGATTCGCCACAAAATGGCGCTAATGTTCCTTTGGGATTTCAATATATGGCGAAGTATTTGAATCAGAATTTAGGAGGAAGTGTTGAAATATTGAAAACCGCTATGGAGGATATGCTTGACAGTGATGCAGCTAAAGAGATGCTGCTATATCATCATACTAATACATCTAACCTTACGGCAAGTTGCGCTACTAATCGTACTACTTTTTTGAACAATTTAACATCAGTTGGTAATTTTCCGAAGAAATGTCAAACAATGGCACTTTCTATGGGTAGTGGAAATGGGACAAATCAAGGTTTTGCAGCAGGTGCTTCATTAATTAAGAAACACCCCTCCCCAGTTGTATTCGGTACCTATATGCTACTGGATGTATTGTTGTCTCTTTTAGGGATTCCTTCTGTTGCAGGTCTAACATTGTCTCAGAGTACTTGGGAAATTGATGTTCGTGCAGTGCCTAATCAAACAAAAGGAACTATTTATCGCGAAGAACTTTATTTGCATATCTGTGTTCCACGTGTAATATTTATTCCTTTTTTGGGTCCGATAATTGTGTTTGATTGTGCGCCTCACCTGATTGACAGAAAAGAAGAAGTCAATAATACTCAGCCCGTTGATAATGCATCCGGAAGTTTTCAGGGGTTTCATAATCTTAAGTCTATGAACCTTAAGGGCTTCGATGATATATTAAAAGAACTGAAAATAATAAGTGTTGATTCTCACTATGATTGTTTTATTCCCTCATATAGCGCTTTAGGGATGAATATTACTCCGCAAACAAATATCAAATCTTTTCTAAATACCAGTTCCGGCGCAACCAAAATTAACGACAATCTCTATTTTATCACCAACAAATCCGTAAGTTTATTTGATTATCTGTATATTGAGAATAAGAATCTTGACCATATTTACGACGACAACAAAGTAAGTGTATTAACGCCTGCAATGTTGATTGCTTTAGATAATATGATTTCTTCGAAAAACCTGCATCTTGAAAATAAAACTATCGTTTCGGGTCAATCAGTTGCCTACGAGGCAGCAGAAACTATTATTGCAGATAACAACTTCATCGTGGAATTCGGAGGAAAAGCGGATATGAAAGCGCCTAAAATAACTTTAAAACAAGAGTTTCGCGCGAAAAATGGTTCTACAGTTCGTCTTAGAGTGGATAATTCCTGGGTTTGTCCTCCCGGAACTATTAAGTCCGTTTCATTATATCCCCTCTCTGATCTATTATGGGATAATGTACAAGAAACGCCAAATTATTCCCAAGACTATCTCTTCGTAGAAGAAATAAATCAACCACTAGTACAAGAAATGAAAAATAGAATAACTGTTTTCCCTAATCCCGTTGAAAATATTCTTAATTTGAAAATCGAAAACCGAATTGATGGCGATATAAAAATTTCAATTGTAGATTATAAAGGACAAGTTGTTTATTCACAGACGATAATGAATGATTTGGATAATGCTATTAATTGTTCCCAATTCATCAGTGGTGTTTATTTTGTAACCATCGAATCCAAAGACATCACACAAACCTTAAAAATAATAAAAAAATAGAAAGCGCTTACCTTATTTTTAACTTATTGTTTTTCAACCTCCTAAAAATCTTAGGAGGTTTTTTATTTTCCCTAATAATAATACGTGGTCTCTTGGATTAACTTCAGTGAAAATTATTTCTATTTTTGCCACAAAATTTATGAATTATGAAGACTAAACTTTTTTTCTTTATCATTTTCAGTATTTTTCTATTATACGGTTGCAACAGAGATAAGGTTTTTGTAGAAATTACTTCGCCAAAAGATGGTGATGTTTTTTCAATAAATGATATAATTATTGTCAAAGTTGAAGCCTCAACTGAGAAAGGATTCATTTCACTAGTTGAACTTGATGTTGAGACTTTGGAATCTCACAAGATGGTAATGAAGCCCTATGTTTTTGAAATACCTGCTCGGGCGTTTGAAGATCCTAATACCGGAGGGTTCGTGGGGCCTATTTTCCGTTACATCAGTGTAACAGCTCATAATTCCAAGGGTGATTTTGCGGGCGATGTTATTGATATTATTATAAAATGATGGGTTTTATTATTCATAAAGAAGGAATTGTAACAATTATTATCACATTAGTATTTCTTGCGCTACTAATGGGGATGTCTGTTTTATTAAACTTCCCGTTTTATCTTAAATTGTTCAATCTGCTGCTTTCTATCGTTCTGTTGGCAGTTGTTATCTTTTTCTTTCGTGTTCCGAACAGAGAAGTAAACCGTGATGAAAATGCCATTCTTTCGCCAGCCGATGGAGCAATAGTTGAAATTGTAGAAGAATTTGAAACAGAATATTTTAATGCAAAAAAAATACGGATATCAATCTTTATGTCCCCCCTTAATGTTCACATTAATTCTTATCCGATTGATGGGAAAGTTGTTTATGTACAATACCATCCGGGGAAGCATTTGGTTGCAAGTTTACCTAAAGCCTCCAAAGATAACGAGCATACTACAGTGGTACAGAAGCATAGCAACGCTGAGGAGGTATTATTTCGCCAAATTGCAGGAATTTTGGCGCGCAGAATTGTATGTTATGCAAAAGAAAGTGAATTTGTTGAACAAGGTAGTGAAATGGGAATCATTAAATTTGGTTCTCGAGTGGATATTTTTCTACCCGTTTCGGCAAAGATAAATGTGGAAATGGGTGATAAGGTAAAATCTAAAATTACACATTTAGCTTATTTCTAATAATATTCTATCATGCAGCTCAGTATTGTTATTGTAAACTACAACGTTAAGTATTATCTGCTTCAATGTTTGCAATCGGTAAAAAAAGCGATTGAAGGAATTGAGACTGAAGTTTTTGTAGTTGATAATGCCTCTACTGATGATTCTGTAAAAATGCTGGAAGAAAAGTTCTCTTGGGTAAACATAATTTCAAATACTGAAAACGTTGGTTTTTCTTGTGCTAATAATCAGGCGATTAAACTTGCACAGGGAAAATTTATCCTGCTCCTAAATCCAGATACCATTGTAGAAGAAGATACTTTTAAGAGATGTATTAATTTTATGGAACAAACTCAGGATGCAGGTGCTCTGGGTGTGAAAATGATAAATGGAGAAGGCGAGTTTCTTCCTGAGTCGAAAAGAGCTTTGCCGATACCTGCTGTAGCATTTTACAAAATTTTCGGATTATCGCGACTATTCCCTAACTCAAAAAGATTTGGCACGTATCATCTTAAGTATTTAGATAACAATCAAATACAATCAGTTGAAGTTTTATCTGGTGCATTTATGTTTTTACGTAAGGAACTTTTAGATAAAATAGGATTATTAGATGAAACTTTCTTTATGTATGGTGAAGATATTGATTTATCGTATCGTATCATTAAAGCCAATTATAAAAACTATTACCTGCCTGAAACAAAAATTATCCATTACAAAGGAGAAAGTACGAAAAAAAGTTCTGTTAACTATGTGATTGTTTTTTACAAGGCGATGCAGATTTTTGTAAAAAAACATTTTACAGACAAAAAACCTTTCCTTTTATCGTGGGTATACACTTTTGCAATTTGGCTACGTGCTTCGTTTGCCATTGGAAAAAGAGTACTAACTTCTTCATTAATGCCCTTCTTGGATGCTATTTGTATTTATGGAGGCATGCTCGGATTGACTTTTTTTTGGAGAGACCAGGTATTACGATTCAAATACCCCGAAAGCGATTTAAGAAATCATTTTCCCGATTTTTACTTCTATTTAGTAATTCCCTGTTACATAATTATTTGGATAGCCTCGATTGCCATAAACAAGGGGTATTATAAGCCCTACTCTACAATCAAAACCAACCGTGGAATTATTTTAGGCACGATTGTTATTCTGCTTGTTTACGCATTACTCCCCGAAACTACGAGATTCTCACGTGCGGTGATTCTTTTTGGAGCAGTTTGGACAGTTTTAGTGATGAATGCTGTACGTTATTTACTATATTCCTTAAATGTAAAAGGTTTTCAATATGCCAATTCTGGAAAGCGAAGGGTTTTTATTATTGGCAGTTTGCCGGAAACGGAAAGGGTTTCAATGATTGCCCAGGCAGGTACTCCAAAACCTGTTGTAATTTATTCGATGGAAGATATGATTTCTTGCGAAATCATTCTTTTTCTAAAGGAAAATAGTATTAATGAATTGATTTTCTGCGCAAAAGATAACACTTTTTCAAGCATCATTTCTCATTTCGAAGACCTGCGGGGCTTATCGGTTTCTTTAAAAATCGCACCCGAAAATGAACAAACAATCATTGGAAGTCGGAATATCCAAACCCCAACCCCAACAACTATACCTTAAATTATTAATTTTTCTTAAATGATGTCCGGTGGAAGTTGCATATCATCAAACTCATCCTCATCTTTAATATTGGGGAGTGTGCGCTGCAAAGAAGTAACTAAAGAACCTATCATTTTGGTTAATTCCATCATCTGATTTACAGAATATTCTTTTTCTTCTTCATTCATAAGTTCTAACCGGAAAGCCACTTCGGTATAAACCACGCATTCGCGCACCGAACTTTTAGCCATTTTCAGGTAGTAGATAAATTGCGGTTTGTTTCGTGCCGAACCTTCTGCAAGAAAAAGCGCAATGCTTTGAGACACCTTTAAAAAGGGGTGGGCGAGTGTAGGTTGGTCTTGGTCAGGAAATTTTTTAACCACTTGGTGCAACCATGTAATGTAATCTAAGGCTTTCGCATAGATGCGCAAATCTTCAAATCTGAAGAAACTAACTGGAGTATCAGGTTTAATCATAAGAAATTAGTTTTTAGTAAGAAAGTGCACAAAAATAGTATTTTTTTATCATCAATACAGAAATAATAAAAAATCATACATTTTTTTCGACAATAAGTGCATTTTCTAACACTTCCTTGGCTGCTAATTTGTAGGCAACCCTCAATCCTCCGGTTCCCAATTTCACGCCACCGAAATATCTCACTACTACAACTAGAACATTACTAAGATTTTTCGAGAGAAGCTGACCGTATATGGGGCGTCCTGCTGTGCCCGGTGGTTCGCCGTCATCATTCATTCTATATGCAGATTTATCAGCACCCAGAATATATGCGTAGCAATGATGGCTCGCATCGTGGTATTTTTTCTTCAAAAAAGCGATTTTTTCTTTAATTTCCGCCTCATTTTCTACAGGAAACGCAAAAGCGAAGAATTTACTACGTTTTTCTTTGAAAACCGCTTCCGACGGCGCAAAAATTGTACGAAAAATATTATTTTTCACTGTTTGCAAATCAGTAACAATTAATAATTAACATTTAATATTTACCCCAATTTCGCCTTATAGTCCTCATATTTTCCCGGTTCCGCAAACAAAACAAAATCACCCTCTTTCGTTACCATACCAATAGCCGGATGTTTTATCCCATTGAAAAAAGTGGTTTTAACCATCGTATAATGAATCATATCATCAAAAATAATAGTATCTCCAATTTCTAACGGTTTTTTGAAGGCGAAATCGCCCATACCAATGTAATCTCCTGCCATACAAGAACTTCCACCCAAACGATAAACCCATTTGCTACCGGGTTCCGGATCCGATGCATCTAACACAACAGGTTTGTAAGGCATCTCTAAGCAATCGGGCATGTGGCAAGAAAATGAAATGTTTAATATTGCAGTTTTTATTCCTTTGTTCTCTACAATATCTTCCACCGTAGAAGTTAATATACCAGTTTGCCAGCCGACTGCTTCTCCGGGCTCTAATATTACCTCCTCAATATTGGGATATCTTTCTTTAAAAGCCTTGAGCATCGCAATTAAGTGTTCTACATCATAATCTTTTCGAGTAATATGATGGCCACCTCCAAAATTTACCCATTTACATTCTTTTATCAAATGTCCGAATTTTTCTTCAAACGATTTTAAACAGTTTTCCAGAGCGTAACTGTCGTTTTCACACAAGGTATGAAAGTGTAAACCGTCAATACCTTTCGGTAAATGTGGTGGCATATTTTCCGCCAAAATACCCAGACGAGAACCGCGTAATGCCGGATTGTACAAATCAGTGGTAACCTCGGAATACTCTGGATTAACACGCAAGCCGAAACTGATTTTTTTTGGACAAGTTACTGCTTTTTCCCGATAATGTTCCCATTGACTTAAAGAATTGAATGTTAAATGACAACTATAATATAGAAGCGTTTCAAACTCTTCTTCGATAAAGACAGGGGCGTAGGAGTGGGCTTCGCATTGCATCTCTTCTACAATTAGTTGTGCTTCATTCAGGGAACTTGCAGTGGCACCTTTCAAATACTTACGAATGAGTGGAAAGGCGCGCCAAAATGCAAAACCTTTCAAAGCGCAAATAATGGAAACACCCGCTTCTTGCTGCACCAACTCTAACAATTGCAAATTGGCTTCCAATGCTTCTTCATACATTACAAAACAGGGAGAGGGAAAATTTTCGTAAGACATAATAATGATAATTTTCTTGTTGATAAGTGCGCCAAAAATATGATTTTTCCTTGAAAACGTGCCGTGTTTTTTATATTTTTGCACCCATTATGATAAATATCAGAAATTTTTGCATTATTGCCCATATAGACCACGGTAAAAGCACATTAGCCGACCGATTACTCCAATATACCGGTACTATCAACGACCGCGATTTCCAAGACCAAGTATTAGACAATATGGATTTGGAACGCGAACGTGGAATCACTATAAAAAGTCACGCGGTTCGAATGGATTACAATTACAACGGCGAAGATTATATTTTCAATCTGATTGATACCCCCGGACACGTGGACTTTTCTTACGAAGTATCTCGTTCCATTGCTGCCTGTGAAGGAGCATTACTACTTATTGATGCATCGCAAGGTGTTCAGGCTCAAACAATTTCTAATTTGTATTTGGCTATTGACCACAATCTTGAAATTATTCCGGTACTCAATAAAATGGATATGCCCTCTGCAATGCCCGAAGAAGTGAAAGACCAGATTGTTGACCTGCTGGGTTGTAGAAGAGAAGAGATTATTGAGGCAAGTGGAAAAACGGGTGATGGAATTGAGGAAATTATTGAAGCTGTGATTTCCCGTATCCCTCCTCCCATAGGCGACCCCGATGCACCTTTAGAAATACTTATTTTTGACTCTGTATTTAATTCATACAGAGGTATTATTGCTTATTTCAGAATTTTTAACGGCATGATTCGTAAAAACGACTTCGTTAAGTTTATCTCGACCGAAAAAGAGTATCATGCCGATGAAATTGGTTTTTTGAAGTTGAAACAGGAGCCTTCTGATGTGATGACTGCAGGGATGGTGGGTTACATTATATCGGGTATCAAAACTTCAGTGGAAGTACGTGTGGGTGATACGATTACGCACGTAGAACGTCCCTGCGAAAAAGCAATTTCCGGTTTTGAAGAGGTAAAACCGATGCTCTTTGCAGGCATCTATCCCACTGATGCTGATGATTATGAGGAACTTAGAGCCTCGTTGGAAAAACTGCAACTCAACGATGCCTCACTGACTTTTGTGCCGGAATCTTCTGCGGCACTTGGCTTTGGCTTCCGCTGCGGATTTTTGGGATTGTTGCACATGGAGATTGTCCAAGAAAGATTAGATCGTGAGTTTGACATGGATGTGATTGCCACGGTACCAAACGTTTCCTATAATGTTATTACTACTAAAGATGAGTTGATTGAAGTACATAATCCGTCGGGAATGCCCCCGCCCAGCAATATCGACCGAGTAGAAGAACCCTATATTCGTGCGCAAATTATCAGCAAAGCCGATTATATTGGCGCAATTATGAAATTATGTTTAGATAAGCGCGGAACACTTCTTAATCAAATATATATCGCTTCTAATAGGGTGGAACTTACTTTCGATTTGCCGCTGGGGGAGATTGTTTTTGACTTTTACGATAAGCTTAAAAGTATTTCAAAAGGTTATGCTTCCTTCGACTATCATATCTCTAGCTACAAGCCTGCCAAATTGGTAAAATTGGATGTTCTGCTCAACGGCGATTCGGTGGATGCTTTATCATCTTTGACGCACGCGAATAACGCGTATCCTTTTGGTAGAAAAATATGTGAAAAACTTCGCGAACTTATCCCCAGACAGCAGTTTGATATTGCCATTCAAGCTGCTATCGGTACCAAAATCATTGCCAGAGAAACCATTAAAGCTGTTCGAAAGGATGTAACTGCAAAATGTTACGGCGGAGATATTTCACGTAAACGCAAACTCCTTGAAAAACAAAAGAAAGGTAAGAAAAAGATGCGCCAAATAGGAAATGTTGAAGTACCACAATCTGCGTTCCTCGCTGTGCTGAAATTAGACTGAAATAATTATTAATTTTTATTTTTCTTATCCTTAATTGATAAAGTTATGTACAACAAAAAAATAGCAATTATTGGCGCGACAGGATTGGTAGGGGCTGTGATGTTAAAAGTATTGGAAGAGAGATGTTTAACTAAAAATGAGATTATTGTAGCGGCTTCGGAAAAATCTGTGGGGAAGGCAATTTACGTTTCAGGAAAACCACTTATTGTTATTTCTGTGGAAGAAGCAATTGAGGTGAAACCCGATTTTGCGCTTTTTTCGGCGGGTAGCGCTGCCTCTTTGAAATATGCGCCGTTGTTTGCCCAAAAAGGCACTGTGGTTATTGACAACTCTTCGGCATGGAGAAATTTTGACGAGATACCCTTGGTAGTCCCACAAATTAACAGCGATGTGATAAAGAAATCCGATAGAATTATTGCTAACCCTAACTGTTCTACCATTCAAATGGTGATGGCTTTAGCACCTTTGCACCGGAAATACTGTTTGAAGAGGATAGTGGTTTCCACTTATCAATCGGTAACAGGAACCGGCGCAAATGCCGTAACCCAACTCTTGAAAGAGCGTATAGGCGAGCCGTGCGAAAAAGTATATCCCCACCCCATTGATATGAATCTTTTTCCGCATGGAGGCAATTTTGAACCCAACGGATACACTTCCGAGGAGATGAAATTAGTTACCGAAACGCGCAAAATTTTGCGAGCCCCTCACCTGCAAATCACTGCTACGGTAGTTCGTGTCCCAGTTGTGGGCGGACATTCCGAAGCCGTGAATGTAGAGTTTGAAAACGACTTTGAATTAGAGGATGTGATAACGTTACTCAGTGGTTTTAAGGGTATAAAAGTTGTTGACAATCCAAAACTGAATGAATATCCAATGCCCCTTACTTGCGAAGGGAAGGATGATATTTTTATAGGCCGTATTCGCCGAGATGAATCCCAACCTAACACGCTCAATCTATGGATTGTGGCGGATAACCTTCGCAAAGGAGCCGCTACCAACGCAGTGGAAATTATGGAGAGAATTTCTACAGGGTAACACTATTCGCTTCTTTTAGTTATTTATTCTAACACAAACTCTAACATAGAGTTAGAATTTGTATATCACCCCAAACTGAAGTTGACTCAGAGAAAGAATACTGGAAGATTTAAAGCCAATATTAAAAACGTGTTTGATAATATCGGAATTAGTATTTGTTATGATGTCGATATTATAACCTAAATCAAGAAAATTAAGACCTGCTTCCATTTGCAGATGGTCGGTTAAATTGAAACCCAAAATAGGTGAAACACCTATCACACGAATACCTAAGGCACTACCTCCCTTTACTGAATTACTTCCCGTTTGCGAGAAATAATGAGTACCTCTCACCCCTGTGCTGCCCTGCAAAATGATAGAGAATTTTTTATAGGTAAACACGCTGTATCGCAAAAAAGGGATAAATCCCCAATGAAGCGAATATTCCTGATTTTTAGTGCTGTTGCCGGCATTATTAATACTAAAATTAGCTCCAAAAGACACACTCAACCCCAAAGCAAATTTGTTATTGAAATAGTGGCCAAACTTGGGAGCTATCTGAAAGCCGGCTTCCGTTTTGTTAACGTTACCCCACACAAAATTTTCATCGCTATTAGTAACATTTACACAAACATCGCCCCCGATAAACCATTGGGCATTAACTTGTATAGTAATTACTGTAATTGCAAGAAAAATTAAAGTTTTTTTCATAATTCATGTATTAAGTTAAACAATGCTTTGCTATCTCTTTACCACCCGCTTCATTACCAAACTTTTCAGTGCCCAAGGCGAGTAGTGCGCAGAAGGCATATCAATGGTAATCACTTCACTTTCCTCATCCCTACAAGAGTTAAGAAATAGATGCAGACCCATCGTAATCGCCGCAATCTCTTCATTTTTAATATCTTGCAGCGTTTCCTCGTTGCAATATTCCACTTGTTCAACTACCACATTCTGCTGTTTTCTAAAAATATTCTTAAACATAATCGTCAAATTATTAATTAATTATTTAATGATAAATCTCAAATATATATATTTATAGGGGTAAGTTGTCGTGTTTTTTTGCAGGGTTTTCGAGGCGTTTATTTTTCAGTGATTCTAGAGCGCGGCTAACTCGGAAGCGGGTATTTCGTGGTTCAATCACATCGTCAATATAGCCATATCTTGCAGCGATATAAGGGTTTGCGAATGCGCCGCGGTATTCGGTCTCTTTTTCAAGAATATATTCTGCTTGTTTTTCTTTATCTTCGATAGCAGCAATCTCTTTTCCCATCAGGATTTCCACGGCACCTTTTTCGCCCATCACGGCAATCTCCGCAGTGGGCCACGCGTAGTTGATATCTCCGCGCAAGTGTTTGGAACTCATTACACAATATGCACCGCCGTAGTTTTTCCGTAAAATCACCGTAACTTTCGGTACAGTAGCCTCACCATACGCATACATTAATTTGGCACCGTGAAGAATTAATGCGCCATACTCTTGTTGAGTGCCGGGTAAGAAGCCTGGAACATCCACCAATGTAACCAAGGAAATATTAAAAGCATCGCAGAATCGGATAAAACGCGCACCCTTTCTGGAAGAGTTAATATCCAAAACGCCGGCTAAATATTTGGGCTGGTTTGCCACAATACCAACCGACATACCATTGAAACGGGCAAAACCCACAACAATATTTTTTGCATAGTTTTCGTGAATTTCAAAGAAATCCGCATCATCTACAATACTTAATATCACGTCTTTAACGTCATATGGTTTATTTGGGTTGTCGGGGATAATTTGATTTAGGGAATCCTCCAAACGATTTATAGGGTCTTGAGTGGCTTTGAAGGGAGGCTCTTCCATATTGTTTGAAGGTACAAAACTCAACAGTTTACGAATTTGGGTAATTCCAATCTCTTCGTTGTCAACTGCAAAATGCGCCACGCCGGATTTAGAAGCGTGCACAGTTGCGCCCCCTAAATCTTCAACAGTAACATCTTCGTTTGTAACTGTTTTTACCACCTTAGGACCGGTAACAAACATATAACTAGTGTTTTTCACCATCATAATAAAGTCGGTCAATGCAGGAGAATATACAGCCCCACCGGCACAGGGACCGAAAATGGCGGAGATTTGCGGTATCACGCCTGAAGCAAGAATATTTCTCTGGAAAATTTCGGAATAACCGGCCAAACTGTTAACGCCTTCCTGAATACGCGCTCCGCCTGAGTCGTTAAAACCAACCACGGGAGCACCCATCTTCATAGCCTGATCTAAAACTTTACAGATTTTATTGGATACGGTTTCGGAAAGTGAACCTCCGAAGGTTGTAAAATCTTGAGAGTAAACAAAAACCAAACGACCTTCTACTGTACCGTAGCCGGTAACTACGCCATCAGAGAGGTATTTCTCTTTTTCCATACCAAAATTTGTACAACGGTGAGTAACAAACATATCAAATTCTTCAAAGCTACCTTCGTCTAAAAACATAAGAATACGCTCACGGGCAGTAAATTTACCCTGTGAATGTTGTTTGGCAATTCGTTTTTCTCCACCGCCCATACGCGCCGTTTCTCTAAGTTTAAGAAGTTCACTAATTTTTTCTTGCATTGTCATAATATACTGATATTTAATTAATTATTTATTAATTGAAGTTTTTATAAAAACGCCGCAAAGATAGGAAAATAATTGTTGTTTTTTATTATTTTTGCACCTGTTAAAAATACAATGAATAATGAATACAGATGGATATGTAATAGGGCTAGCTTATATGACGATACCGCAAGTAATAATGATATTAATCGCACTGTTTCTTGCCTATCTGTCCGTGGTAAAAAAATATGAACCTTTATTATTGCTACCTTTGGCATTTGGAATAATACTCGGTAACATTCCAGTTGCAGGAATGTCGGCTTATGACGATGGGGGTTTGCTTAATTTTATGTATCACGGTATATTGTATGTAATTTACCCCCCCCTGATATTTCTCTGTATAGGTACGATGACCGATTTTGGTTCATTAATTGCATCTCCCAAAAACGCGTTAATCGGCTTGGGTGGCCAACTTGGTATTTTTGTAACACTTTTCGGCGCATATTTTTTAGGTAAACTCTTTGTACCTTATATTCCCGGATTTGAAGGATTTAGTATCAATGAAGCTGCTTCAATTGCTATTATTGGCAGTTCGGATGGACCTACTGCAATTTACACTGCAAGTTGTTTAGCGCCGGATTTATTGCCCACAATCGCTATTGCTGCTTTCTCTTATATGGCTTTGGTGCCATTTATTCAACCGCCCATTATGAGAATGCTTACCACCCCAAAAGAGCGGATTATTGTAATGCCATCTGCAAGGAAAGTTACTCAGAAACAAAAAATTATATTTCCTATTGTAGTCACATTGGTTACTTTGCTTTTTGTACCCGCAGCAGGTGCGTTAATCGGTATGTTAATGCTTGGAAATTTATTGCGGGAAAGTCGTGTTACTGAAAGGTATATCAGTACTTTACAAAACGGTTTGTTAAATATTTTAACTCTAGTCGTTGCTGTTTGCATTGGAGCATCAGCTACAGCGGACCGCTTTTTAACCCCTACTACATTAATTATCGTTTTTTTGGGATTGATAGCCTTTACTTTTGGTACCATTGGTGGTATATTAATTGCAAAACTGTTGTGTAAACTCACCGGCGGAAAGGTAAATCCGCTTATTGGAAACTCGGGGGTGTCTGCTATGCCGATGGCTGCCCGAATTTCTCAAAAATTGGGACGAGAATATAATCCCAACAATCATTTATTAATGCACGCCATGGGTCCCATTGTTTCCAGCACTATTGGCTCCGCAATTATTGCAGGAATATTTATCGCTTTGTTTGGTGGAGGATAATGACTGTGTGATTTGTGTTCTGCTTTTTGATTTAACAATACTTATATTTAATAAAATAAACCTACCGGAATACGTTAGTAATGAAAAAATCAGTCTCCATAATTCTCCCTTGTCGAAACGAAGAAAAATATATAGAAACCTGTATTGAATCTTTAATTAATAATCAATCAGAAGATTTCCAGTTGGAAATTTTGGTGGTGGATGGCAGGAGTACTGATAAAACGGTTGAAAAACTACAACCCTACATAGAAAAATATTCTTTTATTAAACTACTTCATAATCCCGAGAAAACAACGCCATTTGCAATGAATTTAGGGATAGATTGTGCCAAAGGAGATTATATTGTCCGTGTAGATGCACACGCCCATTATCCCGAAAACTACGTAGCTACTCTTATTACCAAACTCATGGAATTGGATGCAGACAATGTTGGTGCCCTGTGGAAAACAGACGTATTAATAAAAACTAATAAAACTCTTGCTATTAAAGAGGTGCTTTCGAATCGCTTTGGGGTCGGAAATGCCTTTTTTAGAATTGGAGTTGATATGATTACTGAGGTTGATACAGTTCCTTTCGGATGCTTTAATAAAGATGTTTTTTCGAAATATGGATTTTACGATACCCGTCTTACACGTAACCAGGATATAGAGTTGAATAAGAGGATTATTCATGGTGGTGGAAAAATATATCTTTTACCTGATATAGAATGTGTTTATTATGCCAGAGAAACTTTTTCAGCACTTGCTAAAAACAACTACAACAATGGTTTATGGAATATATTAACCGTAAAATTCACAAAAAAAATCTCAGCATTATCATTACGACACTTCGTTCCATTGTGTTTCATTTTATCTCTTATTACTCCTCTATTATTATCCGTTTTTCTTCTTCCATTATTTTGGGTTTCAGTAGCATCTCTATTTCTTTATCTCAGTTTTATTAAGATAATTTGCATACAAATTGCATGTAGAAAGAAACTCTCGTTTTTTTATCTGCTGTGGAGTTTTGTTGTACTACATTTTTCTTATGGCGCAGGTTCCTTAATTGGAATTATTAAACCGGCTATGTGTAATAAATAAATATTGGTTCTCATTTTACGTTATTTTGTAAATCTAATTATTATTGAAGCATTAGAACTATAACATGGAAAAATACTCGCAACAAAATATAGAACAAACTTATAAAAAAGAGCTCGCCTCATTCTTAAATGCGGACGCAAGCCGGATTTTTCTTTATTGGAAAGGGAGAGTGGCACTTTTTTCCCTTCTGAAAGCAATGGGCGTTGGAAAAGATAATGAAGTGATTCTACCCGCTTTTACTTGTGTAGTTGTGGCAAATGCTATACTCTATCTTGGCGCAAAACCCGTGTATGTAGATATAGATTTAACAACATTTAACCCCCGATTTGAAGATATTGTGAATGCTGTTACTATACAAACCAAAGTAATTATTTGTCAAAACAGTTTCGGGCTAAGTTCTGATATTGAAGAGATTACAACCTTTGCAAAAAAACATAATATCTACACTATAGAAGATTGCACGCACGGCTTTGGAGGTTCTTATAACCAAAAACCAAATGGCACTTATTGCGATACCGCATTCTTCTCTACCCAATGGAATAAACCTTTTTCTACAGGTACCGGCGGATTTGCATTGGTTAACACTACAAAACTTATCCAATCGCTTCAAGAAGTAAATAAAGAACTCCTCAATCCCTCATTTGTACAAAAATTCTCATTAAAACTTCTCTATTTTGTACGTGACAAATTGGTTAACAATCACACTTACTGGTTATTGATTAAACTTTATCGCTTTCTAAGCCGACACAATCTGTTTTTAGGTTCCTCCTCGGGAGAAGAGATTTCATCGCTCAAGATGCCTTGTAATTATTTTATGAAACTTTCGGAAGTTCAAATGAAAAAAGGGATTAGAAATTTAAAAACACTTCCTGCAATATTAGAACTTCGTAAAGAAAACGCACACATTTACACCAACTATCTTCAGAACCACAACAAAAAACATATCCCAATTCAACTATTTGATAATCACTCTTTTTTGAAATATCCATTGTTGGTTGAAAACAGAGAGGAGGTTTTTCGTTGGGCAGAAAAGTACAATATTGAGTTGGGAGATTGGTTTAACAGTCCGTTGCATCCGGTTCATAAAGAGTTGGAGTTATGGAAATTACATCCAGAACTATACCCTAATGCTGTTTATGCAGGAATGAAGATGATTAATTTGCCCACAGATACTAAGGTTATTCATAAAGTGCTGAAATTCTTGGAAATTATTAACCATTTAGTACAGTAATACAAAATATTCGGCTCAAAATAACGTTGTAAATACTCAGTAAAATGATGCCTCTACCCACCCGTTATTTCGTAACCTATTTTTCCAAACTGCGGCGCAACTGCAAGCAAAAGTTGGGGATTACCAACACTATTCTACTTCTGAGTTTCTTTACAGGCGTTTTTGGGGCTACTGCTGCAATTATCATTAAGAACCTGTTATACTTTTCGGCTTCTTACTTAGCTAATGATTTTACGGCTTCGGTATTGTCAAAAATATTTCCAAGAGTGCAACATAATTATCTTTACTTAGCCTTTCCCTTAATCGGAATTATATTAACTATCTATTATGTAAAACGTTTTGTAAAAGATGATGTAAGACACGGAGTAAGTAAAGTACTGGGTGCCATTAGCAATAACAACGGAAAGCTGTCGCAACACAATATGTATTCTTCAATGATAGGAAGTTCGATTACGGTGGGGTTCGGAGGCTCGGTCGGATTGGAGGCACCGATGGTATTAACCGGTTCAGCAATTGGATCAAATTTGGCGCAATACTTTAAAATGAGCCCAAAAAATACGGTTTTGTTGTTGGCTTGCGGATGTACTGCTGCTTTTGCTGCCGTTTTCAAAGCACCCATCGCAGCATTGGTTTTTGCCATCGAAATGCTGATGATTGACTTTACCGCCGCCACAGTTCTACCCCTTATGGTTGCAGCCGCCACCGGAATTGTACTCTCTATCCTCTTTATGGGTCATAATGTGATGTTTACAGTTCCTGCCGATGCGGCTTTTTATGTGAAAAATGTGCCCTACTATATCATTCTTGGCGTTTTTACCGCACTGATTTCTCTCTATTTTATAAGAACATTAAGAGCTATTGAGAGTTGGTTTTCCAAAATGAAACGTAAATACCTGAAGGGGATTTTGGGCGGACTCTTTCTTGGCGGACTAATTTTCTTTTTTCCGATGTTTTACGGTGAAGGATATATCTCCATTAACGAAATTCTTTCTTCTACCACACCGGAATTGCTATTTAAAAACTCCCCGCTTTTCTCGCTCACTAACTTGCCTCTGTTGTTTTTAGGACTGATTTTAGCCATTATTCTCTTGAAGGTGATTGCGATGGCAATTACTATGGCATCGGGTGGAGTTGGAGGAACTTTCGCGCCATCGCTATTTATTGGCGGCTTCTGCGGTTTCTTTGTTGCCCATTTATTAAACCTGTTTTTTGGGTTACATCTGCCCTATATAAATTTCGTGTTAGCCGGTATGGCAGGAATTATGTCCGGCGTAATGCTCACACCATTAACCGCGATATTCCTTACCGCAGAACTATCTATCGGATACTCGCTGCTTATTCCATTAATGATAACATCTTCAATATCCTACCTCATAGTTTCGCCCATCGAAAAATATTCATTATATGGTAAAAAATTGGCAGAAAAAGGTGAGCTGAAAACTCACAATAAAGATTTTTATGCGATGCGAAAAGTGGATTGGCGTAATCTTATTGACAATGATGTGGCAACCATACCCATTCACAGCACTTTAAGAGATTATACTCTTCTTATTGCAAACTCTACCCGAAATCTTTTTGTAGTAATTCGGGAACAAAAATTTGCAGGGTTATTGGTAATGGATTTTCATCGTGATATTATTTTTGACCAAAATAAATACGACTCTGTTTGCGTAATAGACCTAATGATTGAACCTGAGGAGTTTATATTTGAGACGGATTCCACAAGAACGGTGCTGGATAAATTTAAACGCACAGGAAATCATAATTTGCCGATTATCAAAGAAGATAGAACTTACGTTGGTTTTCTTTCTAGTGTGAAAGTCTTAACCGCGTATCAAGATTTTATTGCCGAAGAATCAAATAGTTAAAAAATAAAATATAAATTTATGAACTTTAAAAAGTATTTATTTTTATTTGTTATTACTTTACTGCTTTCGGTATCTTGTAGTAGGGAAAAACAAGGAAGTTTAGCGATTTGTTTTACACATACAGCTGACAGTAAGCCTATTAAATACGGAAAACTTGTTTATACTAACTCTGCAGGTAATCAATACCAAATAGACGAAGTGAAATACTTTATTTCAAAATTACTGTTGATAGATGCAGAAGGCAAATCCGTTGCAGTTACACAAGATGATGGTATTCATTACGTTGATAACGGATACGAAAACAGTTTACGCTGGGCTATCGACAAAATACCGCAAAGAAACTATACCGCCGTTTCGTTTGTTTTTGGTTTGGATGAGGAAGATAATTACAGTCGCCGTTTCGTTAA
The DNA here is from genome assembly GCA_031253655.1 of Bacteroidales bacterium. Lineage (GTDB taxonomy): Bacteria > Bacteroidota > Bacteroidia > Bacteroidales > WCHB1-69 > WRNX01. The sequence goes on from JAIRVY010000148.1 coordinate 89,124, forward strand.
TCCACCTGAAAGCAATTTTTCGTGGCCTGATTATCTGGGTGGCGGATATCATTATATGCAAATAAACGGATGGTTTATCGATAATAATGAAACGAAAACAAATTTGAACATTCACACAGGGATTGGGCAGATTAAAGATGAAAACGGGCAGATTTCACAATTTGTTCACAATCACTTTACCGTAACTATACCTGTACCATTTTCTATTGATGAAAGTTACACAAGAAACCTTATCTTCAATATGGAAATTCAACGCTGGTTTGAAACGCCAAATCTTTACAATTTTAACGAATTTGGCACGAAAATTATGCAAAACCAACACGCCCAGGAACTACTGAAAGAAAATGGAAAAAATGTATTTGAAATAATATTAGACTCCAAAAAATAAAATTATGAATATCAGAATCGCTGTTATTGGTTTGGGTTATGTGGGCCTCCCACTTGCCCGTCTTTTTTCTACAAAGTATCCCACTGTTGGCTTTGATATCAACCCTGAACGTATTAGTACCTTAATGAAGGGGCACGATAATACTTGTGAAATTGAAGACCATTTGCTGCAACAGACTTTGAAAAACGGACTTCGTTGTACGAATAGTATTGAAGACTTGGCGGGAAGTAATGTTTTTGTAGTTGCTGTTCCAACGCCGGTTGATGAGAATAACCGTCCTGATTTAGCCCCATTGCTGAAAGCGAGTGATACCGTAGGAAAAGTAATTCCTAAAGGTGGAGTTGTAATTTATGAATCAACGGTTTATCCGGGAGTTACGGAAGAGCTTTGTTTGCCAATTGTTGAAAAAATATCAGGCTTAACTTATAACAAGGATTTTTTTGGAGGATACTCGCCGGAAAGAATTAACCCCGGGGACAAAGAGCATACGGTTGAAAAAATTAAGAAAGTAACCTCCGGTTCTACTCCCGAAATTGCAGATTTTATTGATAATCTGTATAATTCTGTATTAGAGAACGGTACTTTTAAAGCAACTTCCATTAAAGTTGCCGAAGCCTCAAAAATTATTGAGAATGCGCAGCGGGACGTCAATATCGCTTTTATGAATGAGTTGGCGAAAATTTTTAACGCAATGGAAATTGACACCCACGATGTATTGGATGCAGCAGCTTCAAAATGGAATTTTATCAAATTCACGCCCGGACTTGTGGGAGGGCACTGTATCAGCGTAGATCCCTATTATTTGATAGAGAAAGCCTTGTATTATGGCGTATTGCCCCGTGTAATGTCTGCCGCCAGAAGACTGAATGACGGAATGGGCGAATATGTTGCCAATCAGGTTATTAAACTAATGAACAAAAAGGGAATTTTAATCAAAGATGCCAATATTTTAATCTTGGGAATCACTTTTAAAGAGAACTGCCCGGATATTAGAAATTCAAAAGTGATAGATATTCACAACGTGTTAAAAGAATATACCCCCAACATTACGGTTTTTGATCCCCATTCTAATCCGAAAGAGATTGAAAATGAGTTTTGTATATCAGTTCAAACTGAAAATATAAACAATCTGAAAAATAAATTTGATGCTATTGTTTTAGCAGTTGCACATAATGAATTTAAAGAGATTAATCTGCGCGATTTCGGAAAAAATAACTGTGTTGTTTATGATGTAAAGGGGATTGTTGAAAGAGCGCTGATAGATGGAAGACTGTAATGTTTTTTTCCTACTTTTGTGCGCTTCATTGAAAGTGCAATATGATTAACTATATCAAACAAATACTGTTTAATCGCTGTTTGAAAAAACATAATGTTTCCCGCGAGAAAACATTAATCTCGTTAGAACAAGTTCGTTCTATGGCGGTTTTGTGCCAAATAACCGACGAGAATTCCTATAAAGAGGTGTACAATCTGTTCTCAAAACTGCACTCACCCAAGAGAACTATGTGGTTGATGGGATATGTTGATGAAAGAAATGTACCTTTTTATTGCCTGCCTCAATTAACTGCCGACTATTTTGCGAAGAAAAACCTTAACTGGTTCGGAAAGCCCGATTTTGTTCAACTACACGATTTTCTGCAAAAAGACTTCGACATTCTTATTGATTTTTCCCGAAATGACTTACCGCCACTGCGATATATTTTATCCTCTTCAAAAGCAAAATTAATCATTGGCGCTAATAAATTTTCTCAAGAGTATTACGACATTTTCATCAGGGATGAAACCAGTTGGAATTATCTAACACTTTTGAAACACATTCACAATTATTTACATAAATTGACCGGAAAATGCAATTCATAAATCAATTCAAAGGATTAGGAATCGCCATGATTACCCCTTTTTTGCCTGACGGTGAAATAGACTACTCAAGTTTAGAAAAGCTTGTGGAACACCTCATCGCAAGCGGAACAGATTATTTGGTAGCCTTAGGAACCACCAGCGAATCGCCCACACTTACCGACGAGGAAAAACACAAGATTGTGCGCACTATTGTGAAAACCAACCAAAACCGTGTACCTATCGTGATAGGAATAGGCGGTCCCTCTACAAAAACTATTCTGCATCAGTTCAAAACTTTCGATTTTACAGGTGTGAGTGCCATTTTGTCGGTTACCCCATACTATAACAAACCCACGCAAGCCGGCCTATTAGAGCATTATCAAACCTTGGCGCATCATTCCTCTTTGCCCATTATTTTGTACAATGTGGGAAGCAGAACCGGATGCAACTTAGAACCCGAAACCACTTTGAAACTGGCTGAACACAGGAATATTATCGGTATTAAGGAGGCCTCCGGCATTATGAATCAAATTATGTATTTGGTAAAACATAAACCGGATAACTTTTTAGTAATTTCGGGAGATGATGCGATTACACTACCTTTGATGGCAATCGGTATAAACGGACTTATCTCTGTGGTGGGAAATGCCTACCCTACCCTAGTAGCACAAATGGTACATCTTGCCCAAGATGGTAATTTTGAAGAAGCAAGAATTATCCACCATAAACTCTTAGATATTATTCAGGCGTGTTTTAAAGAGGGAAGTCCGGCAGGTGTAAAAACCTTTCTGGCATTGCAAAATCGCATTGATTACTATTTGCGACTGCCGCTCGTAAGAGTCTCCTCAGAGCATCAGAAAAATATTGGGGAATTGATATAATAATAGTATTAAAAATGTCGATATTATTTTACAGGTGAAAAAATAAATATTGCGTGAATTTTAGATATAGTGTGAAAAAAATCGACCCTGTTTCTTGTTTAGCCTTCTTAATCGTAACGTATGTTTCCAGAAATGCAATACCATATATAGTTTACCCATTTATGGTATTGCTCTTTTCGTTTACACTATTTCAAATTATTAATTGTAAGAATGTTAAACAAGTGTTGTTGCAAACTGTAACAACTTTTTTTCCTGTGGTTTTTCTCATTACCATTGAAATAATTGCATTATTCAGTTCCTCTCTTCCAATTCTTGACAAACAGATTGATATTTTGAAGGATATTATCTTTATCTCTTTTTTTCTTTTTCTTCTCACGCAAACGATTAGAAGTAAAGAGGATTTTACACTCCTCGTTGTTAGAATTGGAAAATATTTCATAATTTTTTCCATTATCGTAGCAATTTTGGGAATATGGAAATTTTTCTATTCGCCAACCTTCCTTTCTTATATGAAAATTGATGGCATTCAGCGTTTTAAATGGGGCTCATCGCTAGTATCCGATTATAATTATTTCTCACTCTTTCTACTCACTGGCTTAATATTCGGATTACACAAACTCCTTGGTTCGCAAAACAAAATTAAATATAAAGCATTGTTTTTAACGGCATTACAACTCATAATCGTTGTCGGAGTACTGGCAGGTTCCCGCCGCTTTTACTTTTGCTCCGGATTTTTTGTATTAGTATGCCTCTTCCTGTTAATTCCTTATATTTTCCGAAAAATATTTTCAAACCTCAGTTCCTACAAGTGCCTTGTCCAATTCTTAGGTTCTTCATTCCTAACCTTGGGGATTATTTACATATTTTTATCCTATTATCCTGTGGTTTCGGAAAAAATGGAAAAAATTTCTTTTAACGATGCCGACAAGACGAATATTAACATTGTATTGGTTTCTTCCCGCATTAACAGCGCGTTTTCTTCACGTATCATTACCACGCATACTGCTGCACAAGACTCAAAACTGAAAAGTCAGATTGAGAAGCAACAATTAGTTTTATTTACAGAATCGCGAAGAGATTTATGGGACTTGGGTATAAGGATCTACAAAGAGTATTCTGTTCCGAAGAAAATATACGGTGGGGATTTTTCTTTTATGAAAACATTTAAAAATGAAACAAATAAACATAAATATCCGCACCATCTTTTCATTTCTGTGCTTCTATTTTGCGGAATTGTCGGTTTAATAGTTTACCTGTCTGTCCTAATATGGAGTGCAATTATCTATCTATTACATCTTAAAAAACTCTACGTTTTCTTTTTTCTCTTTGTCCTCAATTTCATATTCGGATTTTTCAGCTACACCGATTTCTTTGGCGCTTCTTTCTATGCACTTCTCTTTCTCTTACCGTTTTTGTATATGAGACTACAGGATAATGAGAAGAATGTTAACATTAAATATACGAAGATTATTAACAAAGCGCACAATTACATAACGTTACATCATTTTTTTCAACCCGATTGACCCTTAGAATAAAAACTTTCTTCACAAAAAGCCAGTTTGGCAAAAACCTTCTCACGCTGGGTGGCGGAACCGTTTTCGCACAAATTCTTCCTTTCTTGTTCTATCCGATTATAGCCCGTGTATTTACACCCGAAGAGTTTGGATTACTGGCTACATTAACGGCTATTTTTACCATAATGTCGAATTTTGCAAGCGGAAGATATGAACTGGGCGTGCTGGTTGCCAAATCGAAACACGATGCTGTTAATCTAATTGGTGTTGTTATCGTACTGTGTTTTGTTGTATTAACTGTGATTTATCTCATCCTACAACTGTTTTTGGTGGATATTCTCTCTGAAACTTTGCACGAACCTCAACTTAAAAAGTGGCTTTTTATTTGTCCCTTATCTGCTTTTGCTCTCATTATTTTTAATACCTATAATGAATGGTGCGTACGGAGCGCTTCCTTTAAAAAATTGACAATTAATAAAATAACTAATGCGTCTGCCATCACTTTCAGTAAATTGCTGCTGGGAGTGGTAAAGATTTTTTCTCACGGTTTAGTTATCGGCGACCTCCTTGGCAGGTTTATTTCTGCAGGTGCTTGCGTTTTTAGAGCCTTGCAGCAAGATACAGTCGCTTTCAAAGAGATTTCAATAGCCGGAATGAAAAAAGTGGCGAAAGAATTTTTAGAGTTTCCAAAATATGTTATGCCTGGACGTTTGCTCAACGAAATAGGAAAACATTTGCCGGTACTGGTATTGGGTTTCTACTTCAACTCGGTAGAGGTAGGGTATTTCTCTATGTCGATGCTGGTAGTGTACGGACCCATAAGTATGATTAGTTTTGCCATTCGGGATGTTTTTCGTCAACAGGCTAATAAAGAGTATCTTAAAAATGGAAATTGCCGCACTTTTTATCTTATAATCTTCAAAAATCTTTCTTTTATTGCTCTTGTGGGTGCTGGCGTTTTGATGTTTTGTATTCCTTATCTGTTCTCTATTTTTGTAGGGAAACAGTGGGATACTGCCGCCTACTACGCACAAATCTTAACCATTCCTATTCTGCTCTCTTTTGTATCAACGCCACTTTTTGATGTTTTGATTATTGCTAACAAACTAAAATTTAATTTCTTATGGCAATCATATTATTTGTTAATAACCTTTGTAAGTCTTTGGGTGGGTTGCGTTTTATACAAGGATGTAGTAGTTGCTATCTACTGCCTTGCCATAGGAAGAAGCTCCGCGTATTTGCTCAGTATTTTTCTATCCTACTATTTTAGTTGTAATAAAATCGTTTCACAGCATATCAATACATAATGAAAATAGTTCATATTTGCAATGGGGCGCAAGGCAATTCGCCATTCTATAAGTTTTTTTTTGCTGCCTTAAAGAAAAACAATATAGAACAAATGGTTATAATTCCGGTATTAATAAACAGTACCGTTGATTATGAGGATATTCATTGTGAATACTTTCAAAGAGATACAGATATTATTTCTAGATTACGTTTCAAAAGAAAAATAAAAAAACTAACACAATTCACTGAAGAAAGAGTGAATATTGGCACTTTCGATTTTCTTCACGCCCACACTTGGTTTAGTGATGGTGCAGTAGCCCTGAATCTGCATATAAAGTATGGGATTCCTTACATAGTTGTAGTTCGAAATACAGATGTGTATCTCTTTTTCAAATATTTTATCCATTTAAGAAAATTGGGGTATCAAGTTTTAGAACATGCTGCACAAATTGTTTTTATTTCTCCACCATATAAAGAGAGATTAGTAAACCAATTACTACCCTTGCGCTTAAAAAACAAAATTTCAAATAAAACCAGCGTGATTCCCAATGGGGCATTTCCTTTTTGGCTTGACAAAAGATTTATTAAAGATAAAATTACCAATCCTGTGAAATTACTTTCTGTGGGGAGTATTACTCCCAATAAAAACTTCATTACCCTTTGTAAAGCGGTAGAGTTGCTTCACTTTGAAGGAATTGACGTTGAACTGACGATAGTAGGTAAAGGTTATTTAGATAATTCGTCATATCTGAGAAAATTAGAAAATTATATTTCAAATAAGAAACATATCACTCTAATTGAGAAGAAAAACCAGGAAGAATTGATGGATTTTTACCGCAAGCACCATATTTTTGTATTGCCTTCACACACAGAGAGTTTCGGGTTAGTATATATTGAAGCCTTAACACAGGGTTTGCCGATTGTTTACACACAAAAACAGGGAATTGACGGTTATTTTGGACTAGGAACGGTAGGAATTGCGGTTAATTCTAAAAGCATTACAGATATTGCACAAGCCATACGAACCATTATTGAAAATTATTCCACATTTACAGATAACGTAAAGCAGTTAGATTTTTCAAATTTTCATTGGGAGAATATTGCGAAACGATATGAGGAAATATATTTTTTGAAAAAAAATTCTTGAACTACACTTTTGAAATAATTTTGGCTGGAACACCCACTACAACGGAGTTTTCCGGGACATCTTTGTTGACTAACGCACCGGCACCGACCATAGAATTTTCGCCAATTACAATACCTTTCTTTCCCGAAATTAAAGTTGCTCTCATGCCAATGTGTGCACCTTTTTTTATGGTAATGGGAGTATGTTCCCCCTGACGCTGCCCATGACAAGCAAAATATACTCCGTAAGAGATACCTACGTTGTCTTCTATTGTAATTTTATCATAACACATATCATCCAAATAACATTTCATCCCGATAAAAACATTTTTTCCGATTTTATATCCGCAACAACGATACATAAAAATGCGAAGATTGGCAAAAGGAATATTTGGAATAACTACCACATTGAAATATTTCCTTATCGGTTTTACAATTATTCTCCATACTGAATAGTAGTAGTAATAAGGAGGTTCATTCTTATTAATTTTTCGATAAATAAAACGTAGTAATCGCATCATAATATAAAAATTGCTTTAAAAGGAGCGACTATTTAAACTAAATAATTGAAATAAAAGCTCAGTTGTACTTATTCTTCCTTCTTTTCGTCCTCTACTAGTGAAGTTTCTTCAACAGTAGTTTCTTCTACTATTGAGGGTTCTTCAGCAGTGATTTCTTCAGCAGTGAGTTCTTCAACAGTGATTTCTTCAACTACTGAGGGTTCTTCTACAACAGTTTCTTCTACGTTAGGTGCGGCGTGCCGCGTCTCTACGGTGGTGGGTTCTGTTTTGGCTTTTCCGCGCCCACGTCTTGTTTTGGTAGTTTTCTTCTTCTCTTCACCAGCAGTGTAGGTTTCGTTGTAGTCAACCAGTTCAATAATGCACATTTCGGCGTTATCGCCTTTGCGGAAACCTGTTTTCAAGATGCGGGTATATCCGCCCGGTCTGTCGCTCACTTTTTGTGAAATCTCACGAAATAGTTCGCTAACTGCGAATTTATTTTGAAGATAAGAGAACACAACCCGTCTTGAGTGCGTAGTATCATCCTTGCTGCGTGTGATTAACGGTTCAACATATTTTCTTAATTCTTTGGCTTTTGCCAAAGTGGTACTAATGCGTTTGTGAAGTATTAAAGAGGCTGCCATATTCGACAACATCGCATCCCTGTGGGAGGCAGTTCTTCCTAAATGGTTATTTTTGTTTGCGTGTCTCATTGTTCTTAATCCTTATCAAGTTTATATTTTGCTAAATTCATTCCAAATTCCAATCCTTTCGATTTTACTAAATCCTCTAATTCCGATAATGATTTTTTACCAAAATTTCTGAATTTAAGCAGATCGCTTTTGTGGATGGAAACCAAGTCTCCTATTGTTTCCAATTCTGCAGATTTTAAGCAGTTCTGCGCACGAACAGAGAGTTCCATCTCTTTTAACTGAGATTTTAACAGTTGTCGCATCACAGCATAAGAATCATCAAGTTCTTCGGAGAATACCTGCGGTTTTGAAGGTTCATCCAATTTTATTTTTTCATCAGAGAACAACATAAAATGCTGAATAAGAATCTTTGCTGCTTCTTTTAATGCTTCCTTTGGGTGAATTGAACCATCGGTAACAATCTCGAAAACAAGTTTTTCAAAGTCAGTTTTTTGTTCTACGCGGAAGTTTTCAACCGTATATTTTACATTTATGATCGGGGTATGAATAGAATCCAGTGCAATGAGATTAATACCTTCGTGCAGTTCTTTATTCTCCTCGGTGGGTACATATCCGCGTCCCTTATCAATTGTAATTTCCATTAACAACTTCACATTTTTCTCCATGTGACAAATCACGTGGTCGGGATTAAGTACCTGGAAGGTATTGAGAAAATTGTTCATATCCTGTGCGGTAAACTTATCTTTTCCGCTAATCACGATGGTGGTTTTTTCAGCATGCACATCTGGAAGTTTTGCTTTGAAACGTACTTGTTTCAAATTCAAAACGATGTCGGTAACATCTTCGATTACTCCGGGTATAGTGGAAAACTCCTGTGCAATTCCTTCAATTTTCAAGGAAGTAATTGCATAACCTTCCAGTGAATTAATCAGAACGCGGCGCAGGGCATTGCCTACCGTAACGCCGTAACCCTGCTCAAGTGGGCGAAATTCGAAGATACCTCGAAAATCATTCGCTTCAAGCATGATTACTTTATCGGGCTGTTGAAATTGTAATATTGCCATAATATTTTTGTTTATTTATTTATTCGTTTATTTGTACTAATGTTTCGGTTCAATAGTTTGATAGTTAATTTGTTAAAACTTTGAAATTATTGAACCTTTGAACTTTTATTTAGAGTAAAGTTCAACGATTGCCTGTTCGTTAATATTTTCAGGTATTTCGCTTCTCTCGGGGTAATTCATAAATTTTCCGGTCATCAGAACGCCGTCCCATTCTAACCATGAGAATTGGCATCCTTTTCCGTGTAATGAATTGGAAATTACTTCCAATGATTTTGAGCGTTCGCGAACAGCAACAATATCACCCGGCACCAGCAACGTGGAGGGGATATTGTTGATTTTTCCGTTTACAACAATGTGTCTGTGGGTAACCAATTGGCGGGCGGCAGCTCGGGTAGGCGCAATACCCAAACGAAATACCACGTTATCTAAGCGAGATTCAATGAATTTCATAAGGTTATCACCGGTTACTCCTCTTTTACTTGCGGCTTTCAAAAAGAGTTTTTTAAACTGACGCTCCAACATACCGTAGGTATATTTCGCTTTCTGTTTCTCCATTAACTGAACGCCGTAGTCTGACATTTTGCCGCGTTTTTTTGCTAGTCCGTGTTGTCCGGGGGGATAGTTCTTTTTGTCTAAATATTTATCCGGTCCGAAAATCGGTTCTCTGAATTTTCTTGCAAGTTTGGTTTGTGGTCCTGTATATCTTGCCATTTCTTTTATTTTTTAATTGTTAATTCTTAATTAATTATACGCGTCTCCGTTTTGGTGGGCGACAGCCATTGTGTGGCAATGGGGTTACGTCTGTAATTTCTTCAACCAGAATGCCGGCGGCGTGGATGGTACGGATGGCCGATTCGCGACCGCCCCCCGGTCCTTTTACATACACTTTTACTTTACGCAAGCCTAAATCGTAGGCTACTTTTGCACAGTCCTGGGCAGCCATTTGCGCGGCATAAGGGGTGTTTTTTTTAGAGCCTCTGAAACCCATTTTACCGGCTGATGACCAGGAAATTACTTGTCCATCGCTGTTGGTAAGGGTAACGATTACGTTATTGAACGATGCAGAGATGAACGCTTTGCCTATCGCATCTATTCTAACTACTTTTTTCTTTACGGTTTTTGTATTCTTTGCCATAATATTATTTTTCTAACTATTCGACTAAAATGATTAACTGTTATTTAGTTGCTTTTTTCTTGTTGGCAACGGTTTTCTTGCGACCTTTACGGGTACGCGCATTGTTTTTAGTACTTTGTCCACGTAATGGTAATCCGATACGATGCCGAATACCGCGATAACATCCGATATCCATCAAACGCTTGATGTTCATTTGAACCTCTGAGCGCAACGCACCTTCTACTTTCAGTTCGTTGATAATGCCACGAAGAGCAGCCAACTCGTCGTCGTTCCAGTCACTAACTTTTTTATCGTAGTGAATTTCGGCTTTGTCAAGTATCTGTCTCGACAAACTCCTGCCAATTCCATAGATGTAGGTTAAACCTACTTCTCCTCTTTTGTTCTTTGGTAAATCAATACCTGCAATTCTTGCCATAAATGTTATTAATTTTACTTGTTAAATAATTATCCTTGACGTTGTTTAAATTTTGGGTTTTTCTTGTTGATGACAAACACAACCCCTTTTCGTTTTACTACGATGCATTCATCGCTTCTTTTTTTTACTGATGCTCTTACTTTCATTGTTTTATTTTTTAATGTTAATTATGATTTATGTCTAAAAGTGATTCTTCCTTTACTTAAGTCATAGGGCGACATTTCTACCTGCACTTTATCGCCTGGCAGAATTTTAATATAATTTAATCTCATTTTCCCGGCGATATGTGCCGTGATGATATGCCCGTTTTCTAATTGCACTCTGAACATCGCGTTACCTAACGCTTCGATAACGATGCCATCGAGTTCAATGGAGGATTGTTTCATAATGGTTTGTGGTTAATGATAAATGATTAATAATTTGCTATTTTATAGTTTATTAGTTCAATAGTTTAATTTTTTACTACTTTTTTCATATCAGTTATTTTCTATAAACTCGTACGTTGACAGTATTTCAGTTCCTTTTTCGGTGAGTGCGATTTGGTGTTCAAAGTGGGCAGAGGGTTTTCTATCTATGGTTCTCACCGTCCAGCCGTCCGGGTCGGTTTTCACTTTGTATGTGCCTCTGTTAATCATCGGTTCAATACAGATTACCATTCCGGTTTTGAGCAGCGGTCCCTGTTTGGCTTTACCAAAGTTTGGCACTTCGGGAAACTCGTGCAGGTTTCTTCCGCACCCGTGTCCGCACAAGTCGCGCACTACTCCGTAGCCGAACGATTCTACATAACGCTGGATGGCGTTTCCAATATCTCCTGTGGTATTTCCCACTTTCGCCTGCTCAATACCTGTGAACAGGGATTTTTTAGTACGTTCCAGCAGTAATTGTTTCTCCACAGAGATGTTTCCTACCGGAAAGGTGTAGGCATAGTCGCCATGAAATCCGTTTTTATACACTCCACAATCTATGGAAACGATGTCTCCATCTTGCAGAATTTGATTTCCCGGTATGCCGTGCACCACCACTTCATTCACCGAAACGCATATTGAGGAGGGAAATCCGCGATACCCTTTAAAGGATGGCTCGGCTTTATGGTCTCTGATAAATTCATCGGCAATTCTGTTCAACAACATCAGAGGTACGCCGGGCGCAATGCGTTTCGCCACTTCGGCTAAGGTCTTTCCAACTATCAAAGAACTCTCTCTTATTAACTGAATCTCTTCAGTATCATATATTTTATATTTATTTTTTCTTATCTTCATTCATTCAATTCCGTAGCTCATAACTCGTAATTCGTAACTCGTAACTCGTAACTCGTAATTCGTAATTGATTAGTACATATTTCCACTCCGTCCCTTTATTCTTCCCGATTTGGTAAGTCCGTCGTAATGTCTCATTAAGAGGTGGCTTTCAATTTGTTGCAGCATATCGAGGATAACGCCCACCATAATCAAGATGGATGTTCCACCGAAGAACTGTGCAAACTGTTGGTTTACTCCAAACAGACGAACTATTGCCGGCATAATAGCCACAAAGCCAAGGAAGAACGAACCCGGCAGTGTAATTCTCGACATAATTTCGTCAATCAGGTTTGCCGTTTGTTTTCCGGGTTTGGTTCCGGGAATAAATCCTCCGTTTTTCTTTAAATCTTCCGCAATTTGTTGAGGATTAATGGTAATAGCCGTGTAAAAATAGGTAAAAGCAATAATCAAGACGAAGAAGATAATGTTGTACCCTGCACCGTTATAATCTATAAAACTACTGAGCACTTTTCCGGGTGTATTAGTAATTTTCATAAAAGTTAAGGGCAAAAACATAAGGGCTTGAGCAAAAATGATAGGCATAACACCGGCTGCGTTTACTTTCAAAGGCAAGAAGTTTCTCACCCCGCCATATTGTTTGTTTCCCACAATTCTTTTGGCGTATTGTACAGGGATACGGCGTGTACCTTGCACTAAAAGAATACACATACCGATAACTAACATCAATATTACAATTTCGAGAATAAATACAATAGGACCGCCGGTTTCGGTGAAACGGGCCATAAATTCAGCCGAAAGTGCAAACGGAAAACGTGCAATAATCCCCGCCATAATGATGATGGAGATACCATTACCAAGTCCGTTATCGGTAATACGTTCACCTAACCACATAATAAACAGCGTTCCTGCTATAAGTAGTAAAAAAGCAGTAATTGAAAATGCTGAAAAACCGAGTATTGGGGTTCCTCCAATCATAGTCGGAGATACTGCGTATGCAAACTGCGAGGTAATATTTGCAATATAAGCGGGTGCTTGAACGCAAACAACACCAATGGTCAAGTAACGTGTAATCTGGTTAATTTTCTTTCTTCCGCTTTCACCTTCTTTTTGAAGACGTTGGAAGTAAGGCACCGCCAAAGTCATCAACTGAATTACGATAGAGGCAGAAATGTAGGGCATAACCCCCAATGCAAAAATAGAAGCATTAGAGAAAGCACCTCCGGAGAACAAGTCTAACATACCCATTAAACCTTCTCTGGCGCTTGAAGAGAATTTGGCTAAACTTCCGGGATTGATGCCGGGAAGTACGATGTGCGCGCCCAAACGATATATCAGCAATATAAATAAGGTATAAAGAATACGTTTACGTAAATCTTCAATGCGATATATGTTTTTTAGTGTGTTTATCAATCTTTTCATATCTATTAATTTTCTTGATTTTCAATAATTTATTCTACTACTAAGGTTTCGGCTATAGGAGTATCTTCTACTTCATTTTTATTTTTAATAATCGGTGTTATCTCTTCTTCTACTACCTTAGATTGTATCAAACTGATGCACTTGCCACCTACTTTTTCAATTGCTTCTTGAGCAGATTTCGAGAATGCGTGAGCGGTAACAGTAAAGGGACTCTTAACTACTCCATTTCCCAAGATTTTAATCTTATCTTTCATTGAGATTAGACCATTGGCTTTCATCAATTCCAAAGTAATCTCGCTTTGACCGGTTTTTTCGGCTAGTTTTTGAAGAGTACTTAAATTTATAGGACTATACTCAACGCGGTTAATATTTTTGAAACCTCTTTTGGGTAACAATCTGTAGATGGGCATTTGCCCGCCTTCGAAGCCTAATTTACGGCTGTATCCGGAGCGGGATTGTTGCCCCTTGTGTCCTTTTGTAGAAGTGCCGCCCTTGCCGGAACCTTGACCTCTACCAATTCTTTTTGATAACTGCTTGGCGTTTGCCGCCGGTTTTAATTCGTGTAGTTTCATTGTGATAATATTTTATAATTGTTATTTATTCTTTTATCCATTTGCCGGTTTCAATTATATTGTTATAAACAACTTTGTAGAAGTAAATGCCTCGCACCAACGAAGAAATGTTCAATGTATTGTATCCTTTTTGAAGAATCATTGATTTTTTAATAATACCTAACATATCTATCAACTCAAAATTACAGTTTCCAATCTCTGAGATAACTGTTATTTGGTCTCTACCTGGATTTGGAAACATTTTTATGTTTGCAAGAGCTTTTTGAAGCTCGGATAACTCTGATTGAGCAGATGAACTCTGATTTACCACCCCGTCAGCCTTCGGCTGCCACCCTTCCATAAATGGTGGGGAATTTTTACTTTCTTCCAATTCGTAATTCGTAATTCGTAATTCGTAATTTTCTCTGCAAATCCCATACAACCCGCACAAAATATTGTTCGCAAATACTACACCGCGACC
>JAIRVY010000147.1 GCA_031253655.1 Bacteroidales bacterium
TGGTTCTTTTTTTGTCTTTTTCATAAAAAAAAATAGGTTTTCAAATTAATACTTTTTTTAATTGAAACCCTAAACTACTTTTCTATCGAAATAGTGCACTTTATGCTGACGACTTACAGAAATAATTACACCCGAACCGGTTAGAGATGAAACTACTTTTACTGACATTGTTCCTGCAAATGGAGAATACGAATATAAAGTAACCGCTTTATACAGCGAAACATTAGAAAGTGAGCCTTGCGATTCGGTAATTGTAAGCATAAATGGTATGTGTGTGCCAATAACAAATTCAATAACTGTTGTACAAACTGAAGGTGTAAACATTCTTGTTTCTTGGGAAGCCCCCGAATACGAAGGCACAGAACTTGCCGGCTTCAACCTTTACCGAGATGACGAGCAAATTAACGACGAAATTATCCCTGCCGACGAATTGACTTTCTTGGATGAAAATGTTGATACGGATATTGAACTATGTTATCATGTGGAAGTTGTTTATAACGATTGCGTCGAAACGTTACTTACGGAAAAAGAATGTTTGACATTGGTTTCCGTTAAAGAACTTTCCGAACAAACATTAAGTATCTTCCCCAATCCTGCCAACAATACTATTACCATCGAGGGAACAGGACTTAACAGAGTTGAACTCTTTGATATACAAGGAAGATTACTTTTAGAGCAGAAAACAGAAAGCGGAAAGAAGAAAGTGGTTGATGTTTCACAACTTCAAGCAGGTATCTATTTTGTAAAGATCTACTCTGATAATAACGAGTTTGCAGTACAGCGGTTAGTGATAATGAAATAACACTAAGCAATAAAATGGTTTTTCAAGAAGTTTCCGGGCTCAAACATTTTTTGGAACCATGGTATTAAAAAAGAATTTTTTTACAGGAGTCCCATTATTGTTTGTTGTAATGTTGGGTACTTGCTAATGAGTTTTGTTTTACATTGTTATAGTTTTACAACTTTCTTAACAATTTCGCCTTGCGTTGTAAAAACCTTAACAAAGTAGTTGCCGGAATTTAGATTTGAAATATTAATTCTATGATGAGCCGATAAAATATTAAAAAGAGAAGATAATACTATTTTTCCTTTAATGTCAAAAACTTCAATTTTATTGATAAGCAAATTTTTATATTCAATTTCTAACTCTCCATTCGTGGGATTGGGATAGATTGTAATATTTGACAATTCTTGCGTAGGGTCATTGATACCTACAGGCTTTACTTCAATAGTAAAATTTTGTATATAAATACTATCAATACCCAATCCGTTTTTAATGGTTGCTGTAACTATTACATAACCTTCTGCTGTAGTATAGAGTTTGTTACTTGTAATAGTTGCTCCTGTTGTTCCAGCATCTTCAATACTCCAAGTAATGATCTTGAATGAAGCATCGATTGGCATTACCGTACCGGTAAGTGTAAGCGGTATAGTTGCTATTGCCGTTGTGGGTACGTTAATGATTTCTTGTACGGGTGCAACTACATTAACAGGTGTAAAAGTATAAACCCCATCAGCTCCAATTATGTTTTGATTTTCCATATATACTTTGTATGGTCGGGCAGTATGAAAGGTAATAAATCCATCATTAATGGTGTAATCACTCTCTAATGCAGGTATTTGCGGTCCGGAACCATATAGTGGTAAAAAAAAAGTAGCCCTGCCGCCAAACTCTTTTTCTGATGAAAAATCAACGGGTTTATTAATTGTAGTATTTTGTGTAGCTACAAGTTGTTTGTAATTGTATGACCATTCAGGGTGAGGCAATTTTGAAGTAATAGGATATAATTGAGATAATGGTAAACAATTATAAGCAGCATGACACCATTCTGCAACCGTACTGCTTATATCTAATACGGATAATTTATTGCGGGTAAGATGAATTGTTTTTAAAGAAATACAATCTTGTATATCAATATCTTTTAGTGAACAATAATCAATGGACAGGAATTCCAACAAACTACAATTACTTAGATTGAGATATGATAATATCATATAGTCATGTGTAATATTACTAAGGTCGATATATGTTATGGATGGAGCTTCGCTTGCGTCAAATTTATTTACGAGGCTTGCCCATAGGTATGAAAATATACAATCTGTTGTGCATCCTGTAATAACTATATTAGCAGGACAAAAAACGGGATTCTGAAGATAATGACTTATTGATTGAGCTCCAGGATATCCATTGCCTGTGAAGGTTTCAACAGTACCGTCTCCCCAATCAACTGTGAACTGCTCTCCAAGAGTGGCTATTATGTGAAACGAAGGACTCATTGTTTGAAGAGTTATCCTTATTGTTTCATTCGCAATGCAATTAAAACACATATTTCCAAAAAAAAGTATGGATATTATTAATTTGAATGTTGTATTACTTTTCATTGTGTTTATTATATTATAATTAAAAACAGTTATTCTTAATAATTTTCTTAATCACTTCGCCAGCATTAGTAGTAATTTTGACAAAATATATACCGGAATTTAGATTCGAGACATTGATTTTTTGTAGACTTGAAGTGTTAATAAAATGATTAGATGATACTATTTTTCCAACAATATCAAAAACTTCTATTTTATCAATTTTCAACTCGCCACTTGTAATAATCAATTCGCTGGTAGTGGGATTGGGATAAATGGTAATATCCTCAATTTTTGAGTTTTGAATAAACAAACTGTTTTTGTTGCCATTTTCTCCGTTTAACCATTTAGCTGGCATTTCTCCCTCTTCAGACATTATTTCTAAACAAATATTATAAAAGAAGCATAACACTCCGTGAGCCATAACAGACGATAATCCGCGAGAAGCTTTAGCA
Organism: Bacteroidales bacterium; assembly: GCA_031253655.1. Taxonomy (GTDB): domain Bacteria; phylum Bacteroidota; class Bacteroidia; order Bacteroidales; family WCHB1-69; genus WRNX01. The sequence continues at coordinate 2,814 of JAIRVY010000147.1, forward strand.
AAAAATAACATTTGTTCTATTTCATCTTCATTTAATTGAGCAATTGTTCTACCGTTTTCTCTAATATTATTTTTAAAAGTGAATAAAGAAACGTAATTATAGTGTTCAATCATTTCATTTTCACTCAACTCAAAGATTATGGGAATTAAATCTAAAGTTTTAAGACCTTCATCAAACTTGCCAAGTTGTTCATAAGTTTCCGCAAGTGAATATTTGGCATTAAGGGTATTAATTTCATCGTACCAGTCTCTGATTTGGTTAAGGTCTATAATACTATCTGTTTTAAGATAAAATAAAGCCGCATTGCTCATTCCAGCCATGTATTCAGTAATTTTCAATATGGATTCAAGATAAGTATTGGCTTCTATTAATAGTTCTTCATTTTCAATTATTCCGGAAAAATAATCACTTAACACTTTATCATAATCTTTTGCATAAAAATAAAGCATCATTTCATCGTATTTGCGATTTAATTCTCGATATTCCTCTAAGTAAGACTGCAAAGATTTATCATCCGCCCTATCTTTTCTTATTATTATTATACTGTTATTACACAAAGTGTTAGTACATTCATTTTCATTTGTAGTAGCAAGTAGAGCAACATTGTTCGTTTTGTTAAGAGGTTCCATACCGGGAAAATGGTAATATATAATGGGTGTGGGGTGCTGAGGATATAAATAAAAGTTGTAATTATTTGTTGCAGATTGGGAAAAATAATTATCTGCACCGGTACTTGAAGAACCTTGTAAGTAACGTATTTCTCCCCCAGTGACATAAATATCATTGAGATTATCATAGCTTAAATCATTACAAATAAATTGTAACCCAGTAGTAGGGAAACCCCTTTGGATTTGTTGTACTGGTTGTTGCGACAAAGCCATATCGGTTACTTTAATTCCATATTCAGAATTTTTGATGGTGTTTCTGTATATTTTATTTTCATCTGCACCTGGTCTGTTAACCCAAATACCTGAAATTCCTTTGGATGAACTAATTCTGTAATTCTCGATTTTATTAGCTTCCACTTTATAGTCAGTACATTGATCCAAATAAATACCTGTAAGGAGTCTACCCAAAATAGGACTAAAAGACATATCTAAGCGTGAGAGTTGAAAACTGTTTTTTCCCTCTAATTGTACTCCGATAATATTATTTTCAAATTTACTACGATCTACAGTTATAGCATACTGTTTGGTTGAATTATATGATTTAATTGCAGATTCAAACCCTTTAAACTCCGAAGAAATTGGAATCAAACACGTGGGACAAGGATATTGAATACTATAAGAAGAACAAAACTCATCAACAGTGTAGCCTGCGTTTTCGGTATAAATTGCCTTACCACGGTCAGACACATTTGTCATATTGTTCTCAAATTTACAGCCTTTCATCTTTACACCTGAAACAGCCCACATGGTAAAGTGATTGGCAAAAACGGCATTGTCGTTTGCAAACATATTGTTGTTATCAACAATGAAATTACAATTAGTAAAATAACTGACATTTTGGGCAACGGGGCTACTACCAGAAGGTGGATACAACATAAATTCAATCGCTCTTTGATTGTTCTTGAAAGTAGCATTATTTGCATAGATAATTCCTCCATGAGAATTCCAATCATAACTTCCATTAGGTAGATAGTCACCGGTAGATATTGCATTTCGAGAATTTTCAATTATCGCACCATTTACTAATTCAATTGTGCCTTGATTTTGTGAAGTTTGAGACAAATTGATATTTCCGGAAACGAGGATGCCGTTCCACAGTTTATCAGGGCAGGAATTGGTAATTTTTCCACCATCCACAATCAATTTACCACCGGGTTTAATAGTAATTCTGCGTTTGTGAGCCATTTTTACAACACCCTTTACTGTTAAAGTTACTCCACTTGAAATCACTATATCCGAAGCAAAAGATTTTACAGAGTTTTCATCCCATGTTTGAGTAGATGAAACAGTATATGTAGAAACGGGCAGTGGAGACAACGAGGCTTTCCATACACCACGCCCAAAAGTAGAAGCCACAATGGTATTATTACAATTATTAATCTCAAGTTTGGTTACAAAAGCTGGAGGAAACCCATTATTGAAACATTCCCATTTTTGCAAAGCCTTATTCCAACGATAAACACCACCCTCAGTACCTGCATATATTTCATCGTCTGACCCTTCTCTATAGGTTAAATAAGATACGGGAAAAGGAGGTAATCCCGTCGAAATATCTGTCCAAGAGTTACCGCCATTACTTGAATAAATAACTCGATTTGATGTGCTATACATTCCACAACCAGCCCAAATTCTATCAGAATTGTATGGGTCAATACAAAATTCTTTGATATATCCATCCCAAGAATAAGGAGTACAACTTGCGGAAATATCCATAAATGTAACACCACCATTAATCGATTTGAACACTTTATTTACAGGAGGCGAACTGCTCCAAATAATATTTCTCATAGCTACATACACAACATTGCCATTTGATGGTGCAACTCGAATTGTTGAAATTTTCTCTGTTGTAGGGAAGGAATACCTGTCAGTCCACGTATTTGTGGAAGCATTGTATAATTTTAATACACTATTTGTATTTTCAGGGACCCATAGCTTGTTATGATCTGTTGGGTCTATTTCAAATTTATCCCAGGTACTCCAACCAGTTCCTTTATTTAAAATTGTAGAAAAACTATTTCCCCCATTGGTTGATCTAGTAATCGCGGAATTGCTTGTTGCGTAAACTATATTGTCGTTTGCATAGTTAGCCTCTGTCCATCCACCATCACCATAACCACCTGTTACCCTAAGCCAAGAATTTGTATTTGCATTATATAGTTTAGTTCCATTATCTTGTAATCCTACCACCAAATTATTATTGCTTTTAAAAGTTCCGACAGCATAATTTTCCGAAATTACTAAACCATTTCCAGTAATATTCCACCATATATTACCTCCGTTCGTAGTTTTTGATATACCACCATCATCACCCATAATTAAAAAATCTCCTGAGATTGAGGGGAGTTGAACCAAAGCCCTTATATCTGCATGAGTAGTATGAGGAGGAACAGCACCTAAATCACCTGCGTAATATTCTGAAATTCTTGTCCATGTATTTCCACCGTCAACGCTTCTGTGCATCGTTCCCCCTCCTGTATAAAATGTATTTAGGTTTGTATTTGATACCTCAAACTCAAACTTATTCCAACTCCCCCAATTTGCCATAAAATTTATAGCACTGTGATTAAATTGTGCAACTTGAGTCCAAGAAGTCCCATTAGTAGATTTTTTTATACAGACTTTAGCAGGAGAATAAGCATTTTGATACATAATATAGAAATTATTAGGGTCAGCAGGAGTAACATCTATAGCAATAGCAGTAGCCCCCCACTGCCCAGATTGATAAGCATCAGATGGCGTTACATCTATCCAAGTATTTCCAGCATTGGTAGACAAGAAGAGAAGTGCACTCGAACACACACTCAGTGCTCCTCTTCGGTCAGTTGATGCTAATACAATATTTGGGTTGTTTGGTAAAAATTCAATATCAATAAAACCCGGACCACTTGCCGATACCCTTTGATATGAAATTGAGTCAACAATACTCCAAGATGTCCCAGCATTTATTGATTTATAGATAAATACATTTCCTGCTGCCAAAACGATGTTTGGATCAGTTGGATGAAAACGAATAACATTAATATTTTTTTCTCTTTTTGGAAAACTAGCTAAGTTTGTACATAACCAAGTATTACCACCATCTACAGATTTAATCACTCCTATTCCTTGCTCATAGTAATCCCACGCATAAGCTCTTGTCTGAGTTCCTGCTAAAACAATATTCTGATTATTTGGATGAATAGCAATAGCAGAGATACCCAAAGCAGCCACACCTAAATTATCAGTTTTGTTTACCCAACTTGCACCCCCATTTGTAGTTTTCCACAATCCTCCAAAACGCCCACCTCCAACATAAATAGTATTAAGATTAGAAGGATGAATAGCAATACTTTGAACAATGCCAAGTTCAAGTTTGTCTGAAGCAGTTGGATGCTGGCCTAAACACGTCCAAGGAGAAGAAGAAAAGCCATTACCACAAAAGAAGTAACTATTTGGTTGGGCTTTTACATAAAAATTTTGCCCTAAACAAATTAAAATACTCAATAAAAGAGTATTTTTTTGAATAAATGATAAATAAAAAATTTTCATAATATTTTGATTTTAAGGTTTACTTTTTAATAATTTTTGTTGAATAAATATTCCCATTAGGGCAATTAACTTTTAATAAATAGATTCCTACAGGGTAATCTGACATATCTAATTCAAAACCTTGAATACTTTGCAACAGACTACCAGCCGCCGAATACAGTATAATTTTTGGCATTTCATCAACTCCTGTTTTGATATAAACACTCCCCGTAGTAGGATTAGGATAGACTACAAAATTTGAAGATTTCGTACAATCAGCAATTCCATCAACATTAACATTAAATTCTGCTACAACTTCAGCGGATGAACCAATTGCTTCATTAGTCATCCGGACAACAAAATTACCATTTTGCTTAAAACAAATTATTCCGTCTATAATTGTGTAATCAAAATTCACAATTGCTGGTACAGTATCTTTTTTTACATCAAATACAGTAGCAAAGCCATCAAAATCTGTTTCTCCAGAAAAATCAAAGAGCGTAGAATTTTTCGTATCAATAATTTGTGTACCAAAAATCTTATACCAAAACTCCTCACTACCAATTATTTGAGAAATTGTATATAATTTAGAAAGAAGTAGCTTGTTGTTTGAACAATCAAAATGCAAATTATGCCCCCAGACACTCTTAGTTACCTCTAAACTAGTTAACAAATTATTACTACAATTTAAACTTAATAGATAGGAATTGTTGCTTAAATCTAAATTTATTAATTGATTATCAGAACAATATAAGACGCCTAAAGAAGGATTTTTGCTCATGTCTATACTGCCTACATTCTTATTGGCACAATCAAAGTATCCAAACAGGCAATCTTCACTACCAGCAGTAATGATTACTTGGTACTCACTTAGTGCAGAATAGGTATGGTTAGGAAAAGACCAGCCTTCTATACCTACTTTTGTTTCAATCGCTGATCCATCTCCCCAATCAATAGTATATTCCTTACCTTCTGTTGCATGGAACTGAAATACTTGAGAACCCACAACAGACCATGTAAATTTAATGATGTCTTGAGCCGTTACGCTAAAACTACAAGCAAAAATGCACATAGTTAAAAATAATGATTTCAAAATTGTTTCTTTCATAACTTTTTAAATTATTAATTAATTGATTGTTTTCTAAAATAATATTTTAATGCTACTCCACCGTAGAAATTTATCCTATCCGCCCCGGGAATATAAGAATCCGGTAATTGGTTAATAAATACCATCGTGTAATACTGGCTGCAAGTCATATTGTTCGCGCCTACATACAAGTGTATCTCAAAACCTTTAATTCTCTTAAGATAACCAATTTTCATATTTAATAATCCAAAAGGTTTGGTTTTGTTCAAACCATCCGAAGTTATGGACATGGATGTGCGGTAGCCATAATTAATATTAGCATATAAACCTATTTTTGCATCAAAATCAATGCCTAAATTAAAAACCCATGGCGCTAGTCCTGCCACTTGGTTTCCTTTATAATTTGCAGTTGTTACACTGTCACGGTTATGGCTATCTTTTACAATAGATTGAAATTCATAATCTCCGTATTTATAATAAGAATAAGTAAAATTGACGAATGGGCGAAGCAGTTTTACAAATTTGTCTTGCGAATCAATAATTTTATAACTCTTTTCAAATTCAATCCCAAGATTATTAGTTTTTCCGGCATTGTATATATATGAATAGAGGGTGTATGCTTTGTTTTCATCCGGTACGGCAATCAGCGAAAATCTATTACTAAATTGTGCGTAAAATACTGAAATCGAATAAAACAATCTGTTTTTTAAGAAACTGCCTTTGCTTCCGAACTCTATTTGTTGCCCTCTTTCAGGTTTTAAACCGGTATTTAACTCTCCTGTAGCGCCAATAATAATGTTTGAACTTACAGGAGCGCGGTATGCCGTGGAATAACAAGCATAGACAGAGGCAATATTCCTAAATATCTTGTGAATGGAAAAAATGGGAGAGGTTAATAAGTTGTAATTTGCTTCATAAATTTTGGGTACTATATTGCCCGGATGATTGTTGCTTGCCGACCAAAGCCTGTTGGTCAATTTTAGCGACATATTGTTTATCCCTACTCCTGCATTGAGCGTGAACCCCTTCGGCAATTTCGAACTCCACTGCGTAAAATATGAATAGGTTAAATTATTCAATACTTGATTACTTCTTACGGTGGTAATGACATTGTATCCGCCCAAATTTGTACTGTCTGCCGCCATATTATAACCAATTGATGTACCGTTCATTTTTTGCAGTTCAATGCCGGCAATACCTTCTAACACAATATCTTTGGATTTAGATAACACAAATTTTAAGGTAAATACACTTCTAAAACCAAAATTCAGGGCGTTTTTATCTGTCCAACCGCCTCCGAAAGAACTTTGATCCAATATCTGTCCCTGACCAAATATAGAAGTAGAGTTTGAAAAATGTTTATCAAAAATGAAACTATGTTCTATGCCTGCTCTAAACACCTTTAATCCGGAATGAGCATCGTTTTTAATGTATGCAGGATTTCCGGAGTAGTCTTTTTTTTCGTACTGTTCAATGGTAAGTTCGCCGTTTCTATCATCTCTGCCTTGAATGTATGAAATATAACTGTTTACAGTTTGTCGATGACTTATGTTGAAATTTCCAATAAAACTGCAAAAATCTTTATTAGATTTAGTGTGCGGCATAAATCCGGCAAACTGTTGATGTCCATAATTAGCCAATACAGAAGATTTTTTACCACTCACAGCAACTGTTGTGTTGGTTCTAAACAATCCGTAACTGCCGCCCATAAAATCTTGCCCAATAAGAATTTCATCCTTTTTAGGTTGAATAGTTTGTAAATTTACAACACCGGCAATCGCTAACCCGAAGAGTGTGCCACTTGGTCCCTTAATGACTTCCACCTTATCAATTAAACCAAAATCAATATCATCCATTACTGTAAAGCCTTCAGCATCGGTTATAGGCATTCCGTTCAGATACATTTTCATTCCTTGCGAGTCGTGATTACTGCTGATGCCCCTTGAACCCATTCCATTTCCATAGCCACGAATGTTAAATCGTTGTCCGCCGGAAAACGTACGCCGCTCCATATATATTCCGGGAATATTAGTATTAATGGCATCATCTAAAGTAATACCTATTCCTCTTTTTAATTCTAAAGGAGATAATCTTGCGAAAGGAAGGGATTGCTCTAATAATTCAACATTTGTTTTTGAGGGAGATGATACCTCAACACGTTCTAAAGAAATGGTTTTAGTGGAATCTTTTTGGGCAAAGATTGTACCGAAGCATAAGGTAATAATAAAGAGTAAAATATTAACTATGTGGCTTTTCATATTAATTTCGAATGATACACTACGCTGCAAAAATAATAAAAAAAAATAGACTTTCAAATTAATACTTTTTAATTGAAACCCTAAACTACTTTTTTACCCAAACGGTGCACTTTATGCTGACGACTTACAATTTTTTAACAAACTTTCCAACTACAATATTTGAGATTTTAACAAAGTAAACTCCTTGAGTTAAATGAGTAATCTCAATTCCGACAATATTCGAGTCAGTTGTCTTGCTGGCAACTAATTTCCCATTCATGTCAATGATTTCAATATTTTGACTAATAAACTCGCCTTCAATAAAAAGTTTGTCATTTGCTGGATTGGGATAAATAGAAACTCTCTTATTAGATTCAACAATATTGTTAGGCATTATATACTTAGCTAAAATTGCAATACACGAAAGATTTGCTTTTACAAATACTTCAACTTGTTCAGTACTATTGACTCCAAAACCTATAGTATCGCTAGGCGTGTGATAGGAAAAATTTTTTACAAAAGCAAATTCAATGGAAGTAATTCCAAAGTAGCCATTATTGATAAAAGATCTATGATCGCTAGCACTTATATAGTTATTATGAGTAAAAGGCATCTCAGAAAAATAAATGTCACACACATTTTTACAATAATTAGCTAAGGCATTGATTGTATCAGGAGTGCTAAAATGAATTTTTACACTTGCTCCGGGTTCAACATATCCAATCATGTCCATATTAAAATATCCCACAATATTTATACTTTGCTCTCTACAATGAGTAGCATAGGCATCGCTACCATACAAACCAATTTCTTCAGCAGAAAAACAACAATATATGATAGAACGTTCAAATTTATATTGACTTAAAATCCTTGCAATTTCTAATATTCCGGAAGTTCCACTAGCATTGTCGTCCGCTCCGGGACAATTGTCCCAATTCCATCGAGCATAAGAATCGTAGTGTGCGCCACAAACAATATATTCATTGGGATATTTTGTACCACGTTGAATAGCAATAACATTTGCAGAAGAAGTGTCGGGTGTTCCCATCCAATTTCCTGCTGTTGAAAAATATTGTAATTCAACATCCAAACCCATGGCTTCAAATTTTGACTTAATCCATTCCTGTGTTTCATAGGCTTGGGGTTTAAAGTAAGCACGTGCCCCATAATCTTGCAAATGCTGTATTTTATCCATGAGACTTCCGATGTTTACTTTCTCAATCAAAGATTGAACATTCGGATCCATTTCTGTAATTTCAGGATAATCGTTACGGAATTTCGGCAATTTTGCTTCTATATTCCGCACCATTATCATCGCGTCTTTTTTTGCAGGAACAAATCCATCTGATAAATATTTCATTATCAAAAAATCTTTTCCGAAATAAAGCGTTTTAGCACTGTTAGTGGCTCCTGAAAGATAATCTTCTACGTAAGTGTCATAAAAATATACAATAGCATAAGGTCGATTATTTTCAAAAGCAAAATCGTCAAGAACAAGAGTACCAGTATATGTAAGATTTTCGGTAGTGGCAAGCACATAATCATCACAATAATGATGGATTTTCAACTCTTTATTGTTGAACAAAGTTACTAAATCATTGGTTTCAGTAAGAGGTATCAAAACAAATTTCCCTGCAAAAGAAACTAAAAATAAAAATAACATGCTAAGTGTAAGTAATAATTGTTTTTTCATTTCGTATTTTTTTGGTTAATTTTGGTTTAAATCAGGGTACATTCAAGTCAGAAATGCAACTTTTTTGTTTTGGGCGAAATAAAAAAAAATATTCAATTGGAGTCATGAATCCTATTTTTTTCTTGGTCTGTTATTTAGTTGGTTTTGAACATATAATACTTCTTTCTCATCTATTGTGGAGAAGTCAGTCCCTTATCGCCAAATCGAGTTTTTTCATTCACAATGGTAGGGCGTTCATCAATGCTTACACGATTTTTAATCATACCTCTGCTCCCTTTGCTTGCCCCTCGTTTTCGATACCGTCTTCCTTTGTTTCTCAGGTGTTTATACAACACTCCGCCTTTCTTCTTATCTTCCCACACAAAGCGGTAAATCGTTTCGCGGCTAACGCATTCCATACTTTCGTATTTTGCTCGCCCTGCGATTTGTTCCGGACTTAAATCATCTTTCAAATTAATGATTACAAATTGTTTAATCATATCCGTAAAATGTCTAAACTTTGGCTTTTCCTAAAGATTGTGTTTCTTTGTCCGTCGGTTAAATGTCCCATAATTTTCAACTTTTTTGACCGGAGGCAAAATTATAGACATTTTCCGTTTAACAGGAAGGAGAGAGTGTTTAACTTTCTCTTTTCTAATTTAAGGTCTTAACTTTGCTCCGAAAAGTTGCATTTATGTGTTGAATTTTGGTGAGTATCTTGAACATTTTGACTTGGCGATACATCGTGAAAAAGAGTTAAAGAAGTGGAACAGAAACAAGAAAGAATTGTTAATTAACGTAATGAATCCGGAATGGAATGAGTGGGTAAATGAGTTTGGATTTGTTCGAGATTCCTCGCTACGCTCGGAATGACAACGCGCTAACCGATAGGGAAGGGATTCCTCGCTGCGCTCGGAATGACAATGCGGCGACTGGTCGTTGAACTTGTCGAAATACCGTCGCCGCATTTTCCGCCCCGCATATAGCAAAATTGTGCTGTCATTCCGAGCGTAGCGAGGAATCTCATCCATAACGCCTCAAACTCTTATATAACTGAAAATTTTAGTTATTTATTTGGGAATGTATTTTTCAAATACTCAGAGACTAATTTTTAACCATTTTATTAAACCCTTGGAAACTTCATATTGTTTTTTTTATATTTTCGCCGGCTATTAAGAAAAAGATAAATTATTAACAAAGAAGAAGATTATTATTATGTATTTAACCCCAGAAGTTAAACAACAAATTTTTACTGATTATGGAACCGGTGCCAGTGACACCGGGTCGGCAGAAAGCCAAGTGGCTCTGTTTACGCACAGAATTAAACACCTTACCGAACACTTGAAAAAAAATAAAAAAGATTTGTCCACAAAACGTTCGCTAATTAATTTGGTTGGAAAACGCAAAAAGATGTTAGACTATCTTAAACAACAAGACATTGAGCGCTATAGAGCGATAATTAAGAAGTTAGGACTACGTAAATAATGATTGGAATTACAAAAAAATTCGATTTAGGTGACGGAAGAGAAGTTACCATCGAAACAGGAAGATTAGCCAAACAAGCCGATGGCTCTGTAGTAGTTAGGATGGGAGATACGATGATTTTGGCTACCGTATGCTGTAAAAGAGAAGCCGCAGAAAACGTGGATTTTATGCCACTTCAGGTAGAATATCAAGAAAAATACGCCGCTGTGGGAAGATTCCCGGGTGGTTTCTTCAAGCGCGAAACTCGCCCATCAGAATACGAAATTTTGATTGCAAGATTGGTAGACAGAGCGCTTCGCCCACTATTCCCCAGCAATTTTCACGCCGAAACACAAGTGTTGGTAACATTGATTTCAGGAGATAAAAACAACCTCCCCGATGCGATGGCTTGCTTAGCCGCATCCTCCGCTCTGTCTGTTTCCAATATCCCTTTCTTGGGGCCTATTTCGGAAGTGCGCGTTGGTAGAATTGATGGAAGATTTGTCATCAATCCTACTGTGGAAGATATGGAACGCTCTGATATTGACATGATTGTTGCAGCATCTATGGACAATATTATGATGGTGGAAGGCGAAATGAAAGAGATTTCGGAAGCCGATATGGTAGCTGCCCTTAATTTTGCACACCAGGCAATTAAAATACAATGCCACGCCCAAATAGAATTGGCGGCAATGGTTGAAAAAGCAAAACCAAAACGTGAATATTGCCACGAAAAAAACGACGAAGAATTAAGGAAGTTGGTTCATAAGTCCACTTATGATAAAGTGTATGCCATTGCCAAAGCACAAACTGCCAAACACGAAAGAGGAGACGCTTTTGAAGCGATTTTGAACGAATTTTTGGAAACAATACTCGAAGAAGAACGCGATGAAAAAACTCCGTTGGTTAAGCGCTATTACCACGATGTTCAGTACGAAGCGATGCGGAATATGATTTTACACGATAGAATCCGTTTGGATGGACGTTCTTTAGACCAAATTCGCCCAATATGGATTGAAACTGATTATTTGCCCTCCGTACACGGCTCCGCAATTTTTACAAGAGGCGAAACACAATCGCTAACTACCTGTACGTTAGGAACAAAATTGGATGAACAAACTATTGATGGGGCGGTTATTGAAGGTTCAAGCCGTTTCATTCTGCATTACAACTTTCCTCCCTACTCGGTGGGTGAGGTGAAAAGAATAATGAGCGCCGGACGCCGCGAAATTGGACATGGAAACTTGGCACACCGCGCACTAAAGCCGATGTTACCTTTTGACACTCCCGATTTTCCTTACACTGTTCGCATGGTCTCTGACATTTTGGAATCGAATGGAAGTTCTTCTATGGCAACTGTTTGTGCGGGTACTTTAGCCCTGATGGACTGTGGGGTTAAAATTAAAAAACCCGTGTCAGGAATTGCTATGGGCTTAATTACTGAGGATAAAACAGGAAAATACGCTATCCTATCCGATATTTTGGGCGATGAAGACCATCTGGGAGATATGGACTTTAAAGTGTGCGGTACAAAAGATGGAATTACCGCTTGTCAAATGGACATTAAAGTCAATGGATTATCTTCCGAAATTATGGCAGAAGCGTTAGAACAGGCAAGAATAGGTCGTTTGCATATTTTGGACAAAATTGTTGAAGCATTACCGGAACCTAGAGAAGATTATAAACCATTTGTACCCAGAATAATGCAAATTATTATTCCGAAAGACTTTATTGGTGCTGTTATTGGTACGGGCGGCAAAGTTATTCAGGAACTCCAACGCGAAACCAATACCGTTATCAATATTGAAGAAAAAGAAGGAATGGGCTACGTGGACGTAGCTGCCGCCAATTTAGACGATATCCAACGGGCTATTGATAGAATCAAACTAATATGTACTGTTCCCGAAGTGGGCGAAGTTTATACCGGCGTAGTAAAAGGGATACAAACTTTTGGTGCTTTTGTAGAGTTTTTGCCGGGTACGGAAGGGCTCCTTCACGTTTCTGAAATTGCTTACAAAAGAATTGAAAATGTTTCTGATGTATTGAAAGATGGTGATGAAATCAAAGTCAAACTTATCGCTATTGATGATAAGGGTAAATTCAAACTGTCGCACAGAGTATTGCTGCCCAAACCGGAAGGCTGGGTAGAACCTACTCCAAGACCTGCAAGAAGCGGTGATGGCAGACGAGACGGGTATGACAGGCGCGATAACCGCGATAGAAAAGGAGACGGAGGTCACCCACAAAGAAGATATTAAAAACTATGAAAAAATATTTATTTTTCTTATCGGCTTTCTGTTGTTTTATGATTTTTAGTTGTAACAACACAAAAAAAGCAAGTAGCGAATTAAATCAAAAAGAGATGATTACAAAAGAGATTGCCTATATCCCTGAGGGAGTTTGCAGTAGGCAAATAGATATTTCCGTGGTGAATGATACCATAAAAAGTGTAAAAATTACCAAAGGATGCGCCGGAAATACGCAAGGCGTAGCCCGCTTGATTGAGGGAATGCACATCGATTCTGCGATTTCCAGATTGGAAGGAATAACCTGCGGAGGTAAAGAAACTTCCTGCCCCGACCAGCTGGCAAAAGCACTGAAATCGATGAAATAAATTAAGAGATAAGTTGATAAAATCACCTTCTTTCTTATTCCCATACCCGTGGATATCCCCCCACACATTATGGGCTTCAAGAGTAACATTAACCATCTGTGCATTGAGACTGCATATACAGAAGTTTGTGAAAATTATTATGAAAAATATTTTTTTATAGTAGTTTATTTTATCTCTGTGCATTTCTGTACTCTCTGTGCTCTCTGTGCCTCTGTGCTGAATATTATTTTCTTAACACAGAGAGCACAGAGAGTACAGAGATGCACAGAGTTTTTTTATTGTTTAATAAATTTTTGAACGGAGTTGGTTTTATTGCCGGCCAAACGTACAAAATAAACACCCGAACTTAATGACGAAATGTCAATTTTCTGATCAGATAATGAGTTAATTAGATGATTAGATAATACTTTTCTTCCATATACATCATAAATTTCTACCTCGACTTCGCTCAGTAGCCCATTTCGTAATTCGTAAATTGTAATTTGTAATTCATTGTTGGCAGGATTGGGGTAAATACTGAAAGCAGGTAGTTTATTATCGGAGATTCCAATATCTCCAAGAACGGAGTATAATCCTACAATTGCTGCATTGCCGGCAAAATCGCCTCTGTCGAACACAAGCCCCGAAGCAAGGTCAATTTCAAGTAATTTGCTTTCCGCATCAAAATTGTTCATTGCCCAAAAAAGCCGTCCGGTATTTCGGTCAAAAGCCATAGATTGTTTATGGTAGGGTTTAATTCCCGTATGACCAATAACCGTAGCCGCGCCCGTAGTTTTGTTAATCGAACAAAAATCGCCCTTACTATCTACCATATACAGATTTCCTTGCGGACTGCAAGCCAACATCGCCGCAAGTTTTCCTCCAAGCAAACCGACCTCTGTCATGGCTCCGTTTTCCATATTTATTTTATAAAGTCCTGTACCCAATGCATTCGGCGCAATTACTCCATACATGGTGTTTGACGAATAATCATAAGTCATTTCTAACGGAAATGCTGAGACGGCTGATGAAGAAACCTCTGTCCATGTTTCAGTCGAAATTTTCACAAAACTTACACCAAGATAGCCGTAATTTTCAATCCACTCTGTGGGATAAGCATAAATATATCCATTAACATGCTCGCCGGCAACCAAAGAATTGGCGGGTTCTGCCGGTTTGTAGTCACTGATTAAAGATAGTTCGGCAGGATTATTAGAATAAAACGAAACAAATCCTTCGGTACGTGGCTCAGTCACCTTAGTTGTTTTATTACCATACAGTTTTACTATTTTTGAAGAAAAATTGCCGATTTTTTTTGTTTTTGAGTTGTTTTCAAGAATTACATCGCCTGTAATATCAAGAGTAGCCGTAATATCATAAGCGCCAAATGCAGAAAGATTTAATTTGCCATCAAATATGTATTCCACCTGACCGAAACTGGGTATTGAGCCTGAATAGGTTTCGGTTGCGATTAAGTCTCCGTTGAGTTTAACTGTTACACTAAAATTTGTTAATGGATTGCTGCCGTTGTTCTTAATTAAAATTTTTACGGCTTCATCTGTGGTTAATCCTTCGCCTGTACTCGGCGAAACTATTGATACTAATTCACCATCAATAGCGCCTGAAAAATTCGCAATGGAAATATCATCAATAAACCATCTGTCGCCATCGTCGCCTTCGTTGCTTGCATATTTGAATCCAATATAAATCGTTTTTCCTGCATAGCCCAAGGCGGTTAGCGGAATGGTGATTTTTTGCCATACATCCGATATTTCACTGCCTTTTAATTCTTTGATTTCGGTAAATGTTGATGTTGTTGGGTCTCCATCGGTTGTAGATATCCATATTCCCGAGTAACTATGATATTGAGTATAATCATTAACCGACCAAAATTCAAACACATAGTTTCCTTCGTTGGGAATGTGAATTTGAGGCGTTACAAACCATCCCTCCTTGGCATTAATAATATTTTCGAAATGATGCGCGCCAAACTTGCCGGTGTGCGCCCACATACTTCTTTCCCATTCTGACGGAGTGCCGCCAACATTATAACTTTTCCAACATGAAGGCGGGAACAAGGGACTTTCAAAGCCTTCAAAAAAAGGCAATGAAAAGTTGTTGGGACTACAAGCCAAAGTAGTAAATGGCGGTCCGGTAATGGTAGCGCTATTATGCGTGGCATCGCATATCGAGGTAAGATTCCATGTATAGGGCGTATCTTCTTGCAATCCCCAAACAATCATGCTTTTATTTGGCGTATAAAGAGTAAGATTCGTAGTTCCGTCGTTAATAACTAATTTGTACAATGTGGCAGTTCCTTCCCAAGAGAAAGTTGCCGAGTTGAAGTTTTGTATTACGGATAGATTTGTTGGGGCATCACAATCGGTAACTGTCAAAACCAAACGAATTGTTGCGCCGCCAAACTCCCATAGTCTTATTAACCCCCCTGCATTGTTTCTTCCGTAAGATACTTTGGCAGGGTTTCCATCAAATGAGAGATAGGGCTGGTGTGTATAGTCGGAACTTTCCATAGTTGCACAAATAAAGTAGGAGCCCGGAGTCAATGGCGTTGCTGGAACGGTAATAGGAAAAAATCCAAAACCCTCTCTAACAGTTGGATGTGTAAAAATCGGAGTAGTGGCTGTGGTAAGTTCGCCCGTCATTGAATATAACAAGATATTGAAATCTAAGGGAGCCATAGCGCCAAATCCAAGTATAACCTGAGAAAGCGTAACAGGCTGAGTAATTGTAAAAATATTTCCGTAAGCCTGAATTTCCGAATGGATGATACTCGGCGCAAATTCAATCTCTATTACGTCGTCCAATGCAAAAACATTTTTTGTGCCTTTATAGTTAAATGTGCAAACATTATTGTCCGGATTTATATCCGGTTGGTCTTGTGTAATGGTATAAACCATTGTATTTTGCCCTTCGGGAACATAAACCGGCGGC
>JAIRVY010000154.1 GCA_031253655.1 Bacteroidales bacterium
GGTCATTGAGCCTGTCGAAATGCCGCCGCCGCATTTTCCGCCCCTCCCATATAGCAAAATTGTGCTGTCATTCCGAGCGCAGCGAGGAATCCCATTCATAACGCCTCAAACTAATTATTTACCAAAATCTTTATGAAGGAACGAGTTGTCTGAAAATTATAATATTTTTGTCGAACGTTAATTATTATAAATATTTATTATGAAAAAGCACATTCTAACTCTTTGTTTTCTATTTATTTTCATTACTGTTTTTGCCGGAAAATTTGTATTAATTCCGGTTACTGATAGCCAAAATTTAGAGAAATTATTCGAACAAAATGACATTAAAATTCATTACTATTGCAATGATTATGTATTGGCAACCACCAACAACCTTACTCTTGAGGGTACGGTTGTGCTTGATGAGCACGCATTTGGCGACGTGGAAGCTTATGCAATTGTTTACTGTTATGAAAAAAATAAAGAGGAGTACTTAAGTACTATTCAGGGCAATGCAATTCACCTTTACTCTGCTGAAAATTTTTTTATTATGAAAATTTTATCGGCTGATTTTAAACCTGCAAAAAATGATGGAATGATTGGAATAATAAATGAAGAAGCAAAAATGTCGCAAACAAGGGGTGAGTATCCTATTATAACTGAACCCGATGCAAACATTCTTGATTGTATTGCGCAAGTTGACACTGAAAAGACAATGGGTTATATTCAAGCATTACAGGATTTTGGTACAAGGTTTTGCCAACATGCAAACCATAATATTGCAAGAAATTGGATAAAAAATAAATATGAAACTATGGGATTGGATGTATCTTTACACAATTTTACATTTAACTATTACGGCACACCCTATAATAACGACAATGTTATTGCTATTCAATACGGTACAGAATTTCCTAATGAATATATTGTGTTGGGTTGCCATTATGATACTTATACTTACGAAAGTCAAAGTAATGCACCTGGGGCTGACGATAATGCATCAGGAACTGCCGGAATTATGGAAACCGCCAGAATATTAAGCCAGTACGATTTCAAACGCTCAATTATCTATTGCTCATTCTCTGCAGAAGAACTTGGAATGTATGGCAGTCAAGCATACGCACAAAAGTGTAAAAACGAAGGAATGAATATTTTAGGCTATTTTAACTTAGATATGATTGGTTATTTAAAAGAGGGAAATCCAATGAAGATGTGGTTAATTTCTCCCCCCTCCGCAGTTACCTTAGCCGATTATTTTGTTAATATCTGTAGTGTATATTTTCCATCTGTCCCAATACAAAGAGAGGAAAATCTGCCTTGGGGTAATAGTGACCATACTTCCTTTAACCAAAAGGGGTATAAAGGTATTTGGTGGTTTGAAGATGGTGATTGCGACAGCCCTTATATACATCATATTCCAGGTGGAACTGTATATGGTGGATGCGGAGTAAATTCACCATGTTTTGGCTATCAAATTCCGTGCTTGGGTGATGTTATCGGACCCAGTGTTAATAGTCAAGAACAGGTTAAAATATATACCCAAGCCATGGTAGCCAGTATCGCCACTTTAGCCCTTTTAGACATCGAAATACCTCTGTTTCCCCCCCCCACAGATTGCAAAGCAGAATATATGGAAGAGACGAAGATTAAAATTACATGGAAGAAACCGGAAGTAGGTGACGCCTATTTAGATTATATTGTTTACCAAGATAGTGTGATGATTGGCCTAACAAACACCTTGGAATATGTGAGTAACGTTACCGATTTTAATGAACACTGTTATCAAGTAACCGCAATTTACAATGGAGTTACTGAGAGTGGTAATAGTAACAAATCCTGTGCTGCTGTCCCACTCTTCCCACCCAAGGATTGCGAGGCAACTTTCTTTGAAGATAAAAGTATTAAAATCACCTGGAAAGCACCCTCAGAAGTTACCCCCGATAAATATTCTATAGTAAGAGATGGTATACCTATTACCCAACAAAAAGAGTTATCCTATATAGATATAGTAGAAGATTATTTGAAACATTGCTACAAAATTACCGCTCTTTATGGAGATAAAGAGAGCGATTATAGCAACGAATCGTGCGCCGTAGGGCTGATTGTTAAAGAACATAGCTCTTCGTTTAAAGTAGTTCCGAATCCAACAACGGGAGAATTAACCATTGACAATGGACAGTTGTCAATTGAATGTATAGAGATATACGATGTTTATGGAAGAATTGTATTTTCAAATCATCAAATCGTCTCATCGGCTAATCATCTCATCAACATTTCTCATTTGCCAATGGGCAATTATTTCTTGAAAATTACTACCAATAATACCGTTGAAACCATAAAAATAGTAAAACTGTAATAATTATTATTCGGGAATATACCCTACATTATTGTAAAAATTCTATTTTCGCTACGAAGAAAAAAATCGAAAGAATAAACAAAATTTAATTACAAACAAAATTTATCAAAATGAACAAAGTCAAAATCTTAACATTATTAATCATCGTATTAATTTCAAGTTTAACGATTTACTCTCGTAACAAAGAAGTAAATAAAATTAAGGAACCCCAAAAAGTAGCAAATGCAATAAAACCTCAAAAAGAGATAAACTTCAAAGAAGATAATATTAGCATAAAATATTCGTGCAGTATTATTAATGGAAATTTGAATTTTACCCTTAATATTCAAGATGATAACATTGGTAAAAACATTAATGAAAATTTTATCGTTAGTACAGAAAAATC
Source organism: Bacteroidales bacterium (assembly GCA_031253655.1). Lineage (GTDB taxonomy): Bacteria > Bacteroidota > Bacteroidia > Bacteroidales > WCHB1-69 > WRNX01. Next base: position 2,721 of record JAIRVY010000154.1, read on the forward strand.
AGATTTACCTATTAGTATCTCTAATCAAATATCTATCAAACAAAAAGAATTAAGTCAAAGATTTTCTAAAGCAGAAATTGAAAGAATAGCAACTGCTATGAACAGTTTGATTAATCTTGAAACGAAAAATATTGATAACAAAGATTCTAAAGATTTAAGAATGCAAGGTCTTTTGATGAGTTATTCATTATTAAAGTCAATTAATAGACAAATAATGAAAGAAAATGGAAGACCTAAATCTTTGGATGATGAATATTATGATGCAACAATCTACACTTCTAATACTGTTTATGAAGGGTTTAATCGCGAACTTTCAGCATTTGCATTAATTGAAGATTTAATAATAAATGTAAGTGATTTTATTGACTATATAAACCATGATCTTCAATATTCTGAACAAAAAGGAGTTCTATTTCTTTTAGCAATATTTGATAATCTAAATACAGAGTATATTTCAATCTATGAATTAGAAGAGGAGATAAGAACATATACCCTTCTTCATCCTGAGGAATTTGAAGGAGAAGAAGACCCTACAACATTGTTCAGATGGCCACAAGGTAGTGATCATGGTTGCTGTGGAAATTATAATGGTCCATGCTAATATTGGCATCCTGTTTGTTGGGTTCATGACAAAATGTGTACTGACTGTAAACCAAAATGGTTTTGTTTGCCAGGGTGTAAACCTGATGTACCCCAACAATAATTTTATAGAATCATGAAAAAATACATAACTCTGATGTTAAGTTGCATTTGCTTAACATATTTTGGATGTTTAATATTCCTATCTTTCAAGCAAATTTATATAAGTGATATATTTAGAGCGATTTTTGAACTATTTACCATCCCATTTATAATTTTAGTTCTAATATTGATTGTATTTAATTTTAGAAAATTGTATTTAGAAAAATGGTCAATAAAATCAAAACATTTTATTTCAATCCTTGTTTTATTTGTAACTGTAGCATTAATAAGTGTGGCAACAATTTTGAATATTTAACCGGTTTTAATGGAAAAAAGAGATTTATGCAGCAACACATTGTTTCACAAGCAATTCAAACAAGTCCTCATCATTATACAGGTTGTTCTGTCTGAAGCAAAACTCGTACAGATAGTTTTGCATGTGTTTTAATGACATTTTGTGGTACGTTCCATAGAAACCTCTTTTGAACAAACTCCAAAATCCCTCAATACCGTTGGTATGAATAAAACCATTGACATAATTTTCCTTGTGATTTATTACAAATCTTTGGAATTGAGTGTCCTTCCTGTCCAAAATCCCATACGAACGAAATTCATCGGTCATTACGGTTGTATCAGGTTTGCAACATTCTAACAAAATATTCAATAACTGTTTCCCTGTCAATTTTTTACCCTCTTTATTCGGTAATGCGATTTTTGCATATACACCCTTTGTTGTTCTGTTTTTTACCCCGATTACAGGGATTTTTGAAGTTCCCCGACCTCTTTTATTTGCCTTATTATCAATGTGTTTGTTTTTCCTTTTCGGTTTGCCACCCACATACGTTTCGTCAATCTCTACAATTGCTTCAAATAATTGTCTGTTTTCCTCGTTTCCCATTGCTTTACGGATAAGATTTAGCATTCGCCAAACGGTCTTATATGTACAACCGATTTCACGTTGCAATTGCAATGCAGATATACCTTTCTTTGCCAATAATATGGTGTTCAAGGCAAAAAACCATTTTCGTAAATCGGTTTGGGAATTGTAAAAAATCGTTCCGTGAAATATTGAAAACTCGGTTTTGCAATCATTACAATGGAAAAATCTACATTGGGAAACTCCTCGTTTCCGATATACTTTGACACTACCGCAATGGATGCAGCAAGGTTGTTTTGGAAACCTTACGGCAACAAAATAATCAATGATTGATTGCTCGTTTGGGAACTGGATGTTGAACTCTAAAAATGTCATAATCTTTTATGTGTTAATTACTTATGTGTACAAAATTATATAAAATTTCTTACAATTGCAAGTTATGTGAATTATTTTTGCACATTGTTTGGGTGGGTCTCTTTGATATAGATTCACCAAAGGCAAAAAGTTTTCATAAAAAATGTTAAAAATGAAACGGTTGAATAAAAAATCCCTTGCGGTTTGCAAGGGATAGTGGGGATTAGAATTTTGTAGGAAAATTAAATTTCCGGTGGGACACCACCATTATAATAAAGATTGATAATCTCCTGCTGGGACATTGCTTTAACGTATATTGAAAAATGGGAATAATTTCCTTCCAATGTTTCGTTGTTTCGGAAAACAACATCACCGATACAGGGATGGGAGTATATGGGTGTTGGAAATAAACCTACCATCATATTGTTTCCATAATATACACCATTGATATAAAAATAACATAATGTTGAATTTTGGGAATCGAGTAAAACGATTGATACCAAGCAATTGTTGAATGTATTAAAATTAATTGTATCAGAATTTATTAAGTCATTTACTGTTGGAGAAGGGAAATAAATGGTATTTCTTAATATCATTACATTCGAAGTACGTGTCAAGTTATGCCAATAATTTTGCAACGAATAATAATTAGGATTTATATCACCTTGTGAATTATACAATCCAAATGTATAACCTTGAATTTCAGATTGGTCAATCCAACAATTCAATGTATATGCGGGCAAATTGGTCGGAATGGAAGATTCCCATATTAGATAGGAATCATCATAAAATTCTGTATAATCATTCATCCAAACTAAATTATTGGCATCTAATATATTGTAATTATTATCAGGAACAACTAACGGTGTTATACTATTATTTGTCAATGGTGCATAAAACAGCAAATCGCCATAATCCTTTGTTTGATTGAATCTTCGATGGGTGTATGCAATGGACATAGAGAGTAGTATAATTTTTATGCGCTAAATTATATATTAGGAAAACTAATCTGATGAAACAGTATAAAATTAAAAAGGTGGGAAATTCGTTTACCACCCTTTTAGCAAGAAGAATTAGCCAAGTAATAGTGTTAGTAGAACTTGAACCACAATCTTGATGAAAATCTCAATTGCCATTCTTTTTGCGTTCTTAAAATTTTGCATCTGCATAACAAGTGCATTATTTTAATTCTGGGCAATGGTATCTTTCCTACTTTGAAGTTTCGGAACTCCTTGCCCGTCTGCAAATAAATGAAAAATTGATATATCAAGGTGTCTCTTTAATATAGATTCACCAAAGGCAAAAAGTTTTTCTTAGAAATTGTTAAAAATGAAACCTTTAAAAATGAAAAACCCTGTCGTTTGACAGGGAGATTAGTGGGAAGTGGGACTTACAATAATGTAGGGTATATTCCCGTTATTATTTAATAATTAATATTTTGTTTCATATTTTCTTTAGCGCATCGCGATACAATTGTGCCTCTTTCCTCTTTCCTATTTTTTCAAAAGCATTAATCTGTTTTTTGTAAATTTTCTTATAAGCACCGCGCTCATCTAATCCTTGAGCCTTATAAAGGGACAAAAGTTGGTTGAAACTCTGTTCGTCTAACTGGTCTGTATTAAGGAGTTCCAACATCACTTTTTCGGCATTTTTCAAGTCATTTTGTTTTGCATATATTTGAAATGCAAGATGATAGGCGGCTTTGAATTTGTTGTTATAATCTCTTATTTTCTTTAACACTTTCAAAGCTTTTTCTGTTTCTCCTGAAAAATTATGAAAATGTGCTAAAAAATAGTTTACGGTTTCATTTTCGGGGGCATATTCCAAAAATTTGTCAATAAATAATTTAGCGGAATCAAGTTTCCCTGTGTTAAAGTAACATTCAACCAAATTAATAGAAATAGAAATATTGGTTGTATCTATTTCTAAGGCTTTTTTAAAATGCTGAATGGCAGAGAAGTAGTCTTTATTGTTTTTGAGTTGAAATCCCAGCAGGTCGTCTTTGGTTTCTCGTTTTAGTACTATGCAAATCGGTTTATCATCCACTTTAATTTGATATACTGTATTTTTCGGGGGGAATGCGGAGTTTTTTATCTCTTCGGGCATCATTCCGGTAATAGTAAAAATAGCGTAATCCCAGTCGTTATTCCCCCTTTCATGCCATCTTGAAAAAACTGTTCTGAAATTTGCCGTATCGTTTCTAAGAAAATAATTGACAGATGCTGGATGCCACGAAGCCACTTTTATCTTTGAATTTTCATCAACTGCTATATCGTTGTTTTTCAATAACCATTCAGCAGCTTCTCGTGTAGAATTATAATAGTAATCCATTTCATAATTGCCGTAGGCTTTGCTCACTCCACCTACCCATTCATTAAAATATACATATTGGTAGGGATGGTTATTAACAATATGCCGAATCGGATTCCACAAAAGCAACAGTAAAACTATAATTGTACAGATGTTTATCAAAGTAATTTTTGTTGACTTCCGAGATACCCAGTTTATTGCCAAATTAAATCCCAATCCTGCCGCTACTACCATTGGTGGATACACAAACAGCGAATGGCGCCACCCGCCATACACATTGGCATTTGTATAGATAATCCAGAAAATAGGAAAGAAAAAGGAAAAAAAGACAATGAAATAGTTAATAAAATTATTTTTATCCTTCCAAATAAGTATAATAAAGAGAATCAATCCAATAATAACCGCTATAGGAATAGTCATCAGTATAAATTTGGGTGTATAATACCATGGTAAAGCATCAGACCATTGTAGCGAACCTTCAAAGAGTTGGCGTATTCCAACCTGATAGTGTGATAGTTCGGTAAATGCTTTTATAGTATTGCCAATAGGATTTGACATAATGTAGGGCCATATTAATATAGTAATTAAAAACGCTCCTACAACAATCCCGGAAAAATGTAGCAGTAATCTTTTCAAAACCTTCCGGTTATTTTTAGAAAAATAATCGCGTGGCTTATTTGTAAATAAGTAAAAACAAGCGATATACATTACAAAGTAAGCATATAGAAGTAACCCGCCGGCTCTAATACCAACAGCGAGTGCAAGCGCTAATGCCAACTTAATACTTGTTTTTATTGAGAAATTAGGATACTCCAAAATAAATTTGTGAATGTAATATAGGGCTACCATAAACATGGTAGCGAAGGGTATATCTTTTGGATTATTGAACGAATGACCTAAAAATCTGGGAGATATAAAAAGCAAGATAAGTACAATAGCGCCTGTACGCCAACTTCTACTGCAATTTTTCGCAAACAAACCGGCAAATAAAATAGCAATCGCACCCATCAAGGCATTCATTAAATGCCTCGTTTTTTGGTAATTATCAATGTTAAACGTTTTTATTATTGCAACACCCAATACCTCAAACCACATTCCGTAAGCATTCATCTCAGGCACTGAACGGTAGGTAGTGTCTGAACCAAATGTAGTATAGTAGTTGTAAATACGTTCAGCATGAGGGTATTGCCAAAAGTCTTCATCTCCGGAATTACCCGCATCTAAACTCATAAGTAAGAGTGTGAAGGAAAAAGTTGCCATCAAACCAATAAATACCCACTTCCACCAACGTGGTTCTTTACATTCAACACAAAGAGTATCATGCTTTAATTCATTATTATTTATTTGCATATTCTTTGCCATACATTCTTAATTAATAGTATTTTTTTTCTTCATTTTAATATTGAAGTAAAAATAAACCTACAATAAAGAGAAATGCCTCTTTTTATTCGCCCTATTTTGTACATAATTTTTTTTGTATCGGGATGAATCCTGGGGAGAATATCTGTTTCTTCATAATTCATTTTAATAGAATGATGTACGATAAGAAACATATTTTGTTTGTACCATGTTTCAACTTCCGGATAGTTCCATATTTTTTCTCTGATAAGATCATAGCTTTTGTATCCATGTTGTCGAAATTTATTAACCCAATATGCCGGCAATTTTTCGTTTACATGTTTAAAACCTTTCTGCCCGGGAGTTGCCGCAGAAAATAAAATAATTTTTCCTGCATCAACCAAAGATTTAACAAATGTGTTGGCAAACTCTTCTCGTAGATGCTCTGCTACCTCCAATGAAATTACCAAATCATAAATTTTACTTAATTGTATGGGTTTTTCTAAATCAACACATTTGAACTCATTTTCTTGAATAAATTTATACAATAATTTTCTATCATTCCAAGGTCCATCCAATCCCAGTATTTCTTTTACCCCTGTATCTTTAAATGCCTTTAACCAAGTTCCTATTCCACAGCCGAAGTCAACCACACTGTTAATAACCGGAAACAGCTCTAAAACAAAAGGCACTACAACGGTAGGTGCTTTCATATTATGCACAGATTCATCATAAATATATTTTACTTTTTGTTTTTTCATAACTAAAAGTTAATTACCTCATTAACAATAAATTCTGGTCTTTCCTTTGTTTCATCAAAGATATTTCCTATATATCTTCCCAAAACACCGATGGTAAGCAGTTGCACCCCGCCAAAGAAAATAATAATTCCAATAATGGAAAGCCATCCCGGAACGGTATGTACCAAAGAGGATAATACAGCAATAAGCATCCATAGAAAATACAATATTCCCAATCCAATGCAAATGGTTCCCAAAGAGGTTGCCAATTGTAATGGTTTTTTTGAGAAATAAAACAAACCGGTCATGGCAAATTTGAGCATTTTTCGCAGTGGATATTTTGTCTCTCCGGCAAATCGTTTTTCGCGGTCATAATAGCACGGTACTTGTTTGTAGCCCATCCAGCTAATTAGCCCGCGGATGTATTTATTTTTTTCTTTCAATGCGTTAAATTGGTCTATTATTTTTCTATCTACAATACGAAAATCGCCGGTATCTAAAGGAAATTTCACTTCCGACATGGCGTTCAGTGTGCGATAAAACCATTTGGCAGTCAATAGTTTAAAACCACTTTCGCCGGCTCTGTTTTTGCGCACGCCATAAACCACATTTGCCTGTTCGGTTTCCATAATTTTTAACATTTCAATTATCACTGCCGGCGGGTCTTGAAGGTCGGCATCAATAATAGCAGCTATCTCCCCTGTGCAATATTTCAAACCGGCAGACACGGCACATTGGTGTCCAAAGTTTCTTGAAAAATCAATAATTTTAACTTTTTTATCTTCCTTTGAAATATTTTTCAGCATATTCAGTGTAGCATCTTTACTGCCATCGTTGATAAAAATAATTTCGTATGGTTTTTCAATAACTTTCATTTGCTCTGTGAGTTGCTTGTGGGTTTCACAAATCACCAGTTCTTCGTTATAACAAGGAACGATAATGGAAAGATGAGCGATGGAGGTCATAACAATATTTTTGCGCAAAAGTATAGTTTTTTTGCTGTTTGTTATCAAGATTTAGCCAACATTTTTTGAATAGGTTTCAAAGCCTTCAGCATAATATCATCATCCAAAATAATTTCGGGAGATTCTGTGAGCAGAGCGTTGTATATTTTCTCAGGCGTATTTAATTTCATATATTGACAGTCGTTGCAGGCGCAAGTTTCCGGATTGTTAGCCACATAAAATGTTTTCGATGGGTTTTGCTTCTGCATTTCGTATAAAATCCCGGTTTCGGTAGCCACAATAAATTCTGATGAGGGTTCATTTTTCGCATAATTGAGCATAGCGGCTGTTGAGCCAATAAAATCGGCAAGCGCCAAAACGGTGGCTTTGCATTCGGGGTGTGCCATCACTTTTGCATTCGGATAGTTGCACTTTAATTCAAATATTTCATTTGCAGCAAGTTGGTCGTGAACGTGGCATACACCGTTCCAAAGCACCATCTCCCTTCCGGTCTCTTTGTTAATATACGCCCCCAAATTTCTGTCCGGCGTAAATACAATTTTTTCATTTTTGGGCAAAGAATTAGCAATTTTCAGCGCATTTCCGGAAGTGACAATAATATGGGAGAGGGTTTTCACTTTCGCCGAACAATTGATGTAACTTAACACGGTATGGTCGGGATAATTTTGTAAAAACAATGCTAATTCTTCCGCAGGACAACTGTCGGCTAACGAGCATCCGGCTTCGATGTCGGGAATTAATACTTTTTTATTGGGAGACAAAATCTTAGCAGTTTCAGCCATAAAATTTACACCGGCAAATAGGATGATATCCGCATCGGTTTCCGCTGCCTGTTTGGAAAGTGACAAACTGTCTCCAACAAAATCTGCCAAATCCTGCACTTCTGGTAAAGTATAGTAGTGTGCTAAAATGATGGCGTTTTTCCTTTTTTTTAGTTCTTCTATTTGCGCTTTCATACTTATTTCGGTTGTGGCTTAAACTTAGAAATATTTAGAATTTTCTGATAATCAGTTTCTCGCATAAGTTCCTGTAGGGTTACCTCAGGATTATTATTCATATAGGATTGAATAATTTTCCAGCCGATAAAAGTTCCCAATCTTCCGGGAGAATCATTTCCGAATGGTTTTGTGAAAGGAGATTCCTCTATGTAACAACGCATCAACGCATCCCCTTTTCCAAAAAGTTCGTTTTTCTCAATCATATAATTCCAAATATTTCCGGCATAAGTATTTGCCCAGTTAAATTTTTCATCCGAATAGCCAATAATTAACTGCTCCCGCATAGTTGGGAACATCATCTCAGTGAAATACAACTTTTTCCCCTCAAAAATCATTGTTTCTAAGAGTGTTGAAGTAGGCTGGTCTCCCAAATGTTTATACACCATTGCTTTTTTAAAAATATCGATGGGAATATAAACAGGGTCGCACCGTTCCGTCATATACAAAGGCATTCCATATTTTGGGTAGAAAGGTTTATCAGCCCCCAAATACATATCGATATTTACAAACAGAACATCATCAAAAAAGTAAACTGAGGGCATAGTGAAATCTAATCCGGGTATTAAAGTTATAATAACAGGAACAGCAGCATCGGGATAAAAAACTTTGTAATACCCGAAAGATGTTTCCAACTCTTTGAGTAAAAATTCCTCTTTGATTACTTTTTTTATGGTTTCAAAAAGTGAAATGTTAAGTGTATCTTTCAAATAGGCAATCAGCTGCATCATCATAGCTTCATCATTCCAAACATCCGGCTCAATAAGTATGGGTGGATATTTTTCTGCCAATCTTTCAATTTCGGTTTTCAAATGAGCAAAATCTATAGAAAAAAGGTCTTGGTCGTATCGTAAAAGTTGAATACAGAACTGCCCTTTAGCCTCTTTTAACTGTGAAGATTTTACATTATTTTTTGCCGATTTTTTTATACCTGTAAACAACCAAAAAAGAGCAAAAAAAAGAGCGAAAACTACAGTAAAGAACCCAATAAGACGGTACTTCGATTTCATTTTTTTTGTTATCCATATTAAACGCAAACAGTTTCGTATTATTTCAGAGATAAAACATATCAACAAAAGATTGTTCATTATTTATTGTAAAAAGTAACGTAATAAAGGTTTGTTTTTCATTATTTTTGTAGGTCGTAGTATTTAATTGCAAAAGGTATGAAAATCATTAAATTTCTTGTATCAGCATTGCTTACTTTGGGGGTAATTGTTCTCGTGATTTGGTCGGTTATTAAGGCAAAAGAACAAAAATGCACCGATGCTTTTGTTACTATTAGAACACAAAAAGAGATGCAATTGCTCTCAAAATCAGATATTTTAAACATTTTAAAGCGTAATCATGTCGAGTGGGAAGGAAAGACAATAAAAGAGATTGGTCTTTCAAATATACATAAAGTTCTTGCTGATGAAAACTACATAAAATCAGTGGATAAAGTCCATATTTTAGGAACAAAACTACAAATTGAGGTTACATTATACGATGTTCTGTTGGAGATAAACAGAGCCAATGGAGATAAATTTCTTTTGGATGCGAATGGTATCTATTTACCCTATTCCCCAAAAGTGAAAAATGATGTAATTATTGCTTCGGGTTATATTCCTAATACCTTTCAGAATAAGGAGAGGATTACTTTTGAACACACTGAACTTTATGAAATTTTTACGGTGGCCACTTTAATCCATGCAGACCCTTTTTACAATGCACTCTTCAGAAAGATGTATGTAAATGAAAAACTGGAGATTGTTTTAACTCCATCTGTAGGAGATGTCCCGGTATTATTCGGTACTATGCAAGATGCTGAACATAAACTGAAAGTGTTAAGGCGTATGTATGAAGATGTTATGCCATATACTCCGGAAAATAAATTTGCACAATTGGATGTGCGTTATAAAAATAGAATTGTTGCCACAAAAACTAAATCTTAACCATGCCAAATAGTAAAGAAACTCAGAAACAACCCCAAATAGTAGTGGGATTAGATATTGGAACCACCAAAATTGCCGCAATTATCGGTTTTCGCAATAGCGACGGAAAAATTGATGTGTTGGGCTACGGAAAAGGAGAATCAACAGGTGTTCAGCACGGGCTCATCTTTAATATTAACAAAACTGTTGAGGGTATTAATGTGGCCAAAAATACTGCCGCAAGCCGCTCTAACCAAGAATTTGATTCGGTATATGCCGGTGTAGCCGGACGCCATATCAACAGTTTGGAATTCAAACACGTGGTGACCCGTAGAAACGGCAAAGAAGATGTAATTCAACAGGAAGAGATTGATAAGATGGTGGAAGACCTGGAAAACATATCGGTGCGGCCGGGCGAAAAAATCATTACCGTCATTCCGCAACGATTTGTAATTGACAGTATTCGCGAAACAGTTGACCCAATTGGCGAATTAGGCGAATTGGTGGTGGGATACTTTCAAATAATTACCGGCAACGATTTCGAAATTAAAAAAATAATCCGCTGTATCAACGATTGCGACCTTAAAGTGAACGACATAATACTTGAACCTATTGCTTCCGCTATGGTTTGCCTGACTCATGAAGAAAAACAGCAAGGGGTAGTATTGGTAGATATTGGCGGCGGAACCACCGATATTGTGATTTATGCAGACGGAAACCCCGTTTTTACCAAAGTTATTCCCATTGGCGGCAATGTAATTACCAAAGATATTGCCAATGTGTGTCAAATTCCCGAAGACCTTGCTGAAAAACTAAAAATCAGTTACGGTACTTGTGTCATTGAAAAAAGTAATAAAAACAACTTCATTACCATTCCGCAATTTCACGAAAGCGCACCCAAACAGATCAGCGAACCTTTTTTGGCAGAAATTATCTACTCGCGGGTGCAAATGGATATCTTGACACAAATTAAAAAAACAATTGCAGAATCGGAGTATGAAACACGTATTCGCGCCGGACTTGTACTTACCGGCGGAGGGGCTGCCCTGAGACATATTAAAGAACTATGCCAGTTTACGTTGCAACGAAATTGCCGTATCGGAATTCCCGATATAGGCTTCGTAAATTCTATCCCTACCGAACTGAAAAACCCTATGTTCGCAACCTCCCTGGGGCTGCTTAAACACGGTATCCAAAATTACGAAATTGACGAAAAACCTCAAACAACGCACATACAAAGTATTACCAATACGACCCTACCCAAACCTCCCAAATTTCCCGAACCACCAAAACATCCAAAAGGCAAATCATTTTTAGACAGTATAAGGGATTTTTTTGACGATTTAACAGAAAAAACATCGTAATTTTAACAATAAGACAGCTATTATGAGAGAAAGAATTGATTTCACCCCCGATTATGGCTCCAAAGCTACCCAATCCATTATTAAAGTCATTGGTGTAGGCGGTGGAGGCGGAAATGCAGTAAAACACATGTACAAAGAGGGGATTATAGGCATAGATTTTCTAATCTGTAATACAGACAGAAAGGCGCTGGAAGCGAGCCCGATACCTCTGAAATTAATTTTGGGTGAAAGTGGACTGGGTGCAGGCGCGAATCCAGAAGTAGCCCGAAAACTTGCCTTTGAAAGCCGTGAACAAATTATTGATTTTATTGGAACAGACACGAAAATGCTCTTCATAACCGCCGGTCTGGGAAAAGGCACCGGTACAGGCGCAACACCCGTAGTGGCAGAAATAGCTAAAGAGATGGGTATTCTTACTATCGCGGTGGTAACCATGCCTTTCAAATTTGAAGGCACTACTAGTGCCCAGTTTGCCGAATATGGCGTGACTGAACTCAAAAAACATGTGGATTCACTCATCTCAATAAAAAATCAGAATATCATTAAACATTATAATGATGAAGAATTGGATAAAGCATTTGGATATGTGGATGATGTGTTGAAAAATGCAGTGAAATGTATTGCCGAATTGATTACCGTGAATTTAGAACAGAACATTGATTTTAACGATGTGTATGCAGTAATGAAACAGAGTGGTGCCGCTATGTTGGGACTCGCCGAAGCCAACGGAGAAGACCGTATTGATGAAGTACTTACGGGTGTGCTGAAGTGTCCGATGTTGAGTGAAGAACATATTTCAAATGCTCGAAATTTCCTCTTCAGCATTAGCTATGGCTCTGAGAAAAAACTACGTGTGAGCGAATTAAATAAACTTACCGAGAGATTTGATGAATTGAAAAGCCAAAACTCTCACGTTATTTGGGGAAGAAGCGAAGATCCCGCCTTAGGTGATAAAATAAAACTCTCGATGATTATCTCTAATTATGATACGGCAAACATAAAAGAATTTGGAGATGTGGGAGTTGTAGGAGATTATTTTGACGCTGATAAAATCAGAAATGCCCAAATTATAGATAAAGGAACTACTACCCAATCTCCATCTGCTCCCATAAATATGGAACCGACAATAAAAGTTTCTCCCTATTCGAACCGCGATGAAGAAGGTATTTTTTCATTTTTAAATTCAACCGAGCCGGTTGATACAAACAAAGTTCTTGTTTCTGAACCTGTATTGGATGAAGTGGGTTTTGTCTCCGGTCCTCACAAAATAAGAAGCACTTATGAGCCTAAATACGAGAACGATAAGGAATTTAAGAGGTTGGTTGAGATTCCCGCTATTCAGCGGTTGCGGCAAGAAAACAGGGAAGATTTTCAAGATAAAGCGATTTTGAGCAACCAAACACTATCTTTCAAATTGGAGGATGATGTGCACGAATTTTTCAAAAACTTGCCGGATTAATGATTCTGCTTCATTCTACTATTGTCTCTGATAATCATTACAATACCGCTGATGAACCTCTTTTTTATTCCTTCCAAAGTGTATAGATATACATCACAGCCATAGTAGTATGTGCCTTCGGGAAGTGGGCGATGCGTGTGTTCATCTTTGCCGTCCCAGTTAATATCAGGATTGTCAGTGGAAAACACTCGCCTTCCCCAACGGTCGTGAACTACCAAATCTATCTTTTCCACATTGGTGTAAGGAAACGGATACCACGTTTCGTTAAAAGTGTCCCCATCAGGCGTAAACACGTTGGGCAATCTGTAAATGTCGCATTCATCTGCATCAAAACAAAGTTTGGGAGTCATCTCGGAATAATTACCCGCTTCATCTCTAATATGCATAGCATAACAACCGGTAACAGAGGGGAGGTTCTGAATAGTATGCGTGCAAAACTCAGAATAACAGGGCATCGAATAAGAAAAAGAATCAATACAATATAGAGGGGTACTGTAGTTGGGTTGGTAATAGACATAATATTGATACGCATCTAAATAGGATTCAGGATGCGGGAATTTCCATAAAAAACGTACATCTTTACAATCAGTATTAACGTCAGTAGTAGGAGTATCGGGAGGCACGTTATCAATGGGAATGCCACAGGCAATTTGAGAGCGGTTGAAAAACAGTGCAATGGTATCAGAAAGTAAATATTGACCCGCAGATTTTACATAATAACAGTAGTTTTCCCCATTGATTAACCCCTCATCAGTATAATAATGGTTTGAAGTTGTTGCAATGGAATCGTATTTTTGTGTAAAATCATTAAATTTATAGATGACATATAGGGTGTTCATCCACGGAACATTTTCTTTCCAAGAAAGTTGCAGTTGTTTGTCAGTTTCATAAATGGAGAGAAAAATGGAAGAAGCCGGGTCGGCAGTTTCAATTTTTTCAAGCTCTTTCTTTTTATTCTCACCCCACAATTCTACTTTGTAATAGTATTGCAAATTTTGTGTATTAAGAAAATTATCAAATAAGAAAGTATCTTGCAGTGAATAAGTTGTGGTAAATTGTTCAAAATTAGTCTGATTATTTGTAGAACGGAAGCCTCTATATTCGTAACGTAAGCCGGTAAAAGTCAAAGTATCAATTTCGGGTGGAGGCAACCAGGAAACAAAGATAATTCCTTCGTTTTCAGAAGTTTTGTCAATATCCACGTGCGTCATCATCGGAGCATCGGTGGCAATGGCAGCACAAGCTTCATTGGAGGCAACACTCTCCGCTCCATCTTTAAAAACTGCAATAATCCTGTAGCATAACTCTCTACCGTGTACAACCGGAATTTTGCTACCATCATCTAAATAAGTGGTATCTGAAATCTTTACTTTATCTAAAAAGCGATAACCGGTACTTGCATCAATGCCGGTTTCGCAAATTTGAGGATTAAAATAAGAGGAATCCGTTTTTTTGTAGATATGTATCTCTTTGACATTGAGATATTTATATTTATCCCATTCTATATTTATGGAATTTTTTATGGGTGTGGCGGTAAGATTTTCTGGTGGAGGGGCAATTACATTTATATATACGGTTTTAAACGAAGTAAGATTAACTTGCGGACCGTTATCGGTGGCTTTCAGCAGCATTTGATAGGGATCTTTTTTGATATGTTCACTTACGGTTTGCCAAATAAATTCTGCAAACAAAGGAGGTGTACCCGACACATTCATCGGGATAGCGGGCGAAGTGGAAACTAAAAACGGCTCGCCGGTGGCGGTAAGAGTAACATAAGAGGAGGTTTCATCCGTAACCAAAATATCTAATTTCATCATATCTCCGGCAGTAACACAGGTATCGATACAGAAAATTTTCGGAGGTTTATTGTTACAAGGGGCAATCGTAATTTGCATATCGCGCACTACACTGCCCACAAACTTGCTGTTTCGGTATTCGGTAATCAGGATGGCAATATTGTATTCTCCCTGCTGCACGGGAGTTTCCCAAATCAATTCGCCAGTAATTTCATTCAGAGTGATATATTGCGATGCTTGGGGTAAACCGTATCCGGGGATGGGAAGCCCGTTTAATCCCCGACAATCTATCAATTTATACGACAACGAATCGCCATCGGGGTCGTAAGCACCAACATTGTGGTAATAGGTTACGCCCACACAACCGTTATCCAACGGCGGATTTAATAATTGCACCGAATTATTGTCCCCACCAACAATGGTTTCAATAAAAAAGGGAATATTTACCGAATTTGGAATATTGATAATTCCCGCATTTCGGTTGGGGTCTTCAAAAGTGACTGAATAAAAATTTTTTGAGGGATAAGTATGCATGGCGAAGTAAGTATTTTTGGAAATATCTTTTCCTACAGAAACTTTTGATAATCTCGCAATTGTACTTGAAGAATTATCTCCCCAAAACACTTCAATTTCGGGACGGTCTGCAGTGCTGGGCGTGTAAGTATAAGTTACGATAGTAAACTCGTAGGTTAGTCCGCCAATATGTTTGTAGGTAATTTCTCCGGCGCGCTGGTGCGTGGCAAACACCGCTTGTCCCATTAAAATAATCCCGAAAATCAGTATGAAGAGTCGCATTTTTATTGAAAGAGCAAAGAAAGTAGTTTTTCTTTAAAAGCGATCTCGTTTTCTAAAAATTCTACTTCAATTGGAATGGTAATGTATTCTGGCATATTTGCAAACGACCGAAGACGCATCGCATCCTTTTCCGTTGTAAGGATTGTGCAATTTTTTCCTCCCAATCTGTTTTTGGTTTTAATAATCTTCTCAATATCTTTTATGGTAAATGAATGATGATCCGAAAACCGCAAATGGTGAATTATCCCATATTTATTTTCCATATAGGTCACAAGGGGAGCAGGATTAGCAATTCCGGTTACTAATAAGTAGTGAGATGGGAGATTTGAGATATAATTATTATTGATATTTGATTTGTTACTTGGCACTTGCGATTTGTACCTAACTTTAGTAAAATACACCTCCTGTTGCGGTTTCAGTTTCAATTTTCTAAAAAAAAATGCTTTTTCTTCATATGAAAGATTTTCCGGGCATTTAGTAACGAGAATAATATCTGCGTATTTTGCTGCATTGCGATAGTCGCGTAATGTTCCTATAGGAAATAGAAAATTATTAAAAAACGGATGGTAAAAATCGGTTAGAAGTATTCTTGCAGAATAGTTTACAGATAGATGTTGATAGGAATCATCTAAAACTACAATTTCTAATTTCGGATTTTTTTCAACGAATTTTTCGATACCGGTTTTTCTTTTTTCGCAGACTGCCACTTCCACATTGGGAAATTTTGTAACATACTGCAATGGTTCATCGCCAATAATTTCGCTACTGAGGTTTTTTGTCTCTTGTGCGTTAATGTATCCCTTTGTTTTTCTACCATAACCTCTACTTAGAATTGCGATTTGGTAGTGTTGAGATAAAAAGCGTGTAATATATTCCACATGTGGAGTTTTGCCGGTTCCCCCCAGATCAAGATTTCCCACACAAACTGTGGGTATTTCAAAAGTAGTAGAACGCAACCACCCTTTTTGGTAAGCAAATCTCCTCATCACAACTATTAGCCAAAAAATAGTTGAGATAGGGAATAGGAGGCGGCGGCAAAGTTTTTTCATAATATTTTTTTATACTCCTTAAAATTCCGCATTCATCGGGGTTCTAGGGAAGGGAATTACATCACGGATATTACCCATACCGGTAATAAAGAGCATCATCCGTTCAAAGCCGAGTCCGAAGCCGGCGTGGGGTGCAGTGCCAAATTTTCGGGTTTCTAAGTACCACCACATATCTTTTTCGAGAATATTCAGCTCGCGAATCCGCGTAAGGAGTTTGTTGTAATCCGATTCGCGCTCAGAACCGCCAATAATTTCCCCAATTTTAGGAAACAACACATCCATCGCGCGAACGGTTTTTTCGTCATCGTTTTGTTTCATGTAAAACGCCTTGATTTCTTTCGGATAGTCTGTTAAAATAACAGGCTTTTTGAAATGGTTTTCTACTAAATATCTTTCGTGCTCTGACTGTAAATCAACACCCCATTCCACCTTAAATTCAAATTTTTTACCCGATGCTTTTAATATTTCGATTGCTTCGGTATAAGTAAGTCGAACAAATTGATTATTTGCCACAAAATGCAATCTTTCAATCAATTCTTTATCAAACATATCATTTAAAAACTTTATATCATCGTAGTTGTGTTCCAATACATAATTCACCAAATATTTAATAAAATCTTCGGCTAAGTTCATATTGTCTGTAATATCATAGAAAGCTACTTCGGGTTCAATCATCCAAAATTCTGCTAAATGTCTTGGGGTATTGCTGTTTTCGGCTCTGAACGTAGGTCCGAAGGTATAGATTTTCCCCAATGCCATAGCACCCAATTCTCCCTCCAACTGTCCGGAAACGGTGAGGCTGGTATGCTTCCCAAAGAAATCTTGCGAAAAATCGGATTCTCCCTTTTCATTTTTCGGGATATTGTTCAGATCGAGGGTGGTTACATTGAACATAGCGCCTGCCCCTTCGGCATCAGAACCGGTAATAATAGGGGTGTGCATATAAAAATATCCGTGGTTATTGAAGTAGGTATGGATGGCATAGGAAAGGGCGTGGCGCAACCGCAGCACACAGCCAAAATAGTTTGTTCGGGGCCTCAGGTGCGCAATTTCACGCAAGAACTCCATACTGTGTCCTTTTTTCTGCAACGGATAGGTTTCTGGATCGGCAGTACCGTAAATCACAATCTCTTCTGCTTGAATTTCAACGGATTGCTCTTGTCCTTGAGATTCTACTAATTTTCCAACAACGCGCAAACAGGCTCCGGTAGTAATTTGTTTCATCAATTCTTCAGGAAAATTGGCAAGGTTGGCAACAACTTGGATATTGTGTACAATAGAGCCGTCGTTTAAAGCAATGAATGCCACTGCATTATTTCCGCGTTTGGTTCGCACCCAGCCTTTTACTTCAATGTGGCTTCCGATGCCAAATTTTTCAGGAGTTTTTAGAATTTCTTTTATCATAGTGGTTTGATTTATTAAAATAGAACAATTGCTATTTTGCGTATTTCTGAAAATTCAACTTTCAATCTTGATTTTTTGTTTGGCGCAAAATAATAATATTTTTTATCAATATTCACAAAAAAAGCGAATATTTTTTCTGCAATTTCCGCAACCATACCGGCAAAATGATTAGCCCCAAAGCCAAATAGGGATAGTAAGAAATAGCGCGCCATAGTACAGCAACCGCAGCGTGTGTACATTCCGGAAAATCATTCATAAAGAAAGCGGAAAAACTTATTTCGGCAATTCCGCTGGCACCCGGAGTTGGGCTAATCAACAGAATTACCCACATTACCAATTGTTTGGCAAAAAACAGCATCTGCTGCATCATTTTAAACCCTAATTCCGGGTTGAAAGCTAAAATAATGAAATTGAGTACCATAAAACGTGCTATCCAGGTTAGTGCTGTGGCTGTGAATGCTTTTGCCCAATATCCGAAAGGCTTCCCTTTTAGTTCCACAGAAGCTAATATTAATTCATCGCCCACTTTTTCCATTTTATTTTTCCATTTTTTAAAAATAGAAAATGAGAAGATTTTGAGTAATAATATCTTAATCTCCTTTGGTGCAACAAAAATACCTAACGTTATCCCTGTTGTCATAGCAATAATAATAACATAGCCTAAGAAAAAGAAGAGCATCGGGTTGAAGGGTAATGCACTGCCAAAGGGCACCAAATTGGTGCCTACTATAAAAAGTAACAAAGCAACAGCAAGTATATAAAAGATTTCATCCAACATTACGGTAGTGAGAATAATAGCGGTACTTTTCCCCACCGAGAGGCGTTCCTGATAGAGAAAATAGATGGCAAACGCAGAGCCACCCACAACTGCCGGTGTTACCGAAGAGGCAAACTCCCAAAGCATTACTACATGCCAGCTGTCGGTCCAACTCAGTTGTTTTTCTGTTAAAAGTCGTATGCGGATGATATACATCAAATCGCGCATCAACATACAAACCAATGCTAAAAGGATATACTTCAAACTGACCTCAATTCCTTTCAGCACACTTATATCGAATTTTGAAGCATAAAGCGAGTAAACAGAAAAGGCAATTCCTATTCCTATGGGGATGATTACCCGTTTGAAACTGAAAACCGAAATGATATTTTGTGTAGATTGTTGCATTTATTTTTTACGATGCGCGAAAATAGAATTTTATGGATTATATAATAAAAACATTATCTTCGCGAAAAATTTAGTTACAGTTTTTTTCGCAATTGTAATTATTCAAATATTAACTATTTATGGAAATATTTTCAACGAAACAATTGAGAATATACATACTTTCTACCACTAATGGAGCTTTTAAGAATAAGGGTTTAAGATATATTTTTTCTGCATTTCTGTTCTTCTGCTCTTCAGCTTTATTCGCCCAACTGCCAAAAAATACCCAAAAGTCTGTGAGTAAAGCAGAAACAGAGATGGCGAAACACCACTATGAAAAAGCGCAGCTCATTTTGGAAAAATGTTACCAAAAAACAGACAACAATGCTAAGTTTTTCGTGAAATGGAAGTTAGAGCAATGTAATTTCGGAATTGCCGCGATGCAATATCCCACAAATATGCTTCCCATAAATTTGGGGGAAAATATTAACTCCTCGTGGGATGAATATCACCCTGCCTTAACCGGCGACAGCAAGGAGATTTTGTTTACAGTGCGCCGTCCTAGTGATGCCCAAACAGTGTGCAGACATTGCAAACAAGAGGAAGATATTTACAGCAGTGTGCAGCAAAAAGGAATCTGGCAACCACGAACTAAATTGGAAAAACCGGTCAATACGGGATACAATGAGGGGGCGCAGTCTATCTCCTCCGATGGAAAATATTTGTTCTTTACTATTTGTAATGCAGAACATGGATTTGGCAGTTGTGATATTTACTGGTCGAAAAGAGAGGTAGAGGGTTGGAGTGAACCTAAAAACTGCGGATCAAAAGTGAACACAAGGTTTTGGGAATCACAACCTTCGGTTTCTGCAGATGGAAAAACCGTCTATTTTGCATCCAACCGTCCGGGTGGTTACGGTGGGATAGATATTTGGGAAACAGAAATGATTACGGAAGGCGTTTTTTCCGAACCGGTTAACTTGGGAAAAGTGATAAATACCCCTTACGACGAACTCTCTCCATTTATCCATTTCGACCAAAAAACACTCTATTTTTCTTCCGACGGACATCTGGGAATGGGTGGAAAAGACCTGTTTTATTCAAAGTTACAACCGAATGGAGCGTGGAGTATCCCAAAAAATTTGGGTTACCCTATAAACTCTTATCACGATGAAATGGGGATTTTTATTAACGCACAGGGCAATGCCGCCTATTTTGCCTCTGATAGAATAGGAGGATTTGGCGGGTTAGATATCTACTGCTTTGAGTTGGAAGAATCGCTGCGCCCGGAGCCAACATTGTTTATAGTTGATAATAAAGAGAATTCGGAAAATATTATGACGGTTACCGACGCCTTCGACAGTGTGAAAATTGGGGATACTTTTATCCTACCCAACATTTTTTTCGAGTTTGCCCAATCGAATCTGCTACCCGATTCATATTCGGAATTACAACGTCTGTTCGACTATTTATTTAACAATAAAACAGTTAAGATAGAGATAAGCGGACACACCGACAATCAAGGCTCGGAGGATTACAACCAAAAACTATCCCTGAGTAGAGCGCACACTGTTTATCGTTATTTAGTTGATAAAGGAATAGATGTGGGCAGACTTTCATTTACCGGCTACGGAAAGGAACGCCCATTGGCGCCCAACGATTCGGAAGAAAATCGTGCTAAAAACCGGAGGACAGAGATATTGATTTTGGAGAGGTAGAGATTATTTTATCTCAAAGAATTTTACCGCGTAAATATGTTTTCTTATCCCTTCTACTTTCCATTTAAACTCGTGGCGACCTTTTTCAAAAGTATAGACCCATTTCGTCCAGTCATTTTCCGCTGCTGTAGAAGAGATAGCAGTTACTTTTACACTGTCAATATACAGATCATTACGAACGTAGTGTGGAATCTCGAACACAAGCACTCAACTTTTGTAAAAAAAATGTTAATTTGCACGTTACAAAATAAAAAAAACTTTTATGAGCGAAAAGCATTTATACATTGAAGAACAAGAGATTAAATTACCCGACAATGCTTACACAGAATTGAAAGAGGATGAATCGTATAATCCCATTTTGCTGGGCAGCAAAAAATACCCCGAAATAAACGCTTGGACTGTGGTATGGGGAATACTTATGGCTATCATTTTCTCTGCCGCAACTGCTTACTCAGGATTACGTTTCGGACAGGTTTTCGAGGCGGCAATACCCATCGCCATCATTGCAGTAGGTGTTTCTGCCCTTGCGAAAAGAAAAAGTCCATTGTCGGAAAATGTGATTATCCAATCTATCGGCTCCAGTTCAGGGGTGATAGTAGCAGGGGCAATCTTTACTTTACCCGCTATTTACATCATTAAAGAGACCGACCCCGTTTTAGGCGCTGAGATTCACGTGAATTTCTTCCAGATTTTCTTAGCATCGTTATTTGGAGGCTGTTTGGGAATTTTGTTTCTCATCCCGTTCCGGAAATATTTTGTTTCCGAAATGCACGGCAAATATCCATTTCCAGAGGCTACGGCTACCACCGAGATATTAGTTTCTGGCGCAAAAGGAGGGAAACAGGCACAACTTCTGCTCATTGCAGGCGCAATTGGCGGGGTTTATGATTTTTTGATGACCAACTTTCAATGTTGGGCAGAAAATATTTCCTCCCGAATGTGCGAATGGGGTACTCAATTAGCCACTAATTATAAATTTGTGTTTAAAATGAACGCCAGTACCGTGTTGCTCGGCACAGGTTTTCTTATCGGATTGAAATATACTACAATTATTTGTGCAGGCTCGTTTTTGTCGTGGTGGTTTATTGTACCGCTGTTGGGACAATATGGCACTATGCCGGACGGCACGTTGATGAGTACGCTGGAACCGGAACTTATTTTCTCGCAATTTGCACGCTACATCGGTATCGGCGGTATTGCTATGGCAGGATTTATCGGCGTGATTAAGTCTGCCGGAGTGATTAAACGTTCTTTAGGATTGGTATTTGCATCTCCCAAAAAGGCTACGGAAGAGCAAACAAAAGTAGCCCGCACCCAAAGAGATATCTCTATGCGTATTATCCTTTTCGGATTTTTGGGCGTAGCCATTATGATTGCTGCCTTTTTTCTAACCGGTGGATTGTCAATGAATTTACCCCAAATCTTAATCGGACTCTTGGTAATTTTCATTTTCGCATTTTTGTTTACCACCGTTGCGGCAACCGCCATTGCAACGGTAGGCACTAACCCCGTTTCGGGAATGACGATGATGACACTGATTTTGTCGTCGTTTATACTTTCTGCGGTAGGATTGCACGGAGGAACCGGAATTATCACGGCGTTGGTGGTGGGTGGTATTGTTTGCTCGGCATTAGCGATGGCAGGTGGATTTATAACCGACTTGAAAGTAGGCTACTGGATTGGGAGCACCCCAATGAAACAGCAGGCATTGAAATTTGTGGGAACGCTGGTTT
Organism: Bacteroidales bacterium; assembly: GCA_031253655.1. GTDB lineage: Bacteria > Bacteroidota > Bacteroidia > Bacteroidales > WCHB1-69 > WRNX01. The sequence continues at coordinate 25,356 of JAIRVY010000154.1, forward strand.
CAGCACTAACAGTAGGTTTTGTGATTATGATTCTTTCTAAAACATACGGCTATACCGGAGAAAATTCGTTGGTAGCACCACAGGCAAATGCAATGGCGGCAATTATCAAACCTTTGATGTTTGGCGGACAAACTCCGTGGATTCTCTATATTATCGGCGCCATTTTAGCTATTGTTTTAGACCGCATCGGTATTCCAGCATTGGCGTTTTCGCTAGGTATGTTTATTCCGCTGCAACTGAATATTCCGTTGTTGATAGGTGGATTTTTAGCGTGGTTAGTAAGCACCAGAAGCAAAGACGAATTACTTAACAAAGCCCGCAAAGAAAAAGCAACGCTTATAGCATCGGGATTGCTGGCGGGTGGTGCTATATTTGGCGTTATTAGTGCTATTTTGAAATATGGCGGTGTAACAACCACAATATCCGCAAACTACATTGATTCTGTGCCGTTCAACCTGCTGTCAATTGTAATGTTTGTGGGATTATGTACCTATTTAGTGGTACACTCAAAAGCGAGAAATGACAGATAAACAACAATTTGGACGCAAAGGGGAAGAATTGGCCCTTGCATTTTACAAAAAGAACCAATACGCCATCTTGGAAAAGAATTGGCAATCGAATCACTTGGAGGTAGATATTATTGCGAAAAATGATGAATTTATCGTTTTTTGTGAAGTAAAAACCCGTTCGGGAAGCTTGTATGGAAATCCCGAACAGTCTGTTACTACACAAAAACAGCGTAATATTATACGCGCCGCCCATCACTACGTTCTAAAACACAGGATTCAGCTGGAAGTACGTTTTGATATTATTTCCATTGTTTTTAGCGGAGAACAACATACACTGGAGCATATTCCTTTTGCTTTTATGCCGAAATGGTGAAAAAAATTGATGATTTAGAACAGAAAATCCACGCTATATATGCAGATATTTATTCTTCACGTTCCTTAAGCGGCTTTCAATGTATTTAATTTCAAGTATTAAATATTAAATCTTAAACATTATAACCTAAAATAAATGCCAAATAAATCCAAAATATTAGTAATCTACACCGGCGGGACTATCGGGATGATGATGAATCCCGAAACCAACGCACTGGAACCGTTTCACTTTGAAGATATCTATACCCAATTGCCAATGCTAAGGTTGATAGATGCCGAAATCTCTTTTATTGAGATGCTTCCGCTTATAGATTCTTCTGACACAAATCCGGAGTTTTGGGTACTTCTGGCAACATTAATTTATGAAAACTACAAAAATTACGATGGTTTTGTAGTGCTTCATGGTACGGATACAATGGCTTATACGGCTTCGGCGTTGTGTTTTTTATTAGAAAATTTGTCAAAACCGGTAATTCTTACAGGTTCACAACTGCCGTTGGGGGTAATTCGCACAGATGGTCGCGAGAATATCCTCAACTCCATTGAGATAGCCGCTGCTAAAAAAACTGATAAACCTAGAGTTCCCGAAGTATGTATCTATTTCGAACAATCGCTCTTTAGAGGAAATCGTGTGTATAAAGATAATGCAGAACATTTCAACGCCTTTCACTCCGCAAACTATCCCAAATTGGCAGAAGTAGGCGTGCATATCAAATACAACGATGCTTTTATACGCTCTACCACCGATCATTTATTGAAATTGCACACCCAATTGGATGAAAACATAGCCATAATTAAACTCTATCCGGGTATTAACAAACAAGCGATGCAGGCAGTTTTTGTTACCGAAGGGTTGCGGGCAGTGGTATTGGAAACTTTTGGCTCGGGAAATGCGCCTTCAAAGCCTGAATTTATTTCCATATTGGAAGAGGCTGTGAATAAAGGAATAGTAGTGGTAAACGTTACCCAGTGTAAAGGAGGAGGAACCGTTGAGATTGGACGATACGGAACGAGTATGTTGCTAAAAAAAATCGGTGTGGTCAGCGGACACGACATCACTACCGAAGCAGCCGTGGCAAAACTGATGTACTTGTTGGGTGAAGGGTTGTCTAATGAAGAGTTGAAGCACTATATGGGAGTTTCTCTGAGAGGTGAAATTACTGTGTAGTATCGTACTTTATTTCAGATTCAGCAGTGGTTTCGACCTCAGGTTCTAACCAAAATTTTGCTTTATGAGTAGAGTTATCTTTAATGCAAATATATTTTCTTGCTTCTTCGTTGGATTGAAAATAATACCTTAAATAATTGATTAATAAAAATGTAGAAGCCAAAGTGAGAAAATTTGAGTATATTGAGAAGTGAATAAAAAAAGAGTTAATATAATATAAATTTTTCTTGGAATACAAAAAAATAAATATTTTCGCAGCCATCGATATCATCATTAATTATTACTTATATGAAAAAAAATTACATTTTATCAGGTATTTTAATTGCAACATTATTAATGTTTTGCAATTTTTTTGTAAACGCGCAAAACAGCAGAGACTGTGCATTGTTTGAAGACTTTGAAAATATGAGTCAAAATGCAGCATACTTAGGAAAAGTTGTTGCCACACCCGCAGGAAATTGGTGGATTGTTGGATATTCCACAATGGATGCAAATGACAGATTTCTTGACACAAAATCTATTAGACTAAGAGCAAATAATAATGACACTGCACTTATCATAACAGGAGAAAACACCAGAGGTGCCAACGTTATTGAAATGCAATTTGACATGACAGATGGAATTGGAGAGGTAAGTTTTTACTATGGTTCTTATAGCTCACACTCAGGAGGTAAAGTTTTTGTTGAATATTCTACTAATGGTGGGGCTACCTGGCTGTCTCCCGACAACAACTCCGTTACTGCACCTACTTGGGCAAGCGTTGGCGAAATGCAACAGTTCAATGTAACTGTTAACATCTCGGGAAATGTAAGAATGAGAATCATTAAATATAAACAATCGGGAACTTCAAATTCAGTAAATATTGATAATATTTGTGTAACGAGCTATGGAGGTTCACCTAATACAGTTTCCACGCCTGCTATCTCTCCAAATGGCGGGAGTTTTTTTACATCTCAAACTGTAACAATTTTCTGTGCAACAGAGGGCGCTACAACACGTTATACCACTAATGGCTCAGAACCAACAGAAAACAGTACACTTTACACAGACCCCATAACTATTTCAACAACAACTACCCTCAAAGCAAAAGCATGGAAAACCGGCATGACTGAAAGTGCTACTAAGACCGCAACATTTACATTCCCCGCTCCGGTTGCAAATATAGCTGCTTTTAAGGCTGCCACTACTGGCGCACTATATAAAATTACCGGCGATGTTACTTTTGTGTACAGAACTGGTAGGAATATTTTTATTAAAGATGAAACAGCCGGTTTAATGATTTATGATAACGCTACTCCAGTTATTACATCTACTTATAACAACGGAGATATTATTAGCGGGGGAATTATCGGAACACATGGCATTTTCAACGAACTTTACCAACTTGTTCCTTCTATTAATACTGCAGCAGGAACACCCGGAACAACTGTGTTGCCAAAAGTAGTAACTATGGTAGAACTGTTAGCTAACTTTGCTACTTATGAATCGCAATTACTTATTATAGAAAGTGTTACATTTGATGCGGGTACTTTTGGAACCGGTGCTGCAGGAAATATCAATATCCATCAAGGAAGTGATGTGATGATTTGTAGAAACCATTTCGGAAATATTACAGGCTACGAAACCGATCCGAGTAAACCCTACCACGTGGCAGGCTTTGCCATCCCTTATAACGCAGATAAAGAAATTTGTCCTCGCTATGAGGATGATATTTTCCTCCCCGGCTCAGTGGTTGAGCCACCGCTATTCTCTCCCGCCGGCGGTAACTATTCCGAACCCGTAACTGTAACTATTACCTGTATTACCGCCGGCGCAAAAATATATTATACCACAGACGGCACGGAACCTAAAGAAACATCTACACTTTTCACCACTGCTTTTACAATTACCGAAACAACCACAGTAAAAACAAGAGCTTTCCACACAGATCTAAATCCAAGTGTTATTGTTTCTACAACCTATAAATTTCCAAACCCTGACCAAGTGGCAGTTCCAACATTCACCCCTGAGGGAGGTTCTTTCACCTCCGTTGTAATTGTAACCATAAACTGTACTACCGAAGGTGCTGAAATTTTCTATACGCTGAATGGGAATACCCCAACTGAGCAAGATATTCTGTATAATAACCCCATAGAGATTGCTGAAGGCACTACTGTTATGAAGGCCAAAGCCTTTAAATCCGGAATGGAACCCAGTGAAGTAGCCTCTGCTACCTATTCTGTTCAAGTTGGTATTCATGAATGTGACGACTATATTAATGTTTTTCCGAACCCAACCACAGGCGAGTTAAGAATTAAGAGTGAAGAGTTAAGAGTTGATGGTGTGGAAATATACGACATGTTTGGCAAAAAACAATCATTTAATCTTCAAGTCATCTCATCATCTCATCATCTCATCAACATCTCCCATTTATCCTCAGGTGTGTATTTCATAAGGTTAACTACCGAAAAAGGAGATGTTTTTAAGAAAATTAGTAAAAACTAACCAATGAAAATTGGGATTTTATCAGATACACACGGGTTTATACATCCGAAGATATTTGATTTTTTTGAGCAATGCGATGAGGTGTGGCACGCGGGAGATATGGGCTCTACCGATATTATGGACCAATTGTCTGCCATAACTAAAGTACGGGCTGTTTACGGCAATTGCGATGGCTGGGAAGTGAGAGGTAAACATGAAGAAGTTGAAGTATTTGAATGTGAGGAACATACGGTTTTTCTAAAACATATTGTTGGAAACCCTAAATATTACGATTACAACGTATTGCCCCAGATTAAAAATGCAAAACCCACTATTGTTGTGGCAGGTCACTCCCATATTTTACAAATTATTAATGACGCAAAAAACGGCTGGCTCTTTATGAACCCCGGCGGTGGCGGCAAGTTCGGACCCCACACCCATATCACTTTCATACGTTTCGATATTAACGGAACTGATATCAGTAATATGGAGGTGTTTGATGAGGCGAAATAGTGAGAGAAATATATGAAATAACCTTACCTTCCTCTATCCACTTTCTTTCGTAAAAGGTTTGAATTTGATTCAAAATAGAGTCCTCTCCCACATTGTTATGTATGTCATCAATTTTGTTGATGAGAACCCAGTGCTCTAACGGTGAGGTTTCAACTACATATTCGTATAGTTCTCTGCTGTCGGTTTTGAGATGAATAATACCATGGGGAACCAATATTTTTTCATATTTTGAGCAAAATTTGGGAGAGATTAACCTTCTTCTCTCTTTTTTTTGCTGTGGATCGGGAAAGGTAACCCAAATTTCAGATACTTCGTTTCTTCCAAAATAATGTTCAACATCTTCAATTTTGATACGTAAGAAAGCAACATTATTAAGTTTTTTTTCTATACCATCTTTACAGCCGCGCCAAATTCTTGCGCCTTTTCTATCAATACCGATAAAGTTTTTTTCGGGAAATCGTTCAGCCATTCCGATGGTATATTCCCCACGCCCGCAACCTAACTCCAAAATAATGGGATTGTTGTTGCAAAAATATTCGGAATGCCATTTTCCTCTCATCGGAAAAGTTGCTTCCTTTACATTAAAATCAGTATGTTGAAAAAGATTAGTAAAAGTTTCGTTTTCTGCAAAACGTTTTAGTTTGTTTTTTCCCATTTACTGCACCAAATTCAGTGTATCGGTTGCAATAACCAATTCTTCGTCGGTGGTAATTGCCATGGCGGCAGTTTTGCTGTCGGGTTTAGTAAGTAGTTGGTCAACACCGCGAACGTTGTTAACTTCGGGATCAAAGTCCACACCCAAATACTGCAAATTACTCAGAACTTCAGACCTTACGTGAATATCGTTTTCTCCTACTCCGCCGGTCATCACAATGAGGTCAACACCGTTCATTGCGGCAGCATACGCACCGATATATTTTTTTATACGGTAGCAGTAAGTTTTGAATGCGGTGATACTGCGTTCATCTCCGGCATTGCAACCCGCTTCAATATCTCTCATATCGGAACTTCCGTTAATAATTCCAGCAATGCCCGATTTTTTATTGATAAAGGCGTTCATTGCTTTGAAATCCATTCCCTCTTTTTCAGCAATATAGAGTAATACACCGAGGTCTAAGTCGCCGCAGCGGGTACCCATAATCAAGCCCTCCACCGGTGTGAATCCCATAGAAGTATCCACAGATACTCCGTTTTTGATAGCGCATATCGAAGCTCCATTGCCCAAGTGGCACACAATAATTTTGAGGTCTTCATATTTTTTTCCTAGTATTTCTGCCGCTTTTGGTGCTACAAATCTATGACTTGTGCCGTGAAATCCGTATCTGCGAATTTTGTTTTCTTCATAATACCTGTATGGAATAGCATACAAAAAGGCTTCAATGGGCATAGTTTGGTGGAAAGAGGTATCAAAAACGCCCACCTGTTTCACATTGGGTAGCACTTTCATCATTACTTCAATTCCCATCAAGTTTGCGGGATTGTGTAGCGGAGCCAGTTCGCAAAGTTTCCGAATCTCTTCCACCTCATTTTCACCCAGCACCATACTTTCGTGAAAAAATTCACCCCCGTGCGCCACACGGTGTCCAACCGCATGAATTGCATCCAACGAAGGAATTACCCCGTGTTTTTCATCCAACAAAGCCTCTAAAATCAATTTAATACCGGTTTCATGGTCGGAAATGGGCGTTTGAATGGAGTATTTATCCCAATATCTGGGTTTATGGGTAAATACGCCCATATCCAAACCTATCCGTTCAACAATCCCTTTTGCCATAATTTCGGCATCTTTAAGCATATCCACCAATTGATATTTAATCGAAGAACTTCCGCAATTTAAAACTAAAATCTTCATATACAATAATTTACAATATTAATAATTGTTTCCAATACAAACCGCAAAAATAAAAAAAGAATAATGCGATTTATATTTTTGCCGCGATTGGCTAAATCTTTTTTTTTAGTGCAAGAAAAATATTTTGTTCTATAACGGCGTTTTAGAACGAAGGGAAAATCCCCTTCAAATTTTGAAGGGGTGCGCGCCGAAGGCGGGCGGGGTAGTGAAGCAATAAAGTGATGTTCTTTCTTATTGTGTTCCAACAATTATCAAAATTAATTAACCATTAAGCTCCAAGGTAGAGCCCGATATTAGCAAACGAAAATAAAATCAAATACAAATAAGCATTTAACATCTGTTCATTGCTTTTTTTATTAAAACAGACTAAAATAAAATAAAGGCACATTCAAGTCACAAATGCAACTTTTTTGTTTCGGCGAAATAAGGAAAAATATTCAATTGGAGTCATAAATCCTAATTTTTTTCTTGGTCTGTTATTTAGTTGATTTTGAACAT